>NZ_JBIAXC010000018.1:0-151088 GCF_042896295.1 Kitasatospora sp. NPDC001309 | reverse complement strand
GAGGGAGCCCAATGCAGCGCATTGGCGACCGACGACAACGCGGCGAGGCGCGTGCCCCGGCGTCGGCCCGCAGACGGGAGTTTGAAGACGGACCCCAGGTCTGGAGCCGGCGCGTTCGCTCAGAAGTGGCGCAGCAGCTCAGGGAAGGTCGCGAGCTGCAGCGTCGCCTCGTCCGGGCCGAGGTCCTCGTGCTCCAGCACCCAGGTGTGCTCGTGCGGGATGAAGACGGTGCGCAGGCCGGCCCGGCGGGCGGGGGCGATGTCGGACTTGGGCGAGTTGCCGATCATCCAGGTGCGGTCCGGGTCGAGGCCGAGCTCGGCGGTGAGCTGCCGGTAGGTGTCGACGGACTTCTCGGCCACGATGTGGATCCCGCCGAAGTGGTGGTCGATCGTGGAGGCCGTCACCTTGGCCTGCTGCTCCTCCTGGTCGCCCTTGGTGAGCAGGAGGAGCCGGTGGCGGCCGGCCAGGGTGGCGAGGGTGTCGGCGACGCCGGCGATCAGTTCGACCTCGCCGCGCCGGGTGAGCGGGGTGAGCAGCTCGTCGATCCGGGCGAGCTCGGCCGCGGTGGGGGTGCGGTCGCCGTTCAGCTGCCGCAGGCAGTCGGCGAGGCTCTGCCGGAAGACGGTGGCGCCGTAGCCGAGGGCGGCCACGTTGGCGGCCTCGATCCGGTCGAACAGGGCCCGGGCGCCGTCGCGGCCCTCCGGGGCGGCGGCCCAGTCCAGGAAGCCGTCGATGACGCGCTCGAAGAGGACGTTGTTCTCCCAGAGGGTGTCGTCGGCGTCGAAGATGAGGATCTGGTCGGTGTGCATCAGGGGTGGGGTCCTTGGGTGAGGGCGGCGTGGTTCAGCCGAGCAGGCGGGCGGCGCGGTCGAGGGTCTCGCGGAAGTTCTCCTCGGTGGTCCGCTGCCGGGCCTCCTCGATGCTCAGCCACTCCAGCGGGGAGGCCGGGTTCTCCGGGCGGGCGTCGTCCGGGCGGTCGGTGGCGAGCAGGAAGCGCAGGTCGGCGTGCTCGTGGGCGGGTTCGACGGGTGAGGCCGGGACGGGCACCACGGCGAGGTGGACGAGGGTGGCGTCGGGCCAGGGGGTGAGGTCGGTGAGGCCGGTCTCCTCCAGGCCCTCGCGCAGGGCGATGTCCAGCGGGAGGGTCTCCCCCGGGTCGCCGTGGCCGCCGACCTGGAGCCAGGCCTGCTGGCGGACGTGCCAGCGCAGCAGCACCCGGCGGGTGGGCGGGTGGACGATCAGCGCGGAGGCGGTGAAGTGCAGCGGGGTGCCGCGGTCCCAGACGTCGGCGGCATCGGCTGCGTCGGCGGCATCGGCAGCGTCGGTGTCGTCGGAGGCGGCGGCGGCGGCAGCAGCAGCGGCGGAGGCGGCGACCAGGGCGGTCGCCCTGGCGTGGTCGGCGGTCTCGACCGGGCCCTGCGGCCGGTGTCCGGCCAGGAGCCGGGCCAGGTCGGGGCTCTGCGGGGCAGGACCCTGCGGCTCGGGGCTCTGCGGGGCGGTGTCCGTGGTCACCATGGTGCTGGACTCTCCTCGTTCCGCCCTCGGGGCGCGTCCGCTCCGCCCCGCGCCGGAGCGCCGCGCACCGGACCGCGTCACGCCGGGCGGCGTCGCGCGGAACGGCGTCAACGGGCTTGCGGGGACGGGCGATCGGGCCCGGGGGCTCCGGTTCCGGTGAACCCGCGAAGCCTAGCCCGGGGGTGTTCGGGCGGCCCACCGGTTTTCCCGGACGCCGGGGGCGTACCGGCTGGTCAGGCGCCCCCTCCGGAGGCCGTAGCCTGTGGTGATCGTTTCGGGACAGGTGGAGGGATGTCGTCATGGTGGCTGCTCCGGCGCTCGCCGAGCTGCGCGAGGTGTGCCAGCCGCAGGCCAAGTTGCAGAGCCGCAACGGTGAGCACTGGGCGGGCCGGCTCTACATGCGGGCGCTCTCGCTGCGGACCACCCGTCAGCTGGTGCGCACCTCGGTCTCGCCGAACACCCTGACCTGGGTGATGGTGGTGTGCGGGGTCGGCGGCGGCGCGGCCCTGCTGATCCCGGGCCTGACCGGCGCGGTGCTCGCGGCGGTGCTGTTCCAGCTGTTCCTGCTGTTCGACTGCGTGGACGGCGAAGTGGCGCGCTGGAAGCGCCAGTTCAGCATGGCCGGGGTGTACGTGGACCGGCTGGGCGCCTACCTGGCGGACGCCGCGCTGATGATCGGCGCGGGTGTACGGGCGGCGCGCGGCGGCTCGGAGCTGTGGGTGTCGGCGGGCCTGGCGGCCGCGCTGGGCGTCGTCCTGCTCAAAGCCTCGACGGACCTGGTGGACGTGGCCCGGGCGCGCAGCGGGCAGGCGCCGGCGGACGAGGAGTCCACCCAGCCGCGTTCCCAGGGCATCGCGACGGCCCGTCGGCTCGCCTCGATCTTCAAGATCCACCGGGTGACGAACGGCATCGAGGCCTCGCTGGTGCTGCTGGCGGCCGCCGCCGTGGACGCCGGACTGCACAACCTGGACGCCACCCGGTGGACGCTCGCCGGGATCACGGTGATCACCTGGGGGATGGTGGTGGCGCACCTCGCGTCGATCCTGTCGTCGTCGCGGCTGCGCTGAGGCCACCCACCGGCGACCGCGGCGGGGCTGCGGTAGGGCTGCGGCAGGGCTGAGACGCCCCTCCCCCAGCTGGGGGAGGGGTCCGGCGCAAGCCCGCCGCCGAGCGGACGCGGCACCACCGGCCCGCACCGGAGGGTGGGGCCATGACGACGCCGCAGCCGACCACCGCCCCCCGCACCACTGCCGCTCCCGACTCCACCGCTCCTGCCGCCGCGGCCGTTCCCGCCCCGCCGCGCTGGGCGGTCCGGGCCGCCCACGCGGCCGCGGTGACCGCGCTGCCGGCCGGGCTGTGGCGGCTCGGGCTGACCCTCGGATGGCACGGCGGGTACACCGACGCGGGCTACCACGCGGTGGGTTTCACCGGCTGGAACGCGGTCTGGCCGCTCACCCTGAGCGTGCTCACCGAGGCGCTGGCGCTGCTCACCCTGGGCCTGGTCCGGCCGTGGGGCACGGTGCCGCCGCGCTGGGTCCCGCTCCTCGGCGGGCGGCCGGTGAACCCGCGCCGGGTCGTCCTGGCGGCCTCGCTGGGTGCGGCCGGGCTGACGGCGCTCTGGACGCCGTTCCTCGCCTGGTGGACGGTGTCGCACCCGGACATGACGCCGCGGGGGCACCTGCTGGTCGGCTTCCTCTACCTGCCCGCGGTCGCCTGGGGCCCGCTGCTGGCGGCGGTCACCGTCTCGTACCACCGTCGGCACCGCGCGGCCGCCGCCTGACTCCTAACCGTGCCAGGCCGGTTCGGCACCGGGCTCATCTCCGAGCTCTTCTCCGGGCTGCTCTCCGAGCTCTTCTCCGGGCTCATTGCGGGCGAGCGCGGCCAGGACGGTGTCCAGCAGCCCGGGGAAGCGCCGTTCGAGGTCGACCGTCCGCAGTGCGGAGAACCGGCGGTTGGCCTCCTCGCGCTGGCTGATCACACCGGATTCGCGCAGCACCTTGAAGTGGTGGCTGAGCGTGGAGGGCGCGACGTCCACCGGGAAGGTGCCGCAGGCCCGTTCGGGTTCGGCGCGCAGAACCCGGACGATGGTCATCCGGGTGGGGTCGGAGAGCGCGTGGAGGACGTCGTACAGGTCGATCTCCTCGACCGCGGGGTGGACGAGCGCCGGCCGGCGGCGGGTGCTGCGCGGCATCTTCCTACCTCCTCTGATCTGCGATGTTCGACAAACGCCGAAACGCGGTGGTACCACTGTGCCACGGCAATTTCGTCGTTCGTCGAACATCGTAGTCGAGGGGGACCGACATGCGCGCACTGGTGATGACCGCACCCGGTGGAGCCGAGAACTCCGAGATCCAGCAGATCGAGGCACCGCGACCCGGCCCCGGCCAGGTCGCGATCGACGTCGCCTGGGCCGGACTGAACTTCGTGGACGTGATGGCCCGCCGCGGCGACGGCGGCTACACCGCCGAGTGGCCGTACCTGCCGGGCAAGGAGGTCGCCGGTACGGTCCGGGCGCTCGGCGAAGGCGTCACCGGGCTCGCCGTCGGCGACCGGGTCGCGGCCGCACCCGTCGGCGGCGGACTCGCCGAGGTGGTGCTCGCCGACGCCGTCCTGACCCTCCCCGTCCCGGACGGGCTGGCGCTCAGCGCGGCCGCCGCCGCCCCGCTCGGCCTCGCCACCGCCGTCCTGCTGCTCACCGACGCGGGCCGGCTCACCGACGGGGACAACGTCCTGGTCCACTCGGCCGGCGGCGGGATCGGCAGCGCCGTCGCCCAGCTCGTCCCGCTGCTCGGCGGCGGGGGCGTCCTGATCGGCACGGTCGGCCGCCCGGAGAAGGCCGCAGCCGCCGTCGAACTCGGCTACCACCACGCCTTCGCCCGCGACGAGAAGCTCGCCGACGCCGTCCGCACCGCCACCGACGGCCGGGGCGTCGACCTCGTACTCGACCCGCTCGGCACCGCCGCCCTGGACCTCGACCTCGCCGTCACCGCGCCGGGCGGCCGGATCGTCCTGTTCGGCAACGCGGGCGGCGGCGAACTCGGCGACCTGCCGCCGCTCGGCCGGCTGATGGGCGGCAACCTCTCCGTCACCGGGTTCAGCCACCGCAGCTACGCCGCCACCGCACCCGAACGCCTCGCCCGGGCCATCCGCACCACCCTCGACCTCCAGGCGCACCGCGGCCTCACCGTGCCGCTCACGGAGCTCGCGGACCTGGAGGCCGTACCGGCCGCCCACGACGCGATGCAGGAGCGGCGGGCCACCGGCAAGTACGTCGTGCGGGTGGGCGGTTGACCGTTCGCACCGACCAGGCAGGTCGATCCGGCCGGGCCCGTCAGACCGTGAGCACCGCTCCCGGATCGGCGTGCCCGACCGGGCCGGCGAACCGGGACGCGGCGCGGGCCACCGCCTCCGCCTCGCACAGCAACAGGTCGCCGTCGGCGGCCAGTCCGGTGAGCGCGGCGCGGGGCGCGGTGTCGCCGGAGTAGACCATCGAACGGCCGCCGGCGTCCGCCCGGAGCGCGAAGGCCGGCATGCCGGGCGGACCGTGGAGCGGGATCGGCGCGGCGAGCCGCACGTCCGCGGACAACGCGCCGTGGCAGGCGGTGAGTAGGTCGGCGCGGTGGTCGGCGTGCAGGTGCGAGATCCAGATCGCGTCCAGCCCGTCCAGCCCGTCCAGCCGGACGTACCGCTGCAACCCGCACGGAAAGCCAACCGGTCGGGCGATGCGATGGTCGGGCGGTGCGATGGTCGGGCCGCACAGGTGCGTCGAGGCCGGGGAGCGGTGTTGACAGACCCGGGTCGTCATCACCCACTCCCCCGCAGCGGACGGCTCGTGGTCCGGGGCCGCGCGAGGGGAATAGGCCGGTCCGGTCGGGCAGTTGGGCCCGGCATGACCAAGGTTCTGGTGATCGGCGCGAACGGCAGTGTGGGCAGGCACGTGGTGGCCTCACTGGTCGAAGGCGGGCACGGGGTACGGGCGTTGGTGCGGAACCGGGCCACGGCCGCGCTGGACGGCGGGGTGGAGGTCGTCGAGGGCGACCTGGCGGAGCCGGAGAGCCTGACGGCCGCGCTGGACGGCGGGGTGCACGGCGGGGTGGACGCCGTCTACCTGATGTGGCCCGGGATCCCGGTGCAGCCGCGGGTGGTCGAGCTGATCGCCGAGCACGCCGAGCGCGTCGTCTACCTCTCGACGGACGTACCGGACCTCACGGACGACGAACCGGCCGTGATCTTCCACCAGGAGATCGAGCGGCTGATCCGCCACTCCGGCACGGCCTGGACCTTCGTCCGCGCGATCGACTTCGCGGGCAACGCGCTCGGCTGGGCCGACCAGGTCCGCACCGGCGTGGTCCGCTGGCCGTACGGGCGGGCGCGCCGCTCGCTGGTCCACGAACGCGACATCGCGGACGTGGCCGTCCGGGCGCTCACCGAGGACGGGCACGACGGCAGGAAGTACCTGGTCACCGGCCCCGAGTCGCTCGCCCACGCCGCGCTGGTGGGGATCATCGGCGAGGAGCTCGGCACCGAGGTCCGCTGGGAGGAGCTGGCGCCGGAGGTGGCCCGCGAGCAGCTGACGGCGGCCTGGGGCAACGCGGCCTTCGTGGAGTCCCGGCTGCGGGCCTGGGAGTCGTTCACCCGCGAACCGGAACGGGTGACGGACACGGTCGAGCAGGTGCTCGGCCGCCCGGCCCGCAGCTTCCGCTCCTGGGTCCGGGAGCACGCGGACGACTTCCGCTGACGGCGGGCGGCGGGCGGCAGCCAGGCGGGGAAGCAGCCAGGCGGACAGACGGACAGACGGACAGCGAACCTCAGCCCCGCTCGACCGCCAGCTCGATCTCCCGGTGCGTCGCGTCCCCCGGCACCGGCACGGAGACCCCGGAGCGGCGGAAGCCGGCCCGCAGGTACATCGCCTTGGCACGGGCGTTGTCCTCGTGGACGAACAGCCGGACCCGCTGGACCCGGGGCTCGGTGAGCGCCCAGGAGCAGTCCTGGGCGGCCCGGATCAACTCGTGTGCCAGGCCGGTGCCGCGCGCCTCGGGGCGGACGTAGACCCCGACGACGTGGGTCTGCGGGACGCTGACGACGTCGCCGCCGAGGGCGCCGTCCCCGCCGGGCCGCTCGACCAGGACGGTCATGCTGCCGAGCCAGCGGCCGTCCGCGGCCTCGGCGACGAGCTGGTGCACCGCGTCGCCCTCGGCGGCTCCGGCGGTGCGCTCCTGCCAGAACTCGTCCGGCTTGGCGGCGGCGTTCTCGTAGGTGTCCAGGAAGGCGATGCCCGCGACCGGGTCCTGCAGCGCGGCGAGGCGGAGCTCCTTGACCCGCTCCCACTCCTCGGCCCGTACCCGTCTGATCACTGTGCTCATCGCATGATCGTCAGCGGTGCGGCGCCTCCGCGCAACCCCCTTTCCACCTCCGCCCCGAGGACCGCCCGGCGACCGCGGGCAGCGACCACTCCCGTCAGGCGGCCGGCGGCGGGATGACCGGGACGAGGATCACCCTGCTGGTGGCGTTCACCGAGCCGACCATGCCGGTGAGCACGATCTGGTACTTCATCGGGTTGTTGCGCGCGTTCCACAGCTGGGTGGCGTTGAACCAGGCGACCTCGCGGGCGGTGGACATGCTGAACGCGCTGACCGCGTGCTTGAGCTGCTCGGCGGGCGCGGTGGCGACCTTGACGAGCTGCAACTCGAACTCGGCCCGGATCTCGGCCTCCACGCTCGCGAGCAGGTCGTTGACCTTCTCGAAGTCCTCGTGCACCGGCGGGTTCTCAGGCGCGGTGCCGCGCTCCTGGCAGGTCTCGACGACGGCGAGGGCGAGGTCGTGGTTGATGTGGGCGTTCATCCCGGCCAGCGCGAACTGGATCGGCCAGATGACCCGGTTGCCGCGCACGTCGAACAGCGGCTGCCAGGAACCCTCGACCTGGCGTCCGGCCTTGGCGGCCTCGACGTTCTGGAGGTAGTGCCCGGCGAAGATGACGTCCATCCGCTCCAGGAAGGCGCCGTCCTTGAAGGTGCCCTCGGTGACGTGCTGCTTCACCAGCTTGGTGACTTTCAGGTACACCCGGTTGAAGCAGGCGACGCCGTCGTGCGGGTCGAGTTCGCGGTCGATCTGCTCCATGCGGGAGATCACTTCGTCGATGGTGGCCGGGAGTTGGGTGGTCACGGCGAGCCTTCCGCGCGACGGGTCGGTGCGGATGCCGAACAACTCCGAACGCCGAATGGTCACGGAGCGTGGCAGTGCAGCACGAAAGGTAGTGCACGGACGAAGGGAATCCCCGGAAGCCGCACCCACCTCGCCCCACGTCACACGACAGCAGGCAGCGGGCGGCAGGCAACGACCCGGTCAGCCGGCCGTGCGCTCGGCGAGGGTGTGGGCGACGAGCGCGTTGGCGTGGCCGAGGCCGTGCTCACCCTTGAGCCAGGCGACGAGCTCCATGTGCTTGGTGAGCGGCGAGCTGCGGATCAGGCCCTGCCACTCCTCGACCGGGCGGCCGTACTTCTTCTCGATCGCGGGGAAGTAGCTGGCGGGGCCTTTGACGGGGGTGGTCATCGCGTGGGTGTCCTGTTCTCTACTCGGGTTGAACGTAGCTGTTCTGAGGTGACGTCACTGCTCCGACGCTAGCGGTCGGCACCGACAAGGGCGCCGGCCCGCAGGATCGCCGCGGTGAGGGCGAGGAGGCCGAGGCCTGCGCCGAGGGTGAAGGCGATGACGGTGGCGCCGGAGCCCGCGAAACCGGCCAGGACGCCGACCGGGACGATGTGGAGGGCGAGGGCCCAGCCGCGCTCGCCGCGCGCGGCGAAGTGCCGGGCCAGGGCGAGGAAGGCGAGGCAGAGCGCCAGGTAGCCGAGGGTGCCGCTGAGCAGGTGGACGGTGCCGTGGCCGCTCAGCTCACCGGGGCCGTCCGGCGTTCCGGCCGGGAAGCCCGCGCCGGGGTCGGCCTTGAAGACCCCGGCGAGGAGGAAGGAGGCCCCGAAGGCGGCGATCAGCCTCGGGGCCCAAGTACCGCCGGGGGTACCGCCGATGGTGCGGTGGAGGCCGACGGCGCCGGCGGCCAGGAGCAGGCCGGTGAGCAGGAAGCTCGCGACCTGGATCCAGCCGAGGTCGCCGAGGCCGAGCTGGCTGATGGCGTTGCGGGAGAAGTCGAAGCCCTGGCGGGTGAGGCCCTGGGCCACTCCGAGGCCGAGGAACAGCGGGCCGGCCAGGGCGCCGCCGACCAGCAGGGCGCGTCGGCCGGTGAACGTGGTGGCAGAGGTGGAAGCGGTGTCGATCGCCTGCTGAGCCATGGAAGTCCCCCCAAGGACGCGAGGCCGCCAGAACTGGACTGTCCAGTACTACGGAACTGGACGGTACGGTACTGGGAGAGGAACTGGACTGTCCAGTACTGTTCCGTCCAGAACGAGAAGCCGAGAAGGGGAGGGAGACGAGATTGGAAGCGAACGAGCCCGGCAACCGGTCGGCCCGCAAGCACCAGGCGATCATGGAAGCCGCGACCACGGTCTTCATGGCCAAGGGCTACGCGGGCACGAGCATGGACGACATCGCCAAGCTCGCGGCCGTGTCGAAGCAGACGGTGTACAAGCACTTCGCCGACAAGGAGAAGCTGTTCGCCGAGATCGTGCTCGCCACGACCGGCCGGATCGAGGCCATGATCGACCTGGTGTCCGACATCCCGGCCGACCCGGCCGCCCTGGAGGAGAACCTGGGCACCCTCGCCCGGCAGTTCCTCACCACCCTGACCCGGCCGCAGGTGCTCCAGCTGCGCCGGCTGATCATCGCCAACGCCGACAACTTCCCGGAGCTGGGCGCCACCTGGTACGAGCAGGGCTTCGAGCGGGTGCTCGCCACCCTCGCCGACACCTTCCGACGACTCGCCGACCAAGGCGTGCTCACGGTGGACGACGCGCTGCTCGCGGCGAACCACTTCTCGGGGCTGCTGCTCTGGATCCCGGTGAACAAGGCGATGTTCCACGGCAGCCCGCAGCACACGGACGCCGAGCTCGAGCGCTACGCCGAAGCCGGCGTCCGGGCGTTCCTCGCCGCCTACCGCTGAACCGCGCCGGACCGGGCTGAACAGCGCTGAGCCGCGCCGGACCGCGCCGGACCGGGCGCGCGAGTGATCCAGTTCACAGGGAGGGGGTGCATAGCGGGCCGGGGGCCAGTGCCTTTCCACAGGTACAGGCGTTCGGAGATCGGAAAGGCGGTGCTGGATGAGGCATGCGCGAGCGGATGGTTTCGATGAGTTCGTCGCGGCCCGCTGGTCCGCGCTGTTCCACCTCGCGCGCCTGCTCACCGGCGGAGACCGGCACCGGGCCGAGGACCTGCTCCAGGAGGGGCTGCTCAAGTTGTGGTCCGCCTGGCCGAAGGTCGCCGCCCAGGCCCCCGAGGCGTACCTGCGCCAGGTCCTGGTGCGCGCGGCGGCCCGCTCGGCCCGTCGGCGCTGGTGGGGCGAACGCCCCACCGAGGAGCTGCCCGAGACGGCCGGCAGCCAGGACCTGGCCGCCGTCGTGGAGGAACGCACCCGCCTGGAGGCCGCGTTGGCCCTCCTGTCGGCCCGCCAGCGGGCCGCGGTCGTCCTGCGCTACTACCAGGACCTGCCCGAGGGGCAGGTCGCCGAGGTGATGGGCTGCCCGGTGGGCACCGCCCGCTCCCTGGCATCGCGCGGGGTGGCGAAACTGCGGGAGGCTCTGACCGAGGTCGGCGAGCCGGTGAGGTGACGGAGGAACCCATGGATGATTTCGAACAGGAGCTGGCACGCATGATGCGCGACACCCAGGAGAACACCCCCTTCGAGACCCGGCACCGCGAGCGCCTCCAGGCCGGCGTGCGGTCCCGCCGCCGCACCAAGGGGGCCCTCATGGCCGGCGGTTCCCTGCTGCTGATCGCGGGGGTCGGCGTGGGGCTGCCCGCCGCCTTCGCCCAGGACCACGCCACCACGGCCCCGGCGTCCACCCCGACCGCCACCCCCACGCCCGCCCCGACGGGGACGCCGACGTCCACCCCGACGGCGACCCCCACGCCGCTCGGCAAGCCCGGGACTTCGACGGGGGCCCCGACGGGAACCCCGACCGGGACCCCGGTCGCTCCGGGCGGCTCCTCGATTCCGACGGGGACGCCCACGGCGCCGGGCGGCTCCCCCGTGACCCCGACGGCCACCCCGACCTACCTCCAGGGCCGATAGGGAGGGGTCGGCCCGGAACCACGGGTGCCCCGCCCTCCGCGGTGGAGGGCGGGGCACCCCGGGCCCAGGCCCTAGAAGTTCGGCTTGAGGAAGCTGCCGAAGGTGTAGGAACCGACGTTCAGCCAGCGCGTCGCATCCAGCACGGCGGGGGCCGCGGAGCTGTTCTTGAGCTGGATCTTCGAGTCCAGGAAGTAGTAGTCCATGCCCTGGGTCAGGCAGTCGGTCCAGACGTAGGTGCCGGCGGCGAGCTTGACGGTACTGCTCACCATCGGGGCCATGTCGACGAAGCCCCAACCGTAGGAGCCGGCCGCCAGGTTGAGGGTCCGGGACGTACAGATCGAACCCAGGTTGCCGGTGTCGTTGATGACCACGGTCTTCGTGTCGTACAGCGTGGCGCCGGTCGCGGAGGCGGACGTCGCGGTGCCGAGGACACCCGCGGCGGCCACGGCCACGGCCGCGACGGCAATCTTCTTGGTGAACATGAGAAGTCTCCCCGTGTCGATGAAGGTGCTTTCGAACTCGCATTGATCGCACTGGAGTTCGCGCGGTCGCAGACTCTTTCAACGACATGATGAGACGTCAAGTCCCTTGTGCAGCAAGGATGTCGATGCGCCACTTCGGTCGCAGGAGTGTTTACGGATCTTGCGCGCGAGGCCGGGGCGGGCGGGGGTGTGCGTAGGAAGTCGACCGGGCCGACTTCCTACGTACGGGCCGGAATCGGCTACTGAGGGCGGGCGCCACCGGACGGGGGTCGGACGTCGGTCGGTTTGCGCCAAAAGCAGGTGGAGCGGGTTTCGCAGAGCGCGCCGACGAGGGCGGCCAGGAGGTTGATGATCAGGAGCCCGAGCATCGGCGGGGGCCGCCGTCACGGCTGCGCTTGTACTCGCGGAGGAGCGCGAGGAGGTTGATCAGGGTGCTCGCCGGAACGTTGCCGAAGTTCACGAGCCGACGACCGGCCAGGTTGCTCTCGCCCGGGTGGACGGAGGGCCAGAGGAGGCCGAACTCGCGGCCCTCCGTACGGAGTTCGACGAGGAGTTCGGTGAGCTGGCGGCCGGTGAGGTGGAGCAGGGCCGGGTCGGCGGGGTGGATCGGGTGGTGGGCGCTCACGCGACACCGTCCAACTCGAACCAGGTGGTCTTGCCCAGCTTCCGGGGGTCGACACCCCAGCGGTGGGTGAGGCCCTCGACGATCCGGAGGCCCCGGCCGGACTCGGAGCAGGGGTCGAAGGGGCGCTGCTCGGGGAGGGCGGAGGAGCGGTCGGAGACCCCGACCCGGAGGGTGTTTCCGCGGAGGAGGATGACGACCGCCGGGGCGGGGGTGTTCGCGTGGCGCCAGGAGTTGACGATCAGTTCGACCATGGCGACCTGGGCGTCGGAGATGAGGCCCGGGGGCCAGTCGAGGCTGGTCAGGGCCTCGTGGAGGGCGTCGCGGGAGACCGCGAGGGAGGGGAAGGGGGAGTTGAGGAGGTTGCGCACAGGGATCTCCCAGAGGGGAACGGGTGAGATCGACGGATGCGTCGCCGTGAACGAGCCCACTGGACATGGGTGTTCTTCGGAGCCCGAGCGGCGTTACTGACGATCCGTTCGGTGATCGGTGCATCACAGACTGTAGGGCATTGGACGGTACATGTGCGACCACTTCCAGTACATGTACCCCTAAATGCGGCTGGACTCGCTGTAGCGCCCCGGTAGATGCTTGAGCACATGCCACCTATCCCCAGTGCACGCAAACAGCGGGTTGGCATCGAGCTGAGGAAGATGCGCGATGCCGCCGGTTCGACCACCACAGAGGCGGCCAAGGTCTTCGGCGTGGACCGCACGAAGATCACGCTCATCGAGCAGGGGGCCTACTCGATCACTCCCGAACGAGTGGTCGCCCTTGCGCACAAGTACGGAGAGCTCGACACCGAGTACATCGAGGCCCTCGCCACCATGGCCGGCGACAAGGGCAAGGGTTGGTGGGAGGAGTATCGCGGATCCGTTCCGCAAGGCTTTCTCGACATCTGCGAATTTGAGTACCACGCGAAGGGCATGTACTCGTACCAAATCTGCCACCCGCCGGGCCCGATGCAAACGGAGCGATACAGCCGTGCGATCTTCCAGGACGCACAAGTCCGCCTGACACCACGCATCGTCGAGACGCGGGTCGAGCAACGAATGCTGCGATCCGAGATGTTGATGGCGAAAGGCACGCATCCCTACACGGCGATCGTCCATGAGGCCGCGCTGCGCATGCAGTTCGGTGGCCGCGATGTGGCGCGGGAACAGCTGGACTGGATGTTGGAGTTGTCCCAGCTACCGCACATCACGCTACGAGTGGTCAGCTTTGCTGCCGGAGGCTTCAAGGGGCCCGGTCAAGCCATCTACTACGCGAACGGGGCCGTACCTCGGCTCGACACCGTCAGCTACGACTCGATGGAGGGTCCGGTCTTCCTCCACATGCCCGACCATCTGGAGGAATACCGCTCGATGGTTGAGCAGATGGCTGACAGGTCGCTTTCGGTCGAGGGCTCTCGCGATCTGATCGCGAAGATCAAGAAGGAGATATAACCGATGGAGAAGCACTCCTGGATCCGCCCCAGTGCATGCGCCAATGCGGGCAACTGCCCAGAGGTGGCCGTCACCCCCGACGCCGTCTACGTCCGCAGCAGCCTGCTCCCCGACGCCATAGCCCAGCTCACCCCAGCCGAGTGGCGCGACCTCGTCGCCGCCATCCGCAACGGAGAGTTCGACGCCTGACCCCCGACCCGACCGGCCGGCCCCGCCGACCAACTCCCGGACCACTCAACTCGATCCGTCCGTCTCCCGCGATGCGATCTCCAGCATCATGAACAGCCTGTGGGGCCCCGGTGGAAGAACTCGTTTGGCAGAAGCCCAGCGCATGCGGCGATGGCAACAACTGCCCGGAGGTAGCCGTCGCCTCCGACGCCGTCTACGTCCGCAGCAGTCTGCTCCCCGACGCCGTCGCGCAACTCACTCCCACCGAGTGGCGCGACCTCGTCGCCGCCATCCGCAACGGGGAATTCGACACCTGATTCCGCGCAAAGGAGACACAGCCCATGGAGAACCGCCCCTGGACTCGCCCCGGTGGTTGCCCCGACGGCTCAAGCTGCCCGGAGGTGGCCGTCACCCCCGACGCCGTCTACGTCCGCAGCAGCCTCCTGCCGGACGCCGTCGCGCAACTCACCCCGACCGAGTGGCGCGACCTCGTCGCCGCCATCCGCGACGGGGAGTTCGACGCCTGATCCCGCACAGAGGAGACACAGCCCATGGAGAACCGCTCCTGGATTCGGCCCGCCGCATGCGCCAATGCGAACGCCTGCCCAGAGGTAGCCGTCACCCCCGACGCCGTCTACGTCCGCAGCAGCCTGCTCCCCGACGCCATCGCCCAGCTCACCCCCGCTGAGTGGCGCGACCTCGTCGCCGCCATCCGCAACGGGGAGTTCGACGCCTGACCCCCAACCCAACCGGACCGCCCGGGCCCGTTTTGGATCATGCACTCTGAGCTGCTAACGTTCTTCTCGTCGCAAGGAACACAGTTCCTCGTCAGGCGTCAGTGGTACTACCAGAGTACGTCCTACTTTCAGTAGGAAGAGTCCGTGCAATCCGGGCCTGGCGCTCCACAGTCGGACGGCCCGGCACCTCTCACAGGTGCCGGGCCGTCCGCATTCCCGGGCAACGACTGCCGCCCACTCCTCGATTCGGACCATGGGCGTTGAGCTGCTAATGTTCATCTCGTCGCGAGGGACATGAAACCTCGTCAGGCGTCAGTGGTACTACCAGAGTACGTCCTACTTTCAGTAGGAAGAGTCCGTGCAATCCGGGCCTGGCGCTCCACGGTCGAACGGCCCGGCACCTCTCACAGGTGCCGGGCCGTTCGCGTTGCCGCCGGCGGCTCAGGCTGCGCTGGCATCCCACAACTGACGCGGGTTGCCGTCGTAGAACCCCTGGAACACGGGGTTGCCGGTCGGGGTGGACTCGATGACCTTCTCCGGATCCTGCTGCAGGGCGATCACGTGCTTGTCACCCACCATGGGAAGCACCCACCACTGGGTCGGAACGTACTTGTTGCACGTCACCACGGCGATCGGGTCGCCGAAGTTCTCAGGCGCCTGGAGGCACTGGCCGACCCGCGCCTTGCTCTCGATCTGGAGACCACCCTGGCTGCCGAAGCGCAGGATCCAGGCCTGGTAGTCCGTGCCGTTGGGCGCCCATGAGACGGCGCTGCCGCCGGTGCTGTTGGCGTCCAGCGCGCCGCCCGTGTCCTCGTTGAAGAAGCGGACGTTCTCCGAGCCCTGACGGGCGGAACTGGCCGAGGCAGGCGCGGCGCCGGCCAGCGCGCCCGTGGCGACCAGGGCGGCGACAGCAACGGTGGTGGCCTTCTTGACGGTGAACAAGGAGCTCTCCCTCTGCGGTGTATCCACGGAATCCCACGACCGGGTGTTCGGTCACGACGGCGAGGCAATCAGCCGCCCCGAGGGCCCGCAAGGGCGGTTGATCCAAGTGGAGTCCGCATGCGAATCGAATTGCCCCGAACCGCCGCAGGCACACGGAGCCGTTCGCGTCACCGGAGCCCGCCCGCCGCCGACCGGCCCGCGACCACCTGGGCACTTACCGCACGTTCCTCCGGTTTCTCATCATCCGGACGATCCACCCTCGACCGCCCGCCGCCCGTCGAGCAGACTGCTTGTCATGGACTTACACCGATTCGTGTTCCTCGACCCGGACGGCACAGCGGGCCGCTGGCTGTACGTGGTCGTCGCCGCCCCCACCGGAGTCCACTACCAGCAGCAGTACGGCGGCACCTCCTGCCACCAAGGCGAACTACAGGGCTTCCTGGTCCCGGTGACCGGCCCCGACGGCCTCACCGCACTCCGAACACTCTTCGAGCGGGACTTCCGCGGTGCCGGAACCCAGCACCGCCCCTGGTCCGACGGCGAACTCGACCGGCTCCGGGACGCCCTGCGCGGCATCACCTACTGGGCCTGCGACGGGGACGCCGAGGAACCGCACGAACTGCGGCTCGACGAGGACCGGTTGGCCGAGACCGACGAAGCCTGGGTGCCCGTGCTCACCCCGGACGGCCCCGGCGTCCTGGTCTGGCCCAACTCGGACTGAGGACCGGCCGGACCTGGACCCGCCGGACTAGGACCGGCGCCCGATGGCACCCGCCCCCGGGATCCCTAGGCTCGCTGCTGTCCCCGCCCCTCCCCCACCCGCCCAGGAGCCAGAACCGTGCCGGCCGACGCCACCGCCCACGTCCGCATCGCCCGCCCCTCCCGCGACCTCGCCGCCGCCGAGCACTTCTGGGCCGCCGGCCTCGGCCTGGACGTCCTGTACCGGCACACCACCGACGGCACCCCCGACGAGCACTCGCTCCTCATGGTCGGCTGGCCCGGCGCCGCCTGGCACCTGGAACTCGTCCGCGACCCCGCGGCCCCCGTCGAACCGCGTCCGACCGCCGACGACCTGCTGGTCGTCTACCTCGGCCGGCCGGTCGACGAGGAACTGATCGAGCGGCTCGAACAGCACGGCGGCAAGCGCGTCCCCGCGCACAACCCGTACTGGGACGCCTGGGGCGTCACCGTCCAGGACCCGGACGGCTACCTCCTGGTGCTCTCCACCCGCTCCTGGTCCAACACGTAGCCACCGCACCGGCCCCACCCGGCGAGCCCACCCACCACGCGGGCTCGGCGCCCGACCGGGATTCGGGAATGTCGTACCGGAGCGGCACAATCGGCGCATGCCCGAAACCTTCACCGACCTGGGAACTTTCACCGACCTGGGAACCGTCACCGCACCGTCCGGCCTGCTGGTGCTCGGCATGGCCGGCTGGATCGACTTCTGGCCGGAGACCGGCGCGCCCCTCGGCGAACGTGCCCGCGCGGCGACCGCCACCGCGAGCGGCGCCCACCTCCGGGACGGGGACTGCGAGGCCTTCGCCGTCCGGGCCGCCGCCGACCGGCCGCTGCGGGTCCGGGCCACCACCTCGCCGTCACCGTTCGACGAGGAACCGAGCATCGCCACCCTGGAGATCGAACTCGGCCTCCCCTGGCCCGCCGACGCCGACCCGGCCGTCCCGATCCCGCTCGGCGACCTGCCCGTCGACCGCTGCGGCACGGTGATCGGCGACGCCACCACCCTGGAGGCGTGGACGGGACTGGACGGCGAATCCGTCGACGGCCTCGCCGACGTCACCTACTGGGGCCGCCACGAGGACGACGCCCACGCCCACTTCGGCGGCGAACGGATCTTCTGGCACGGCGTCGACGGCCCGCACGGCTGGCTCGACCTCCCGCTCGCCGAGGCCACCGCCCGCGCCGCCGAACTCACCACCTGGCGCGGCGGCCTCCCCGGCACCGGCGTCGCCGTCGGCCTCGACCCGCACACCGACCACTACCTGGCCGAGCGGGCCGGCTGGGACCACCCGCTGCGCGTCGGTGCGGTCGAGGTCGGCGGCTGCGCCGTACTCGGCATCGGCTGGGACCAAGGCGACCACGCGGTCCGGCACCACGGCGAACGCGGCTGGGGCCAGGTCTACCCGGTCACCCTCGAAGCCGCCCCGGGCGGCGGCACGGTGCTGCGCTGGTCCATCCCGCCGTACGAGGAAGAAGACTGACGAGCGGCGGCCGTCAGGCGTCCTCGTCGCTGCCGAGCACGGCCGGCCCGAGGTCGGCCGGCAGGTGGGCGACGGCCAGCGCGACGGCCTCCGCCGCCGTCCCGGCCTCGGCGACCACGCCGCCGTGCGGGAACCGCCGCACCTGGTACGAGCGGCCGTCGTCCGCGGGAACGATCGCGATCACCGGTTCGGACGGGAAGCCGGTCCGGCCCGCGAGGAGCAGCCTCCCGTGGCTGACGGCCGGGGACAACTGCCGGAGCCTCGGCTCCGCACCGGCCGCTGCGACCAGCAGGCCGAACTCCGTGGACTCCGCTTCCCTCAGGGCCCGTTCCCTGACCCAGCGCCATTGCAGCCCGACCACGGCGGCAACCCCGTGCTCATCGGTCTCGGCGAGCTCCGAGGAGGAGAGGAACGGGAACCGCTCGCGCAGCTCCGCGAGGCTCCGGCCGCTCCCCCAGGCCACGGCGGCCCGGACGACGTCCCGGAGTTCGGCCGTCCACCCCGTGATCAGCTCGGCGCCCAGGCTCCGGCCGGAGACGCCGAAGCTACGCCTCGCGGCGGACAGGTGGACCTGCAGCGGCCGGCGCGCGGGCCCCGAGGGCACCGCGCCCGCCGGGGGCGCGATGCCCGCCGAGGCCGCGTCGCCCCAGGTCCCCGGCACCAGGGTGATGTCCACGGCCAGTTCGGCGGCGGCCGATTCCAGTGCGGCGGCGAGGCTCCCGGCTGCGGCCACGTCCGGGTAGAGATCAGGATTCACCCACCCAGTCTGACGATACGAGTTCCCCGGAGCCAGAAAACGTCCTGATCCGATCACTTCCGAACGAACCGTACGGAATCGGGTTTTCCGCTCTCGGACGCCGGGGTAGTGCGGAGACGTTCGCACTCCGACGATCCCCCGGGACCGGAACGGAGGCGAATCCTCGGAGTTCTCGGAATTCTCCCGGAAGGAATCCACATGAACAGGCTCGTCCGCAACGCCCTCGTCACCGTCGTCGCCGCCGGCGCTCTCACCGCCGCCGTCGCACCCGTCGCCATGGCCGCCGACCAGACCCGGACGGCCGGCACCGCCCAGGCCCGGCTCGCCAACCCGAAGACGGTCAAGGCCGCCGCCTACAACCAGGCCCGCAGCACCCTCGCCCAGGCGGGCAGCCAGACGGCCGCCAAGTCCCACCCGGCCCACGGCACCAAGGACGTCCCGGTCTCCTACGGCACCAGCCTGCTCGCCGCCGCCCGCGACGAGTTCCGCGCCGCCGACAAGAACCTCCCGGCCGGCCAGAAGAAGTCCGACATGTCGATCCCGCACTACAACGCCATCCACAGCGCGGCCGACACCATGGGCATCACCGTCTGGTGACGGACCCGGCCAGACCCCCCGGCCAGACGACCGGCCAGACGACCGGCCAGACCCCCGGCAACTCCTCGGCGCGGGCCCGGATCTCCTACGGACGACGGAGAGCCGGGCCCGTGCCGAGGAACGCCTGGCGCAGCGGCGCAGCGGTGACGAACACGAACAGCCCGAACAGCGTCATCGCCGGCAGCCCGACCATGCCCTGGAGGTAGGCGAGCGGACGGCGCAGGACGTCGTCCCAGTTCGCCCACCAGTTGGCCGTCAGGTCGGCCGCCATGACCCCCGCCCCGAGCCACACCCCCGTCGGCCGCGCCCGGGCGACCAGCACGGCGGCCAAGGGGTCGAGCACCAGCAGCGCGTGGAACAGCACCTGGCTCGGCACCGGCCACCACGCGTAGGCGTGCAGCCCCCCGCTCCCGACCTGGTACGCGTGCACCGCCGCCCCCTCGGCGAACCCCGCCGCCCACACCGCCGCCACCCAGCGCGGCCGTACTCCCCGTCCCCCACGGATCCCCTGCGTCACCACGCCAGCCTAGGCGGGCGGTTGATCGGCCTCGGGTTCAGGATCCGGCTCCGACCGGCGCCGGCTTGGGGAGCACCCGGGGCTCGCCCAGACTGCCGTCGGGCAGGACCTCGAAGACGGTGAGGGAGGTGCGGCCGGTGACGGTGATCCGGTCCGGCCCGGACCAGTCGACGCGGATGAACTCGCCGTCCCGGGTGTCCCAGGTACCGATGCTCCAGTGGCGGGTGGACCAGCCGGTGCCGGCCTCCAACTCCACCTGGTAGACCGGGTCGATGGAGAAGCCGGAGACGTTGGTGACGCTCAGGATCCGGTCCGGGCGGCTCGGGCTGACGAAACGGTCCTCCCGGCCTCCGTCACCACTGAACACGTAGGACAGGAACAGCACCGGCACCCCGGCGACGACGAGCGGGGCCAGCAGGGCAGCGCAGCCGATCTGCGAGAACCAGGTGCGGAACTCCAGCTCGACCACCAGCGAGACCACGATCAGCACCACCGCCGATCCGATCAGCAGGACCGGCCGGTTGAGCCAGTGCTCGACCACCACCAACCCGCCCGAACGGGAGGCGTGCCAGCCCGGCAGGTACACCAGCAACGCCGCGAGTGCCAGACCTCTGAGCACCCACGCGACCTGCTTGCGGCGCCTCGCCGTCATCCGTCCCCCCGGGCGGTCTTTTGCCGAGCTTTGCGCGGACTTTACTACAAGGGGCCGTTGTTGATCAGGGGTCGCCGTCAGCAGGGCGCCGCCGGCAGGTCACCGTCAGCGGGGCGTCACCGTCGGGCGGCCCGGGTCGGCGGCGAGGAGGACTTCGTCACCCTGGAGGAGATCGGCACCCCGCGCGACTTCGCCGCCGAGGGCTTCGAACCCCGCGACAGCGATCTGGACGAACCCGGCGCGGGCCCCGCTGCTCGCCCCGACCCGGGACCCGGCACCGAGCACCGCGGAGACCACGAGCAGCACCACGGCCGCACCGAGCAGCGGCACCGGACGGTCGAGCAGGCGCTCGACCTCCACCAGGCCCCCCGAGCGGGAGGCGTACCGGCCCGCCGCGTAGGCCAGGAGCGCGGCCAGGGCGCCGACCCGGAGCCCCTGGACGGCCCGCCTGCGACGTACGGTCATCTCCCGCCCCCCTGCGCCGGTTTGCCGAACTTTGGCGCGGACCCTACTACAGGGGCCCGGCGGTGGAGCGGGGCCCGGAACGCCACGGCGGCCCGGGTGGCGGGTGTCCCCGCCTCCCGGACCGTCCGACGGCTACCGGCCGTACCCCCGTCACCGCCGGTAGAAGACGCTCCGCGACCAGAAGTAGCCGAGCAGCGTCAGCCCGGTGCACCAGGCGAGGGCGATCCAGCCGCTGTTGCCGATGCCGGTGCCCATCAGCAGACCGCGCAGGGTCTCGATGATCGGCGTGAAGGGCTGGTACTCGGCGAACCACCGCAGCACGGTCGGCATCGAGTCCGGCGGCACGATCGCACTGCCGATGAAGGGCAGGAAGGTCAGCGGCAGCGGCGTGTTGCTCGCGCTCTCCGGCGTCTTGGAGACCAGCCCGATCCCCGCCGATATCCAGGTCAGCGTCAGGGTCACGAACAGCAGCAGGCCCGCTGCCGCCAGCCACTCCAGCGGCCCGGCGCTCGACCGGAACCCCATGGCGAAGGCCGCGCCGGTCACCACCACGAGCGCGACCACCGTCTGGATCACGCTCCCGACCACGTGCCCGGTCAGGAACGCCGAGCGCGAGATCGCCATCGTCCGGAACCGGTTGACGATCCCCTCGGTCATGTCGACGCAGACGCCGACCGCCGTGGCGACCGCCCCCGACGTCGCCGTCATCAGGACGATCCCCGGCGTCACGTAGTCGATGTAGCTCCCGCCCCCGATGCCGGCCCCCAACGCGCCTCCGAAGGCGTAGTTGAAGAGCAGCAGCATCATCACCGGCATCACCACGACGGAGAAGGTCATCGCCGGGTACCGCTGCGCGCGCTTGAGGTTGCGCCTCAGCATGGTCAGCGAGTCGCTGACCACGTACGTCGCCGTGCTCATCGTGCACCCTCTCCGGTGAGTTGCAGGAAGACGTCGTCCAGGTCGGCCGTCTCCACGACCAGCGACTCGGCCGGCACGGAGGCGTTGTCGAGCGCGTCCAGCACCGCCCGCACGGTGAGCACGGAGTTGTCCCCCGGGATGTCCAGCCGCAGGGCCTCCGCGTCGGCGGTGGCGTAGTCGAACAGCGCCGCGGCGGCGGCGAGTCGGTCGGTGTCCGAGAACTGGAGCCGGATCCGCCCGCCGGGGACGATCCGCTTCAACTCCTCGGCCGTGCCCTCGGCGACGATCCGGCCGTCGTCCAGGACGGCGATCCGGTCGGCGAGTTGGTCGGCCTCGTCCAGGTACTGGGTGGTGAGGAAGATCGTCACCCCGTGGTCGGCGACCAGGCCCCGGATGATCTCCCACATGGTGCGCCGACTGCGCGGGTCCAGCCCGGTGGTGGGCTCGTCCAGGAAGATCACCTCGGGGTCGCCGACCAGGGTCATCGCCAGGTCGAGCTTGCGCCGCATGCCGCCGGAGAAGGTGGCGACCGGCCGGCGCGCGGCTTCGTCGAGCTCGAAGCGCCGCAGCAGTCCCTCGGCTCGCCTCCGCCCCTCCCGACGGCGGAGGTGGTTGAGGTCGGCCATCAGCATCAGGTTCTCCTCGGCGGTGAGGAGGTTGTCCACCGCCGAGAACTGGCCGGTGACCCCGATCGCCTTCCGCACCCCGTCGGCCTGGCGGGCCACGTCGTGCCCGGCCACCCGGACCGTGCCGCCGTCGGCGGGGATCAGGGTGGAGAGGATCTCCACGGTGGTGGTCTTGCCCGCGCCGTTCGGCCCGAGCAGGGCGAAGACGCTGCCCGCCGGGATGGACAGGTCGACGCCCCTGAGCACCGCCTTGTCCCCGTAGTTCTTGGTCAGGCCGGTCACCGAGATCGCCGCGGTGCTCGCGACCGGGGCCGTCGCCGGGTTCGCCGTCGTCGCCGCCATCAGGCCCTCCGGATGAGGATGCTGCCGATCTGGGTGGTGCCGCGGACCTCGACCGTCTCCCGGGCCTCGCCCGGACCGGTGGCCGTGTCGAGGGCGTTGCGGACGGCACCGAACTTGCTGTGCACGTCGAGCCAGGCCGCCGTGCCCTCCGCGATGCCGACCTCGATGTCCCCGACGCCGACCTGGAGGCCGACCTTGCCCCGGACGACCTGGCCGACCCGGATGTGGCCGTTCGCGGTCTTGGCCTCGACGTCCCCCTCGGCGAGGCCGATGTGGATCCGGCCGTTGGAGGCGTTCGCCGCCAGCTCGCCGCGCACCTCGTCGATCTCGGTGTCGCCGTGGCTGTTCTTGACCGTCAGCCGGCCCCCGACGGAGCCGACCTCGATCCGGCCCGAGCCCGTCACCTCGGCGTCCCCGGTGACGGTGCCGACCCGGATGTCGCCGATGTCGGTCTTGAGCCGCGCGCCGGCGGCCCGGTCGAGCTGGATCCGGCCCATGGAGGTCTTGATCCGGCAGTCGCCGAGCGGGCCCTCGGTGACGAAGTCCGCCATCGGGGAGTCGGCGTGCACCTCGGAGCCGGCGGGCAGCTCGACGGTGAGGTCGATCGAGCCCTTCTTGCTGGAGAACACGGTGCGCTGCTTGGGGCCCTTGACGGTGAGCCGGCCGCCGGAGAAGTCGACCTGGGTCAGCTCGGCGGCCTTGACGTCCGCGTCCCTGGCGGCGCTGGTGGGCCGGACCTCGACGACGGTGTCGGTGCGCTTGCTGGCCCGGATCCACACCGAGCCGATCTCGAACTCAAGGGAGACGGAGATCTGTCCGTCGGTCTCGTACGTGGGCATGGCTGTGCCGTCCTCTTGACTCGTGTGAGTGTTCCCGCTGGTCGGTGCGGGGGTGACGTTGCAGGGGCGGTGGGTCTGGCGGGGCCGGCAGGACCGGCGGTGCTGCGGGGCGCTAGTGGACCCAGCCGGTGAAGCCCTGGCCTCCGACGCCGCGGACGGCGCGGGACCCGAGCTCGGCGGCCGGGCGGGCGGCCCGGGCACCGCCGTCGACCGCTCCGGCGACGGCCCGGACCAGCCAGGCGTTGAGCGAGAGGCCCTCCTGCCCGGCGGCCTCCTCCGCCCTGGCCTTGAGGTGGGCGGGCAGGCGCAGGTTGATCCGGGCGGTACCGCTGTCGTCCGACTCCGGCGTCACGGACGGGGGCACCGGCAGCGCGGGTGGCACTATCGGTGGCACCACGGGCGGCGCCACCGGTGGCGCCACGGGCGGCAGCGCGCCCGACGCCGCGGGCGACAGCACGCTCGGCATCGCGGGCGGCACGTCGCCGTGGAAGCCGGCGGAACCGGGCGGCGCCGTCACCACGAACTCGGGGTCGAGGCCGCGCAGTCGCACGTCCACCGAGCCCGGGGCGAGGTCACGGGTGACTTCGCCCATGGCGGCGGAGAGGGCGTTGAGCAGGGTGAGCCGCACGGCCGACTCCAGCGGGAGCGTCAGCCGGTCGGCCAGCGCCCGCGCTTCGTCCCCACCGGTGGCGGCGGCCACCGCGAGCTCGTTCCGGAGGTTTTCGACGTACGGCGTGAGGTCCATGGCTAGAGCATGGCACAGCCGTGGTGCCATGTCGAGGCGTTTTTGGCACCACTTTGGCGCCACACCCGGTGCCACCTCCGGCCACGCCCGGCGCCACCCTCGGCACCATGTCCGTCGCCACCTCCGGCGCCGCACCTGCGGCACCACGCGAACCGCCCCGCCGACGACGTCGACGGGGCGGTTGACCTGCGGGAACGTCAGCGCTGCTGCTGCCAGCCCGCCAGGTAGGAGTCGATCTCGCCGGCCAGCCGCGCCTTGCCCGCCTGCTCCAGGAAGGAGGCCTCGACCGCGTTGCGGGCCAGCGCCGCCACCCCGGTCTCGTCCAGCCCCAGCAGCCGCGCCGCCACCGCGTACTCGGTGTTGAGGTCGGTGCCGAACATCGGCGGGTCGTCGCTGTTGACGGTGACCAGCAGCCCGGCGTCCACCATCCGCTTGATCGGGTGGTCCTCGATCCGCTCCACCGCCCGGGTGGCGATGTTGGAGGTCGGGCAGACCTCCAGCGGGATGCGGTGCTCGCCCAGGTGGTCGACCAGCGCCGGGTCCTTCACCGCCTGGGTGCCGTGCCCGATGCGCTCGGCGCCGAGCTCGCGGATGGCGTCCCAGACCGTCTCCGGCCCGGTGGTCTCACCGGCGTGCGGGACGGAGCGCAGCCCGGCCGCCCGGGCCCGGTCGAAGTACGGCTTGAACTGGGGCCGCGGCACGCCGATCTCCGGGCCGCCCAGGCCGAAGCTGACCAGGCCCTCGGGGGCCAGGTCGGTGGCCAGCCGGGCGGTGATCTCGGCGGCCTCCAGGCCGGCCTCGCCCGGGATGTCGAAGCACCAGCGCAGCACCACGCCGAGGTCCTTCTCGGCGCGCAGCCGGGCGTCCTCGATCGCCTCCATGAAGGCCACGTCGGGGATGCCGCGCTTGACCGAGGAGTACGGCGTGAGGGTCAGCTCGGCGTAGCGGATGTTCTGCCGGGCCATGTCCTCGGCCACGCCGTAGGTGAGCGCCCGGACGTCCTCGGCGTCGCGGACGAGGTCCACCACGCTCAGGTAGACGTCGATGAAGTGCGCGAAGTCGGTGAAGGTGAAGTACTCGGCGAGCGCCGCCGGGTCCGTCGGCACCTTCGACTGCCCGGCGTAGCGGGAGGCCAGGTCCGCGACGATCCGCGGCGAGGCCGAGCCGACGTGGTGGACGTGCAGTTCCGCCTTGGGCATCCCGGCGATGAACGCCTCGATGCTCCGGTCGCCCGGCCCGGTCCTGCTGGGGTTGGGGCCGATCCGACTTCCGTCCGGCTGGACCACGGTGGTTCCCTCTTCTCTGCTTCTACGCGCGTACCGACTGGTGCTGGCAAGGATAGGCCCGGGCCCGGGATCACCCGCCGAGGGCCACCGCCACGGTGTGGATCAGCAGCCCGGCCAGGGCGCCCACCACCGTGCCGTTGATCCGGATGAACTGAAGGTCCCGCCCGACGTTGGCCTCGATCTTGCGCGAGGCCTCGTCGGCGTCCCAGCCCGCCACCGTCTCGGAGATCAGCGAGGTGATCTCGGTCCGGTAGGTGTCGACCAGGTACTGGGCGGCGTCCTGCAGCCAGCCGTCGACCTTGGCCTGGAGCTTGGCGTCGGTGGCCAGGCGCTCGCCGAAGCGGCGCACGCCGTCGCGGATGCGCCGGCGCAGTTCGCTGTCCTCGTCCTCGGCCGCCCCCATCACCAGGGTGCGCACGGCCGCCCAGGTGGAGTTGATCAGGTCCTGCACCTCGGGGCGCGCGAGCAGCTCGCCCTTGGCGCGCTCGACCCGGGCGATGGTCTCCGGGTCGTTCTGCAGCTCGGTGGCGAAGTCGGCGAGGAAGTTGTCGATCGCGCCGCGGGCCGGGTGCTCGGGGTCGTCCCGGATGTCGGTGACGAAGCGCAGCAGCTCCTTGTAGACCCGCTCGCCGACCTGGTGGTCGAGGAACTTCGGGGTCCAGCCCGGGGTCTTCTGGGTGACCTTGCGGACCACGTCCTCGTGGTTGTCGGTCAGCCAGCCGTGCGCCCGGACGGCGACCAGGTCCACCACCCCGTGGTGGCCGCCGTCCGCGACCACCTTGCCCAGCATCCGGCCCATCGGCTCGGCCACCGAGGTCGCGGCGGCCCGCCTGGTCACCGCCTCGGCGACCACCGCCCGCACGTCGTCGTCGCGCAGCACCGCGAGCAGCCCGCGCAGCGCCGCCGAGGCCTCCTTGGTGACCCGCTCGGCGCTCCCCGGTGCGGCCAGCCACTCCCCCAGCCGGCGGCCGACGCCGAGCGCGGCCAGCCGGCCGCGCACCACGTGGCCGGCCAGGAAGTTGTCGCCGACGAACTCGCCGAGCGAGCGCCCGAAGGCGTCCTTCTTGGTCGGGATGATCGCGGTGTGCGGGATCGGCAGGCCGAAGGGGCGGCGGAACAGCGCCGTCACGGCGAACCAGTCGGCCAGCGCGCCGACCATGCCGGCCTCGGCGGCGGCCGCCACGTACCCGGCCCAGGGGCCGGCACCGGCCGCCTTCGCCCAGGTCGCCAGGGCGAAGACCAGGGTCGCGAAGGCCAGCAGGCCGGTCGCGATGGTCTTCATCCGGCGGACGCCGTGTCTCTTCTGCTCGTCGGCCGCGGTGAACCGGACCCCGGGGCCGGTCCCGCTGAAGGCTTCGTCACTCACCCCGCCAGTCTGCCCGCTGACCGGCGCGGACGGGGGCGTGCCCCGCGATCACACGCCCCCGGAACCGAAGCGCACCAGGGCCGGGCCGCCTCCGACCCGCCGCACGCCCCGCCCAGCACGCCCCCGAACCGCTCACGCCCCGCCCCGCACGCCCCCGAACCGGCCGCCTCCAGCGGCCACGCAGACGTCCGGACCGCCGACGTCCGAACCGCGATCGTCCAGGCCCACGTCCAGGCCCGCATCGGGGCTCACCCCCGCCCTCCGTTCACCGAGTTGGCGAGCCGACGCCACACCGGGTGGCGCCGCAGCCCGCGCCGCAGCTGCTCCGGGACGACGCCGCGCCACAGCTGCTGGGCGAGGTTGAGCGGCGGGACGTCCACCGGCAGCGGCTCCTCGCCCAGCAGGAACAGCCCGTCGGGCAGGCCGAGCCGGGCGTCCCGGAACGCCGGGTACCCCGCGTAGCGCCGCCGGCCGACCGCCACCACCGGCGGGTCGCCGTGCGCGGCCTCGTAGCGGATCTGGTCGCGCAGTGCCCCCGGCCGTACGGCGGCGGCGAGTTCGAGCCGCAGCCGGGCGGTGACCGGCAGCCGGTCGTACACCGCGCGGGCCCCGAAGCACTCGATCATCCGGCCGACCTCGGCGCACACCCGCCGTTGCAGCCCGTCGTCCAGCAACAGGAAGCCGTCCTGGAGCAGCCGGGGCACGTCCCAGGCGAAGCTGCGCACCCGAATGGCGTCCAACTCCTCCCCGGGATCGGCGAGTTCGGCGGCCACCTGCTGGAGGGCGGTGATCCCGCGCAGCCGGTCGAGCACCGAGGCCCGCTCGGTGGCGTTGCCCCGGTCCTCGCGCAGCACCAGGACGTAGTGGTCGTAGTCGGCGGGGACGGAGACCCGGACGGCCCGCAGGCAGGCCTCCAGGGTGAACGGCCGGTCCGAGAGGACCACGTCCGAGCCCCAGGCGTCGGCGGCCGCGACCAGCCGCTCCAGCGCCTCCTCGCCGAGCCGGTCGTCGGCGCCGAGGAAGAGCACGTACCGCCCCCGGGCCAGGTCCGCGCCGCGGTCGGTGGGGCCCGCCGGGCCACCCGGGTCGGGCTGGTGGACCACCCGGAACACCCCGGGGTGCCGGGCCGCGTACTCGTCCAACAGCACCTCGCCGCCGTCCGTGGAGCCGTCGTCGACGACCACCACCTCCAGCCGCCCCGGCTCCAGGGACTGCCCGACCAGCGAGTCCAGGCACGCGGCGAGGTACGGCACGGTGTCGTGGACCGCGACCACCACGGTCACGTCGGGTACGGTCATCGGGCGGCGGGCCTCCGGGGCAGCGGCGGTTCGCCGGCGCGCTGACCGGCGGCGATGCACGGTCCAACTCGGCCGCCCGCCGGGGAGTCACCTGCCCTCCCCGGACGGGTGACGCGCACCGAACGCCCGCCCGAACCGTCGACCCCCGAACGGCCACCGCCCCGGCCCGGGCCGCCCCGCCCTCAGCCGATCGCCACCTCCGCGTACATCCGCGCGATCACGTCCTCGATGGCCGGCTCCCGCACCGAGAGGTCCACCAGTGGGTACCGCGCCGCGACCGCCGCCACGATCGGCGCCGCGCTCTCCTGCGCCGGGAAGGCCAGCCACTGGCGCGGCCCCTCGATCTTCACCACCCGCGCCCCGGCCACCTCGATCGCCGGCCGGGCCTCGGCCAGGTCGACCACCAGGGTCCGCTCGCTGCGCCCGGCGGCGTGCAGCCCGTCCAGCCCGCCGTCGTGGACGACCCGGCCGTGGTCGATCACCATCACCCGGCCGCAGAGCTGCTCGATGTCGGTGAGGTCGTGGGTGGTGAGCAGCACGGTGGTGCCGCGGTCCCGGTTGACCTCGCGCAGGAACTCCCGCACCCGGCCCTTGCTGACCACGTCCAGGCCGATGGTCGGCTCGTCCAGGTAGAGCACCCGGGGGTCGTGCAGCAGGGCCGCCGCGAGGTCGCCGCGCATCCGCTGGCCGAGCGAGAGCTGCCGTACG
The DNA here is from genome assembly GCF_042896295.1 of Kitasatospora sp. NPDC001309. Taxonomy (NCBI): domain Bacteria; kingdom Bacillati; phylum Actinomycetota; class Actinomycetes; order Kitasatosporales; family Streptomycetaceae; genus Kitasatospora; species Kitasatospora sp. NPDC001309. Next base: position 122,661 of record NZ_JBIAXC010000018.1, on the reverse strand, counting down.
GGGGTGTCCAACAGGCCGCCCAGGTCGAGGAGTTCGACGCAGCGGCCGAGGTTCTCGCGGTACCGCGGGTCGGGGATCCGGTAGATCCGGCGGGCGAGTTCGAAGGAGTCGCGCAGCGGGAGGTCCCACCACAGGGTGGTGCGCTGCCCGAAGACGACGCCGATCCGGCGGGCCAGCGTGACCCGTTCGCGGGCCGGGTCGACCCCGGCGACGCGCAGCCGGCCGGAGCTGGGGACGAGGATGCCGGTGAGCATCTTGATGGTGGTCGACTTCCCGGCGCCGTTGGGCCCGATGTAGCCGACGCACTCGCCGGCCTCGACGGTGAAGCTGAGGCCGTCGACCGCGCGCACCTCGCGCTTGACCCGGCTGAACCGGCCGGTGCGGGCCCGCACGGTGAAGGTGCGGTGGACGTCCTGGAGTTCGATCAGTGCCACGGGGGGTCCTTTCGGTACGGGGGGTCAGCTGCCGGTGCCGCGGTAGGCGCGCAGTCCGGCCCGCCAGGCCAGCCCGGCGGCGGCGACGCAGAGCGCGGCGGCGACCGGGGAGGCGTACTGGAAGGCGGTGGGCAGCCCGAGCGGGTCGGGCCGGTCGAGGATGCGCAAAGTGGGCAGCCAGTTGACGAAGGCCAGCGGGACGCCGAAGACCGCCCCGGCCACCAGTTCCTTGGCGAAGACCGTCGGCGGGTAGTGCAGCAGGGTCGCGCCGCCGTAGGTGAAGGAGTTCTGGATCTCCTTGGACTCGCCCCACCAGAACTGGACGGTGGCGCCGCCGACGTAGATCGCGCCGAAGATGACGCTGCCGCACACCAGCAGGACGGGCACCAGCAGCACCCGGTCCCAGGTCCAGTGCACGTCCAGGGCGGTCAGGGACCAGCCGAGCACGATCACGGCCTGGAGCGGGCGGCCGAGCCGGCGCAGGGTGAACCGCTCGGCGCACAGCTGGGAGAGCGCCGGCGCGGGGCGGACCAGCATGGTGTCCAGCGAACCGTTCATGATCCGTACGCCGAGGCCGTCGGCCGAGCCGACCAGCAGGTTGGCGATGCCGAGCGAGAAGGTCGCGGTGGCGTAGAGGAAGGCGATCTCCGGCAGGCGCCAGCCGCCGAGCTGGTCGGTGTGCCGGAACATGATCACCAGCACGACGAAGTCGAGCGAGTGGGTGACCAGGCTGGCCAGCAGGTTGAGCAGGAAGGAGGCCCGGTAGGCCATCATCGAGCGCATCCACATCCGGGCGCAGATCCACCAGGAGCGGACCGCCCAGGACGTCCGGGCGAGGAACGGCTCAGCCACCCTGCACCACCACCCGGCGGGTCGCCAGCCACTGCGCGCCCCGGCCCGCGGCCAGCAGCACGGCCGCCCAGCCGAGCTGGAAGCCGAGCGCCCGGAGCAGCCCGGTGCCGCCCGCCCGCTCCAGGAAGACGTCGGTCGGCACCTTGACCAGGGCCGCCCAGGGCAGCACCCGGGCCAGGTCGCCGAGCCAGCCGGGGAAGAGCACGATCGGCAGCAGCATCCCGGAGAAGAACATCGAGACCACCAGGCTCACCGCGCGCACCCCCTCCGAGTCGTGCAGCCAGAAGCCGGTGATCGAGACCAGGAACCGCACGCCGAAGCTGACCAGCAGCGCGAGCAGCACCGAGAGCAGGAAGAACACCCAGGTCAGCGGCCGCTCGGGCATCCGGGTGCGGAACACCAGGGCACCGAACAGCATCGGCACGGTGCCGCGGACCAGCGCCTGGAAGCCGGCCCGGCCGAGGTCGGTGGCCAGCCACCAGCCCTGGAAGTCGACCGGACGGTAGAGGTCGACGGCGATGTCCCCGCTGCGGAAGCGGTCCTGGATCTCGTCCTGGAAGCCCCCGCCCCAGACCGCGACGGTGACCAGCAGGCCCTGGCTGACCCAGATGTAGGTGACGGCCTGGCCCTGGTCGTAGCCGCCGAGGTTGGGGCGGGCCTGCCAGAGGGCGAGGAAGGAGGAGGCCAGGATGACCCCGAAGACGGTGTTGGTGAAGGTCCCGGCCAGGGTGGCGGCCCGGTAGGTGGAGTAGCGGCGGAAGGCGCCGCGGGCGACGGCGGCGTACAGCCCGAGGGCGGTGCCGGTATCGGGAGGCCTCGCCTCCGCGGTGGAAGCTCCGTGCATATTGTCTCCTTATCGACATTTGCAGGCGCAGACGGGCGCCGCGCGACGTCGGCGCACACCCCAGCGGCCCCGACCGACCACCCCCGGGGGTACCGGGCCGGACGTGCGGAGCTGACGAAGTGGACGCGCTATGCGATTTGCACCTTTCACCGTACCGCCGGCCCCCACGGCCCGCACCCGGATTTCCGACGCACCCCGGGGCGCGCGCACCGCCACGCGCAACCACGCAGTTCAGGCCCCCGCCGCCGCTGAACCCACGTCAAATAGCAGATAATCCCGCCATGACGTTGAGCACCCGCCGCCAGGCCAAACGGGCCGCCCGCCGCGAAGCCCGCCGCGCCCTCCCCCTCTGGCGCCGGCTCCTGCCCACCTGGCGGATCACCCTCGGCACCCTCACCGCGCTGCTGCTGCTCGCCGTCGGCGCCTTCGCCGTGCTCTACGTCATCGTCCCGGTGCCCGACCCCAACGCCCACGCCACCGCCCAGAACAACATCTACCTCTACGCCGACGGCACCACCGAGATCGCCCGCACCGGAGCCGTCAACCGCACCGACGTCACCATCGAGCAGATCCCCCTGCCGACCCAGCAGGCCGTCGTCTCCGCCGAGGACCGCACCTTCTACCAGAACCGCGGCATCGACCTGAGGGGCATGGCCCGGGCCGGCTGGAACACCCTGCTCGGCAAGGGCATGCAGGGCGGCTCCACCATCACCCAGCAGTACGTCAAGAACTACTACCTGACCCAGGACCAGACCTTCGAACGCAAGGGCCGCGAGCTCTTCATCGCCCTCAAGGTCGACCAGCAGCGCAGCAAGAACGAGATCCTCGCCGGCTACCTCAACAGCAGCTACTTCGGCCGCGGCGCCTACGGCATCCAGAGCGCCGCCCACGCCTACTACGGCGTCGACGTCTCCCAACTCACCCTCGGCCAGGGCGCCTACCTCGCCTCCCTGCTCCAGGCCCCCAGCCTCTACGACGTCCGGACCGCCACCCCCGCCAACCGCGAGAAGGCCCTCGCCCGCTGGAACTACGCCCTCGACGGCATGGTCCAACTCGGCTTCCTCACCAGCGCCGACCGCACCGCCACCACCTTCCCCGAACCCATCGACCCCCAGCCCGCCACCGGCCTCGCCGGCCAGGCCGGCTACCTGGTCGGCGTCGCCGACGACTACCTCATCTCCTCCGGCACCATCGACGCCGCCACCCTCAAGGCCGGCGGCTGGCGGATCACCACCACCTTCGACAAGCCCCGCCAGGACGCCTTCGTCAAGGCCGTCCAGTCCGAACTCACCAGTGAACTCGACCCCAAGGCCCGCCCCGCCACCGACACCGACGTCCGGGTCGCCGGCGCCTCCGTCGAGCCCGCCACCGGCCGCGTCGTCGCCGTCTACGGCGGCCCCGACTACGCCAAGCAGCCCTTCAACGACGCCCTGCGCCAGGACAACCAGATCGGCTCCACCTTCAAACCGGTCGACCTCGCCGCCGGCCTGATCGCCCAGCACTCCGTCGACGGCCGCCCGATCACCACCGAGACCCGCTACGACGGCACCAGCGAACGCCCCGTCACCGGCGGCCCCACCCCGTACGCCCCGCCCAACGAGGACGACGTCGACTACGGCAACATCACCCTGCGCTACGCCATGGTCAAGTCCGTCAACTCCGTCTACGCCCAGGAGGGCGTCGACGCCGGACTCGGCCGCGTCCGGGACACCGCCGTCAAACTCGGCATCCCCGACAGCGTCCGCGGCATGGACCCGGCCAACACCTCGATGACCCTCGGCACCGCCACCCCCAGCGCCCTCGACCTGGCCGGCGCCTACGCCACCCTCGCCAACCACGGCCAGGCGCACACCCCCTGGTCCGTCCAGAAACTCGAACGGGTCAACCCCGGCGGCGCCATCGACGTCCCCAAGATGCCCGACCACAAGGCCACCGACGCCGTCGGCCGCACCGTCGCCGACTCCGTCACCGACGTCCTGCGCGACGTCGTCAGCCCCCGCGGCACCGGCGCCGCCGCCCTCGACCTGGGCCGCCCCGCCGCCGGCAAGACCGGCACCACCGACGCCAACCTCTCCGCCTGGTTCGCCGGCTACACCCCCGAACTCACCACCACCGTCGGCCTGTTCCGCGAGAACCCGAAGACCCACGCCAAGGAGCCGCTGGCCGGCACCGCGGGCCTCACCCGGGTCAACGGCGGTGCCTTCCCCACCCGGATCTGGACCGACTACATGACCGCCGCCCTGAACGGCACCCCCACCCAGCAGTTCGACCTGCAGACCGGCCGCGGCGACCAGGGGCCCGACACCTGGACCCCCACCGCCGTGCCCAGCACCAGCACCTCCCCCACCAGCACCCCCAGCACCGCCCCCACCGGCGCGCCCGCACCCACCGCCCCCAGCCACGCCCCCAGCGCCCCCGCCGCCACCGAGCAGCCCGGCCCCGACGCCCCCAGCCCGCAGAACCCCCAGCCCACCCCCAGCCAGGAACAGCCCACCCCCAGCACCCGGCCCACCCCGACCCGGCCCGCCCGCCCCAGCAACCCGCCCACCGCCACCACCGGGCCCACCGGAACGGCCACCGCCCCGGCCCAGTGAGCGACCGGGCGACGCCGCGCCCCGCCCCCCGCCAGGGCCCGTCCTCAACCTCCCGCTACGCCACCAACTCCCGCTCCAGCGGCGTACGGAAGCGCGGCGTCACCCGCACCTCCCCCAGCCACCCCGCCAACCGCCCCGCCTCCGCCGCGACCGCCCGCTCCGCCTCCGCCCCCACGTCCCGGAACAGCCGCCACACCACCTCACCGTCCGCCCGCTGCGCCCAGCCGCCGACCACCTCGCCGCACCACCACACCGTCGGCCCCGCGTTCCCCGCCCGGTCGAACAGCGCCGGCACGTCCCCCGGCCGCAGGTACCAGTCCCGCCCCCGCCACCCCATCACCGCCGGATCCAGCGCCGGCAACAGCGCCGCCCACGGCTCCGGGGCCGCCACCGGCCCCTCGTCCCCCGGCAGCACCACGGCCGCCGCACCGCCCGCCAGCGCCACCGCCCGCGCGTCCACGTCCGCCAGCGCCCGCCGGACGTCCCCCAGCGTCCAGCCCGTCCACCACTTCACGTCCTCGACCGCGGCCGGCCCGTACGCCGCCAGCCAGCGCCGCACCACCTCCGCCTTCGCCTCCCGCACCGGCACGTCCGGCCACTGCGGCACCAGCGCCCACGGATAGCTGCTGCTCAACCAGGACCCGCGCGGACGGCACCGGCGCACGTGCCCGTCCGAGGCCAGCAGCCGCAGCAGCCGACTGCCCACGCTCTGCTTCGCCTCGTACGCCTTGCCCGCCGACATCAGCATCGTCTCCCGCAACTGCGGGACGTCGTCGCCGAGTTCCTTGGTCGTCGCCTCGCCGCGCACGGCCAGCGCGGCCAGCACCGCACGCTCCGCCTCCGCCAGCCGGGCCTCGTCCCAGCCCTCGGCGTGGTCGCGCAGGTGCTTGAGCAGCCCCGCCCGCTCCTTCGCCGCGATCGCCCGCGCCGCCCCCGAACTCACGTACGGGGCCAGGCCCTCCGTCACCGCGAAGATCGTCCGCCGCATCGACAGCAGCTTCACCAGCGAGACGTCCTCGTACAGCGCCCGGTCCACCTCCGCCACCGAGGGCTCCGCCAGCCGCGCGCACGCGGACAGGTACACCGTCGCCGCGTCCGTGGCGTGCAGCCCGACCACCGCGTCCGCCACGTCCTCCACCCGCGCCGCCCGCACCGACGGCGCCAACAACTGCCGCCGCCCCAACCGGGCCCGCCGCTCCACCTCACCGATCACCGGGACGCTCATGCCCGGACCCTAGCGGCTGCCACCGACAGAACCGAGGTGCTCCGCCGCGGACCCGGCCAACTCCGCGAACTCCGCGAGCAGCGGCGACGTCCGCCCCGCCGCCCAGGCCACGCACACCCGGTGCGGCGCAAGGTCCGACACCGGCACGTGCACCACGTCCGCACGGGTGTAGAAGGCGGCCATCGACAACGGCAGCACCACCATCCCCTCCCCCGCCGCCACGTACTCCAGCTTCTCCTCCACCGTGTCCACCCGCGGCCGCGACCGCTCCGGCCGCCGCCCGGACACCCCCGGCAGATCCCGCCACTCCGGCACGAAGTCCGGATCCTGCAGCAGCAGCTCACCACCCAACTCGGCCATCACGACCGACACTTCACCCGCCAACCGGTGCCCCGCCGGCAACACCGCCACCCGCGGCTCGGCGAACAGCGGACGCAGCACCAGACCCTGCCGGTCCACCGGCAACCGCACGCAGGAGACGTCCACCCGGCCGTCCAGCACCATCCTCGCCTGATCGGCCCAGGAGGTCCGCACCACCTCCACCGCCAGCCCCGGATGCCGCCCGCGCAGCCCCCGCACCGCCGCCGTCACCGCCACCCCCGGCATGAACCCCACCACGAACCGCGCCGGACCCTCCCCCGACCCCTCCCCCGACCGCCCCACCCGGCGCCGCAACGCCTCCGCCGCCGCCAGCAACGGCGGCGCGTCCTCCAACAACTGCCGCCCCGCGTCCGTCAGTTCGGTCGACCGCCGGTCACGCCGGAACAACTGCGCACCGAACTCCGCCTCCAACGACCGGATCTGCCGCGACAGCACCGGCTGCGCGATGTGCAACTCCACCGCCGCCCGACCGAAGTGCAACTCCCTTGCCACCGCGACGAAATACCGCAGCTTCCGCAGATCGACGTCCACCGCCACCGCCACCCCGCTCACCACTCCCCGCTGATACCCCGAGGGTATGACAGACGACCGAACAGGTCTTGGACGCCACCACCCCGCCCGGAGCACCATCGACCCAAGCCCCCCACCCCACCACGAAAGGCACCACCATGCCCCTCAAGGAACAGCACGTCGTCGTCCTCGGCGGCACCTCCGGCATCGGCCTCGCCACCGCCGCCCTCGCCGCCGAACGCGGCGCCCGCGTCACCGTCGTCTCCAGCCGGCCCGACAGCGCCCACCGCGCCCTCGCCACCCTGCCCACCGGCACCGCCGCCGAGACCGCCGACCTCACCGACACCCACCAGGTCAGCGCCCTCTTCGACCGCCTCGGCCCGCTCGACCACCTGGTCTACACCGCAGGCGACCCGCTCGCCCTGATGACCGTCGACGCCATGGACCTCGACGCCGCCCGCGCCCTCTTCACCCTGCGCTACTTCGGCGCCCTCGACGCCGTCCGCGCCGCCACCCCGCAGCTGCGCCCCGGCGGCTCGATCACCCTCACCTCCGGCACCGCCGGCCTGCGCCCGGTGCCGGGCTGGAGCGTCCCCGCGAGCATCTGCGGCGCGGTCGAAGCCCTCGTCCGGGCGCTGGCCGTGGAACTCGCCCCGATCCGGGTCAACGCCGTCCGGGCCGGGATGATCCGCACCCCGCTCTGGTCCGGCCTCCCCGAGACCGACCGCGAGCAGCTGTACGCCCGGACCGCCGCCGCCCTCCCCCTCCGCCGGATCGGCGACCCCGAGGACACCGCCGAGGCCTACGCGTACCTGATGGAACAGCGCTTCGCCACCGGCACCGTCCTCACCGTCGACGGCGGCGGCCTGCTCGCGTAGGGCACCCGGCCAGCAGGGCGGCCCGATCAGAGGTACAGCCCGGTCGACCCCTCCGTGTCCCCGAAGCGCGACGCCGCCACCGCGTGCAGGTCCCGCTCGCGCAGCAGCACGTAGGTGGCGCCGCGGACCTCCACCTCCAGCTTGTCCTCCGGGTCGTACAGCACGCGGTCACCGGGCTCCACCGCGCGCACACTCTGGCCGACGGCCACAGCTTCCGCCCACGTGCACCTTTTACTTAGCTCCGCGGTCGCCGGGATCAGGATGCCGCCGGTCGAGCGGCGCTCGCCCTCGCTGCCCTCGATGCGCACCAGCACGCGGTCGTGCAGCATCCGGATCGGCAGCTTCTCGCCCAGCCGGTCGTGCCGCACCTCGTCGTGCCCGTGGTCGGAATGGGTCGGTTCGTCGTTCGTACTCACGGTCCCGAAGGTACCGCCCCCGGGCGCGGCGCGTGACGCTGGCCCGGCATGCGGAAGGGCCGGGCCGCCCATCGGCGTCCCGGCCCCTCCGGACGTCCTGCCCGATCCGGTGCCCGGCCCTCTGCTCAGTCCTCGCGGCGCTTGCGCGAGGAGGACAGCAGCACCACCAGGCCGAGGCCGACCACCGCGACCGGGACGATCCGCTCCTTGCGCGGCTGCCCCTTCTCGTCCACGAACTGCGCCTTGACCTTCTCCACCAGGCCGTTCGCGGCCACGTACGCCCGGGCCGTCTTCTCCTCGACGGTGGCCATCGCCTTCGCCTTGACCTGCGCGGAGATGGTGCTCGGGTGGATCCGCACGGCCAGCTCGTCCAGGTTCGACGCCAGCCGGTCACGGGTGCGCTCGATGTCCGCCTCGATCTGCGCAGCCGTCCGCGCCGGCTTGTCCTGCGTGCTCGCGTCGCCCACTCGGGCCACCCCATTCACTTGCCGATGTAGTCCTGTCGTCCTCTGCGACCAACCCAGTTTGTCAGCTGCCACGCACGGGCGCGCGGCCCCACCCACCAACGGAGGTAAGTTTGCCGTGGTACGACCGTCCGTCCCAGCCTCCAGGAGAGTACGACCGTGACTGAGCGTCTCCAGCCCGGCGACACCGCACCCGCATTCAGCCTGTCCGACGCCGACGGCAACCAGGTCTCGCTCGCCGACCACCTGGGCCGCAAGGTCATCGTCTACTTCTACCCGAAGGCGCTCACCCCCGGCTGCACCAAGCAGGCCTGCGACTTCACCGACAACCTGGCGGTCCTCTCGGGCGCCGGCTATGACGTCATCGGCATCTCCCCGGACCAGCCGGAGAAGCTCGGCCAGTTCCGCGAGAAGGAGGACCTCAAGGTCACCCTGCTCTCCGACCCGGACAACAAGGTCCTGGAGGCCTACGCCGCCTACGGCGAGAAGCAGAACTACGGCCGCACCTACCAGGGCGTGATCCGCTCCACGATCGTCGTGGACGAGCAGGGCAAGGTCGAGCGCGCCCTCTACAACGTCAAGGCCACCGGCCACGTCGCCAAGCTGCTGCGCGACCTCAAGGTCGAGGCCTGAGCCTCCCGAACGAGAACGAAGCGGTGGCGGCCCACCCCCCGACCGGGTGTGCCGCCACCGCCGTTCCTCACCTCGGGTGACTGCCGTCAACCGTCAGCCGTGAGCCGTCGGGCTCAGCAGGCCCCGAGGTCGTTCCAGACGCCCCAGGCGCCACTGGCGGAGGGGTCGTCGCCCTTGGTCCACCACTTGTTCTGGTAGTAGTGGCCCTTCCAGGACACCTTGGTCGGCGTCGCGTAGGTGGTGCCCGCGTCCCAGCCCGGGGCGGCCGTGCAGGCGCCGGAGGTCGGGGTCGCGGTCGGGGTCGGCGTACCGGTGGGCGTGCCCGTCGGGGTCCCGGTCGGGGTCGGCGTCGGAGTCGGCGTGGCCGTCCCGGTCGGCGTCGGGGTCGGGGTCGGGGTCGGCGTGCCGCCGTCCACCGCGCCCCGGGTCAGGTCGCCCTTGATCCCGTACAGCGTGCCGCCCACGTTGACCGTCCAGTTCGACGGCGTGGACACCGGCAGGTAGTAGACGAAGTCGATGTCCACCGAGGCGCCCGGCGCCAGCGACTGCCAGCCCGGCAGCTTGACCGACACCCGGTTGTAGGTGCCCTTCAACCCGCCGACGTTGCCCGGGCCCGGGTTGTCCTGCCTGATCACCTGGAGCCCGAAGCCGGACTGGTCCTTGGCGTTGCCCGGCGCCGAGTTGCTGTAGTCGAACTGGAACTCGGTGCCGCCCGGCAGGGTCACCGTCGAGTTGTTGACGATGTGCAGCTTCGGGTTGATCGGGTAGTTGGAGTCGCCCAGCGCGAAGTTGGTGAACGACACGTCGATCGGCAGGGTCTGCTGCGGCAGCGCCACCGTCGAGCGGAGCGCACCGTACGGGCTCGCCGCCTTGAACTTGTCGTACATCAGCGAGGTCAGCGTCGAACCGGGCACGTACTCGCCCTTGCCGCCGTTGGCGGTGGCGTCCCAGCGGTAGTCGCCCGCGAGCTCCCAGATCATCGTGCCGCCGGCGCCCTGGTTGACGATGTAGTCCGCCTTGGCGCCCACCGACTGCTCGTCCTCGGTGGACAGGAACACCTTCTTGGTGTCGTTCCACAGCCACGGCGCCACCAGCGAGGAGCTGTAGTTGCGGGTGTAGCTGCCCTGGAGGGCGGTGTCGGTCACGCCGTACTTGGCCAGGTAGTCGGGCAGGATGCCCTTCTCCAGGTTCTTCGCGTGCCACATCGGGTTCGACCCGGCCGGGGACTCCTTGCCCGCGTCGTCCTTGTCGTTCCAGATGTTGTCGATGCCGACCGCGCCGTCACCGCAGGAGGTCAGGCCCGAACCGGCCGGGCAACTGGTCGCGGAGGCGGTGCCCCAGAGGCCGTTGGTGCCGCCCTGGACGTTCTTGAAGCCGCGGGTGTAGTACGGCAGGCCGACGTTGATCCGGCCGGCCGGCATCGCGCCGCGGAAGTAGTGGTACGACCAGTCCGCGTTCAGGTAGCCGATGCCGCCGTACTGGCCGGTGCCGTACACGTTGGCGGCGGCCAACTCGCCGTCCTTGCCGTCGTCGTAGAGCGAGGCGTTCGGGCCGACGTACTTGTTCCAGGCGCCGTGCAGGTCGTACGACATGATGTTGACGTAGTCCAGGTACTGGGCGACCTGGAAGGTCTCCATGCCGCGCAGCAGGTACCCGGAGGACGGCGCCGCGACCGACAGCAGGTAGTGCTTGCCGTCGGCGGCACCCGCCTTGTCCAGGTTCTCCCGCAGGGACTTCATCAGCGCCGCGTAGCCCTTGGCCAGCGAACCGCGCTTGGCGTTGGCGAGCTGCCAGTCCAGCGGGTTGCCGGCGTCCTTCATCGAGGTCGGGTACTCGTAGTCGATGTCGACGCCGTTGAAGCCGTACTTGCGGATGAAGTCGACGGAGGAGGCGGCGAAGGTGTCGATCCCGGCCTGGTTGACGCTGCCGTCCGGGTTGACCGTCATCGAGTAGAAGCCGCCGGAGTTCACCCGCTTGCCGTCGTCCCCGAAGTAGCCGCCGGTCTCGGTCCAACCGCCGACCGAGATCAGGGTCTTGACGTTCGGGTACTGCTTCTTGAACTTCGTCAGCAGGTTGAAGTGGCCCTTGTACGGCAGCGTCGGGTCCAGCTCCGCCCCCGGCACCCCCGGGAAGGAGATCCCGGTGGCCTCGTTGGTCGGGCCGTCCGTGCCGACCGACAGCTTGTTGTCGCCGCCGACGTGCCCGAAGGCGTAGTTGAGGTGGGTGACCTTGTCCCAGGGGATGTCGCTCACCAGGTAGGGCTGGTCGCCGTTCTTGCCGGTGCGCCAGCCGGTGAAGTACCCGATGATGCGGCGCTGGTGGTCCGCGCCCATCTTCTCGCGCCCGCTCGTGTCGTAGACCGAGCAGTACGGGACGTCCACTCCGGGCGTCTGGTACAGCCCGTCCGGCCGACAGGCCGCGTTGTCGACGGCCGCCGACGCCTGCGAGGGCGCCGCACCCAGCGTCGCCATCAACAGCCCCGCCAGCGACACCGCCGCCAACGACGCCACGCCCGCCCGGGCACTCTTGCGGCGGATCACAGCGGTGGGACGCCGCTCCGCCGTACTACGGATCAACACTCGGTCCTCCAGGAGAGAGTGTCGGCGCGTACCTGTGGGGGAGCACGCACGTGGGGGATTCCAATTGGCGCAGAAGCTATGTGGTCTGAACCACATAGGTCAATAGGTCTGTACCAATTGGTAATCAACAACCAAACATCACAGGTCGGAACCCCTCGACAAACCGGTCACCCCTGGCCGAAACCCGCCCGGTCGGGAGTCCGGCCCACCACCCGCCACCCATCCCGCCCGAACTGCCACCCCATCGGCAGCGGCGACCGTCCGCGGCGGCGCCACGAGCCCGCGGCGCCACCGCGAATCGCGGTGTTGCCACCGGAGCCGAAGCTCTAGACTGAGAGCCTTGCGGCCTTGGCGTAACCGGCAGCCGCGCGGGTTTTAGGTGCCCGTGGGAGAAATCTCGTGAGGGTTCGAGTCCCTCAGGCCGCACTAGCCTAAGAATCGAAGGCCCGCCCCGGATCATCCCGGGGCGGGCCTTCGGTGTTCAGCGGACGGTGCGTCAGCCGATGAGGTCCTTGACCACCGGGGCGAGGCCGCGGAAGGCCTTCCCGCGGTGGCTGATGGCGTTCTTCTCGTCCGCCGTCAGTTCCGCGCAGGTGCGGGTCTCGCCGAGGGGCTGGAGGATCGGGTCGTAGCCGAAGCCGCCGTCGCCCGCCGGGGTGGTGCGCAGGGTGCCGAGGAGGCGGCCCTCGACGACGCGCTCGGTGCCGTCGGGCAGGGCGAGGGCGGCGGCGCAGAAGAAGTGGGCGCCGCGGTGGGGTTCGGCGATGTCGGAGAGCTGGGCGAGCAGCAGGTTCAGGTTGGCGAGGTCGTCGCCGTGCTTGCCGGCCCAGCGGGCGGAGAAGATGCCGGGCGCGCCGTTGAGGACGTCCACGCAGAGGCCGGAGTCGTCGGCGACGGCGGGCAGTCCGGTGGCGCGGGCGAGGGCGTGGGCCTTGAGGAGGGCGTTCTCGGCGAAGGTGACGCCGGTCTCGGGGACGTCCGGGATCTCGGGGTAGGCGTCGGCGCCGACGAGTTCGACGTCCAGGCCGGCGTCGGCGAGGATGGCGCGCAGCTCGGCGACCTTGTGCTGGTTGCGGGTGGCGAGGATCAGGCGGGTGGACATATCGCCCACCCTATCGAGATCCGGCGGGGGGGGTCAGCCGGTGCAGACCGAGGTGAGGTTGCCGGCCGCGTCGCCGAGCGGCTTGAGGTCGGGGGCCTGGTTCCGGTCGACGGCCTGCTGGACCTTGTCGGCCTGCGTCTTGAGGTCGGTGACGGCCTTGGCGACGTCGGTGTTCTTGGAGTTCTTGCCGATCTGGTCGAGGTCGCCCTTGAGCTTCTGGAGCGCCTTGCCGGCGGCGGCGGAGTCGTTGCTGGAGTTGTCGTAGGCCTTGGTGAGGTCGGCGAGGTCGCCGGTGACCTTGACGGCGGTGTTGCCGCAGTCGATGGCCTTCTGGGCGGCGGAGCAACTCACCATGCTGAGCGGGAGGATCGCGATCAGTGCGGCCACGGCGAGGGCGGCGGGGCGGGCGATGCTCGACGAGGCCATCCGGTCCTCCTGGGGCGCGGGTTCCGTGGGGAGGACGCGCGCGGACGGGGCGCGGTTCCCGCAGCGGGGTGCTGCGGGAACCGTACGGGCTGCGGGCCGCGCGTGTACAGCGGGCCGGGCCCGGTTCAGCCTGAAGGGTTCTGCCCCGGGGGGCGGTTCAGCCTTCGAGGGCCTTGCGCTGGATCTGGTCGAGTTCGGCGCAGCCGAGGGTGCCGAGGTCGAGCAGCCGGTCGAGCAGGGCGCGGTCGAAGGGGGCGCCTTCGGCGGTGCCCTGGACCTCGACGAAGCAGCCGTCGGAGGTGCAGACGATGTTCATGTCGGTCTCGGCGCGGACGTCCTCCTCGTACTGGAGGTCGAGCATGGGGACGCCGTCGATGATGCCGACGCTGACGGCGCTGACGCCGCCGGTGATGGGCTGTCCCTTGGCGCGCAGGAGCTTGCGGTCGCGGGCCCAGGAGACGGCGTCGACGAGGGCGACGTAGGCGCCGGTGATGGCGGCGGTGCGGGTGCCGCCGTCGGCCTGGAGGACGTCGCAGTCGAGGACGATGGTGTTCTCGGCGAGGGCGCGGTGGTCGATGACGGCGCGCAGCGAGCGGCCGATGAGCCGGCTGATCTCGTGGGTGCGGCCGCCGATGCGGCCCTTGACGGATTCGCGGTCGCCGCGGGTGTTGGTGGCGCGCGGGAGCATGGAGTACTCGGCGGTGACCCAGCCTTCGCCGCTGCCCTTGCGCCAGCGCGGGACGCCTTCGGTGACGCTGGCGGTGCACAGCACCTTGGTGTCGCCGTAGGAGACGAGGACGGAGCCTTCGGCGTGCTTGCTCCAGCCTCGTTCGATGGTGATGGGGCGGAGCTGGTCGGGGGTGCGGCCGTCGATACGTGACATAGCCACTGAGCGTAGCCGTTCCGATCGCCGGTTCCGGATGTGCCTCGGCCCGCCGTCCCCCTGAGCGGGTCGGCGGGCCGTGGGTGGTGGAGCGGTGGTGTGCGAGCCCGGGTGGCTCAGCTCACATCATGTCCTCGATGTCGGCGGCGATCGGGTCGGCGTCGGTGCCGATGACGACCTGGATCGCGGTGCCCATCTTGACGACGCCGTGGGCGCCGGCGGCCTTGAGGGCGGCCTCGTCGACGAGGGAGGCGTCCTTGACCTCGGTGCGCAGGCGGGTGATGCAGCCTTCGACCTCTTCGATGTTGTCGATGCCGCCGAGACCGGCGACGATCTTCTCAGCCTTGCTGGCCATGTGGTTTCTCCCTCTGTCTCGGCCTTCGGCGGCTCTGCCGGGTGCCGTCCTGCGCTGTGCTGGGGTTCGGTCCTCGACCGTCGGGTGGTGAGGTCCGTGCCGGTGGCTGACGCGGGTTCAGCTGGGGTCGCGCTGCCGGGCAGCGCGACCAGCATGACCCGAGCAGGTCCGGTCTGCCACGTTAGTCCACTTTTGGCCCATTCCGGCGCGCAGGCTCCGGGCCGCCACCCGAGGATGACGATCAGCGGGGCTCGCGTCCCGGCGTCCGGCCTGCGTCCCAAAGTGGTCTACACCAATATATGTGTACTCCGATGAACGCAGGAAGGACCCCGGGTGTTCCTGACCCCCGCCCGAGGGTCCCGCAGGGGCCCACCGGTCGGCAACCGCGCTCGGAGGGCGAAGGATGAGTTCGGCAGGCGCCACGGCCCCGCAGAACCTGTGGTGGCACACCTTCTACGGCGGCCTCCAGAAGATGGGCCGCTCCCTCCAGCTCCCGGTCGCGGTGCTGCCCGCGGCGGGCATCCTCAACCGGCTCGGCCAGCCGGACGTGTTCGGCAAGGACGGACTGGGCTGGAACAACGTCGCCAAGGTCTTCGCGGCGGCCGGCGGCGCACTGCTCGACTCCTCGCTCGGCCTGCCGCTGCTGTTCTGCATCGGCGTGGCGATCGGCATGGCCAAGAAGGCGGACGGTTCGACGGCGCTGGCGGCCGTGGTCGGCTTCCTCGTCTACTACAAGGTGCTGCACGCGTTCCCGGAGCACTGCAAGGCCGGGACGGTCCAGATCCCCGACGCGTGGACCGCCCAGTGCGTCGACTACGGCTCGGCCAAGGTGGCGGCCGCGACGTACCAGAACCCGGGGGTGCTGGGCGGCATCCTGATCGGCCTGATGTCGGCCTGGCTGTGGGTCCGGTTCCACCGCGTCAGACTGGTCGACTGGCTGGGCTTCTTCAACGGCCGCCGCCTCGTTCCGATGATCACCGCCGTGGTCGGCCTGGCCACCGCCTGCGTCGCCCTGTGGGTCTGGCCCCCGATCGGCCGCGGCCTCAACGACTTCTCGCAGAACCTCGCCGATCTCGGCGCGGGCGGCGCGGGCATCTTCGGCCTGTTCAACCGCGCGCTGCTGCTGATCGGTATGCACCAGCTGCTGAACACCTTCGTCTGGTTCCAGTTCGGCGAGTTCACGAAGGCCGACGGCAGCATCGTGCACGGCGACATCCCGCGTTTCCTCGCGGGGGACCCGACGGCGGGGCAGTTCCAGTCCGGATTCTTCCCGATCATGATGTTCGCGCTGCCCGCCGCGGCACTCGCGATCGCGCACTCGGCCAAGCCGCACCGCCGCAAGGAGATCTACGGCCTGATGCTCTCGGTCGGCCTGACCTCCTTCGTCACCGGCGTCACCGAGCCGATCGAGTACTCCTTCGCCTACATCGCCCCGGCCCTGTACGGCCTGCACGCGCTGCTGACCGGCGCCTCGATGGCGGTCACCTGGGGACTGGGGGTGCACGACGGCTTCAGCTTCTCGGCCGGCCTGATCGACTACGTGATCAACTGGGGGCTCGCCACCAAACCGTGGCTGATCATCGTCATCGGGCTCTGCTTCGCCGCGGTGTACTACGCGCTCTTCCGGTTCATCATCGTCAGATTCGATCTGAAAACACCGGGGCGCGAGGACGAGGACGAGGTCGAGGACGTCACCAAGGCCTGATTCCCCGACCGTACGGAACGAATTCCCGGAGAACCTCCGGCAAAGGCCCTCGGACCCACCGGCCCGGGGGCCTTCGGCATTTCACCGAAGGACGGAATTCCCTACCCGGGAGTCACCGAAAGGGTAATTCGGTCGCGATCCGGCCGGCCGGACGGCCGTCGGGACGGGTGCCGACAGCGGTCAGAACGGGTGCCGGCGGCGGTCGGGACGGGTGCCGACCGCCGTCGGAGGGCGCCCCACCGGGCACGTCCGCGACCCTCCGGTCACTCTCGGCAGCCGTCGCGCACGCCCGGGAGCGGCCGGATCGCCCGGACCCGGCCCCGACGGTGGCCGCCGGACCCGCCACGACCCGGGCGCCGCAAGGGCCCGGCGCTTTTTGTTGCGCAAATAGCCAAAATCACAATCGCGACTGAAATCATGATCAACGCTCCGGATCCAGGTTTCGATTTCATAGCGCTTCTCGACAACCCCGCTATCCGGGCTTCCCCGAGTTCTCCACCCGTGCTACAAAACTGGTCTACACCACGTGTGGTGTAGACCAGTTCGCGGTTCGGCCCCCGTGCCTTCCCCCCGACCGACCCGCCATGCCGTTAGGAACCCACCCCCATGAGTCAGTCTGCGCAGGCACCGGCGCCCGCCAAGGCTCCGGCGCCGATCAAGAAGTTCGGCAATGCCGTCCTCCCCGGTCTCCAGAAGGTCGGTCGCAGCCTCCAGCTGCCGATCGCCGTGCTGCCGGCGGCCGGTCTGCTGGCGCGTCTGGGCCAGCCCGACGTCCATGAGAAGTGGCACTTCCCCGCGAAGCTCGTCGAGGTCTTCGGCGCTGCGGGTACCGCCATCACCGGTGCGCTGCCGCTGCTGTTCTGCGTCGGCATCGCGATCGGCTACGCCAAGAAGGCGGACGGCTCCACGGCGCTGGCGGCGCTGGTCGGTTACCTCGTGTTCAAGAACGTGCTGACCGCCTTCCCGGCGGACGGCACCGTCACCGCCGCCCTCCCCGCGGGCAAGCCGCAGGACCCGGGCGTCCTCGGCGGCATCGTGGTCGGTCTGCTCGCGGCCATCCTGTGGCAGCGGTTCCACCGCACCAAGCTGGTCGACTGGCTGGGCTTCTTCAACGGCCGCCGCCTCGTCCCGATCATCATGGCCTTCGTCGGCACTGGCCTGGGCGTCCTGTTCGGCCTCGGCTGGCAGCCCGTCGGCGACGCGATCTCGCACGTCAACAACAGCCTGGTGGGTGCGGGCGCGGTCGGCGCCGGCATCTTCGGCCTGGTCAACCGCGCGCTGATCCCGATCGGCATGCACCAGTTCGTCAACACCTACGCCTGGTTCCAGACCGGTGACTTCACCAAGCCGGACGGCACCGTCGTGCACGGCGACATCAACCGCTTCCTGGCGGGCGACCCGACGGCCGGCCAGTTCCAGGCGGGCTTCTTCCCGATCATGATGTTCGCGCTGCCCGCCGCCGCCCTCGCGATCGCCCACTGCGCCCGCCCCGAGCGCCGCAAGGCCGTCATGGGCATGATGATCTCGATCGCGCTGACCAGCTTCGTCACCGGCGTGACCGAGCCGATCGAGTTCACCTTCCTCTTCATCGCCCCGGTCCTGTACGCGATCCACGCGGTGCTGACCGCCGTCTCGATGGCCGTCACCTGGGGCCTCGGCGTCCACCACGGATTCAGCTTCTCGGCCGGTCTGATCGACTACACGATCAACTTCAGCCTGGCCAAGAACCCGCTGCTGATCATCCCGATCGGCCTGGTCTTCGCGGCGATCTACTACTTCACGTTCCGCTTCGCGATCACCAAGTTCAACCTCAAGACCCCCGGTCGCGAGGACGACAGCGAGATCGAGGACGTGACCAAGGCCTGACGCCGGTCCCGCCCGTTCCGAAGGCCCCGCCCCACCGCCGCTCCCCCGGCGGCCGGGCGGGGCCTTCGGCGTTCCCGGGAGGTTCCACCGTGCGGAAACGGCGGTTGACGAACCGCCGGAGGCCCTGGTCAACTGAACCGGTGAACGCCTCGTGCCCGCTGGTGACCCGCAGCCACATCGACTTCGGTCGCGTGTGGTCGGCGGCGTGTCGCGGCTGAGCCGATCCTTCGCCCCGCCGCCGCCCGGCTGAGTCCCCGCCCGGCGCCGGCCGCCCTCCTCCCCCGCCCGTCGCGGGCCTCCGCCTGCCCACGGGCCGTCACCGCGCAACCGCGCCGCGCGTGACCGCACCCCCGCACCAGTACGGGGCCGCTGTCCATGCACGGCCGCGCACCTCCGCACGAGGAAAGCCAGGCTCGCCATGCCCCGCCAGTTGCACCTCTCCGCCGCCATCGACAGTCCCGGCCACTTCGACGCCGCCCACTACGCCGGCCTCGCCCTCCTCGCCGAGCGCGCCGGCCTGGACTTCGTCACCCTCGACGACTCCTTCGCCCCCGAGCCGCGCCGCCCCGACGCGCTCGCCACCCTCGCCCGGATCGCCCCGCTGACCTCGCGGATCGGCCTGGTCCCGACCGTCACCACCACCCACACCGAGCCCTTCCACACCTCCATCTCGCTCAACACCCTGGACTGGGTGAGCGCGGGCCGGGCCGGCTGGCTGGTCGGCGTCTCCGGCACCGAGGCCGAGACCAGGGCCTTCGGCCGCCGCCCGGTCGCCCCCGAGGACGAACTCTGGGCCGAGGCGGCCGACGCCGCAGAGGTCGCCGCCCGGCTCTGGGACAGCTGGGAGGACGACGCGGAGATCCGCGACACCGCCACCGGCCGGTTCGTCGACCGCGACAAGCTGCACTACATCGACTTCGAGGGCCGCCACTTCTCGGTCCGCGGCCCCTCCATCACCCCGCGCCCGCCGCAGGGCCGCCCGGTGGTCGTGGTGCCGGTGTCCGCCGCCGACCTCGTCCCGGACGCCACCCCCGGCGGGCGGGCCCGGGTCGCCACCGCGATCCGGTACGCCGACGTCGTCGTCCTGGACGCCCCCGACCGGGCCGCCCGGCTGACCGCCGCCACCGAACTGCGGCTGCGCTCCGGCGAACAGCTGCGCATCCTCGCCCGGCTCGACGCCGCCCTGCCCGACCGGGCCGCCGAGCAGCGGCTGCTCGCCGAACTCAGCGCCACCGGCACCGGCGTGGACGGCTTCCACCTCGTCCCCGCCGAGCCCGCGCGCGACCTGGCCGCCCTCGCCGAGCGGACCGCCCCGGCCCTGCGCGCCACCGGGCTGCTGCGCGCCGGCCACTCCGGCCGCACCCTGCGCGACCACCTCGGACTGCCCCGCCCGGCCAGCCGCTACGCCGCCGCCGCGGCCGCGGCGAGCGTCCCCACCACCGACTCCCCCGCCCTCGCCGAGGTGACCCGATGACGGACCGTCCGCTCAAGCAGATCCACCTCGCCGCCCACTTCCCCGGCGTCAACAACACCACGGTGTGGAGCGACCCGGCCTCCGGCAGCCACATCGAGTTCGACTCCTTCCGCCACCTCGCGCAGACCGCCGAACGCGGCAAGTTCGACTTCTTCTTCCTCGCCGAGGGCCTGCGGCTGCGCGAGACCAACGGCCGCATCCACGACCTGGACGTGGTCGGCCGCCCCGAGTCGATCACCGTGCTGAACGCCCTGGCCGCCGTCACCGAACGGATCGGCCTGGCCGCCACGGTGAACGCCACCTTCAACGAGCCGTACGAACTCGCCCGCCGCTTCGCCTCCCTGGACCACCTCTCCGGCGGCCGGGCGGCCTGGAACGTGGTCACCTCCTCGGACGCCTTCACCGGGGAGAACTTCCGCCGCGGCGGCTACCTGGACCGGGCCGACCGCTACACCCGGGCCGCCGAATCCGTCGAACTGGCAAGGGAGTTCTGGGACACCGGGGCCGCCGGGGTGCGGCACTCCGGGCCGCAGTTCGAGGTCGAGGGCCGACTCTCCCTGCCCCGCCCGCCGCAGGGCCACCCGGTGGTCATCCAGGCCGGGGACTCCGACGAGGGCCGCGAGTTCGCCGCGTCCGCCGCCGACGTCATCTTCAGCCGCCACTCCACCCTCGCCGACGGCCAGGCCTTCCACCAGGACGTCAAACGGCGACTGGCCGCCTACGGCCGCAAGCCGGACGAGTTGAAGATCCTGCCCGCGGCCACCTTCGTCCTCGGCGACACCGACGCCGACGCGGCCGAGCGCGCCGCCGAGGTCCGCCGGGCCCAGGTCGGGCCGCAGACCACGATCAACTACCTGGAGCAGGTCTGGGGCGTCGACCTGTCCGACCACGACCCGGACGGGCCGCTGCCGGACGTCGACCCCGACCCGGACAGCGCGCTGGTCCAGGGCCGGGTCCGGATCCCGGACCCGGTGGGCACCGCCGCACGCTGGCGGGCGCTGGCCGCGGAGAAGAACCTGACCAGCCGTGAACTGGTCATCGAGGTGACCGGCCGGCAGTCCTTCATCGGCTCCCCCGCCACCGTCGCCGGGCAGATCGACCACTTCGTGCAGAACGACGCGGCCGACGGATACATCCTCGTCCCGCACCTCACCCCGGGCGGCCTGGACGAGTTCGTCGACCGGGTCGTCCCGCTGCTCCAGGAACGCGGGGTGTTCCGCACCGACTACACCGGCCCGACCCTGCGCGACCACCTCGGCCTGCCGGTACCCGGCCGACGCTAGGGTCCGTCTTCGAAGACCAGATCCAGAGCAGGGGCCCGGACCAGGAACAGCGGATCGGGTCCGGAGCAGGGATCAGATCTCGTACACCGCGCCGGCCCGGGCCAGCTCCACCGGGCCGGCGTACGCGGCGGCGGCGTCGCGACGGTTGCGCTCGGCGTCGGTCCACGGCGGGATGTGGGTGAGCACGAGCCGGTGCGCCCCGGCGGCGGCCGCGTGCTCACCGGCCTCCCGGCCGTTGAGGTGGACGGCCCGGTAGGTGTCGCGGCCGTCCAGGTAGGCGGCCTCGCAGAGGAACAGGTCGGCGTCCCGGGCGAGTTCGACCAGCTCGGGGCTCTCCCCGGTGTCACCGGAGTAGACCAGCGCGCGGCCGTCGTGCTCCAGCCGGAAGGCGAAGGCGTCCACCGGGTGGTTGACCTGCGCGACGGAGACCCGGAACGGGCCGAGCCCGAAGCTGCCCGGAGTGAGCGTGCGGAACTCGAACACCTCCTTCATCCCGGGGTTCTCCGGCATGTCGTACGCCCGGGCGAGCCGCTCGGCGGTGCCGGCCGGACCGTACACCGGGAGCAGGTCGGGGCAGCCCTCCGCGCGGTAGTTGCGGGCGACCCAGTAGGCGCACAGGTCGACGCAGTGGTCCGCGTGCAGGTGGCTGAGCAGGACGGCGTCGACCTCGTAGAGGCCGGTGTACTTCTGCAGCGCGCCGAGCGCGCCGTTGCCGAGGTCCAGCACCACGCGGTAGCCGTCGGCCTCGACCAGGTAGCTGGAGCACGGCGAGTCGGCGGACGGGAAGCTCCCCGAGCACCCCACCACGGTCAGTTTCATCCGAGCCCCTCCGCCCCGACACGTCCTGGCTGCTGTTGGCGCACGACATGGAAACAGCATGGAAAACAAGCATGGAAAACGGCAGGCCGGGCCGGTGGACCGGCCGGTAGCACTGCGTTGGTGTGTCGAGGGTAAGGGCGGAGCAGCACTTTGCCCCCGTCCCCGTGCCGGGCTGTGGCTGGAATCACCCAGACCGCCGGGGCGGGGGCCGCGGCGCCGGATCAGCGGCGCCGGGGGCGGTTGCGGGCCCAGGTGCGGATGGTCGCGGGGTACCAGCGGGGGTGTCCGCTGCCGTCGATCACGTCGGGGTCGGGCAGCAGTCCGTGCCGCCGGTAGTTGCGGACGGTCTCGGGCTGGACGTTGATGTGCCGGGCGATCTCGGCGTACGACCACAGTGCGTCGCTGTTCACGAAGGCACCTCCGGGGGGACGGGGGCGGACGTTCGTGGGGCAGCCTTTCCGGACGGCACCGGGACGCAGGCCGCAGAACGGGCGTCGTGGCGGATCCGTGACGAACCGGGAGCAACGTACGGACAAATGCTCAACTGTCACGGCCGCCACGGTGGTGGCGTCCACCGGCGGCCCGGTACGGTTCGCGGCATGACTGGCATCTGGATCGTTCTCCTGCTGGCGGGCGTCGCCGTGCTGGCCGCCGTCGCGGCGGCGCTGGTCAGGCGCACCCGCCCCGCGTCCCGCCCGGCCGCCCCGACCCGCCCGCGGCCGCGCCCGCGCACCGGGGCCGGGCCGGAGCCGCAGGAGATCTGGTGGGCCGAGGTGCCGTTCGAGGACGGCCCGGGCGCCAAGGACCGCCCCTGCCTGGTGCTGCGGGTGCACGGCCGGACCGCCACCGTCGCGAAGATCACCAGCAAGCACCACGCCGAGCGCCCGGGCGTGCTGCCGCTGCCGCCGGGTTCGGTGGGCGACCGGCAGGGCCGGGCCAGCTGGCTGGAGACCGACGAGCTGCGCGAGGTGCCGCTGTCGGCCTTCCGCCGCCGGACCGGCACCGTGGACCGCCAGGTCTGGTCCCGGGCCCAGCGGGCGGTGTCGAACCAGGGACGCTAGGGCATCAGGCCCAGAGCTGGCCCTGCAAGGCCTCGACCGCCGCCTCGGTGGACTCGGCGGTGTAGATGCCGGTGGAGAGGTACTTCCAGCCGCCGTCCGCGACCACGAACACGACGTCCGCGCGCTCCCCGGCGGCCGCCGCCTTGCGGCCGACGCCGATCGCGGCGTGCAGGATGGCGCCGGTGGACACGCCCGCGAAGATGCCCTCCTGCTGGAGGAGTTCGCGGGTACGGCGGACGGCGTCGGCGGAGCCGACCGAGAAGCGGGTGGTGAGCACCTCGGCGTCGTACAGCTCGGGGACGAAGCCCTCGTCGAGGTTGCGCAGCCCGTACACCAGGTCGTCGTAGCGCGGTTCGGCGGCGACGATCCGTACGCCGGGGACCTTCTCGCGCAGGTAGCGGCCGACGCCCATCAGGGTGCCGGTGGTGCCGAGGCCGGCCACGAAGTGGGTGACGGTGGGGAGGTCGGCGAGGATCTCGGGGCCGGTGGTGGCGTAGTGGGCGCCCGCGTTGTCGGGGTTGCCGTACTGGTAGAGCATGACCCAGTCGGGGTGCTCGGCGGCGATCTCCTTGGCGATCCGGACGGCGGTGTTGGAGCCGCCGGCGGCCGGGGAGGGGATGATCTCGGCGCCCCACATCCGGAGCAGTTCGCGCCGTTCCTCGCTGGTGTTCTCGGGCATCACGCAGACCATCCGGTAGCCCTTGAGCTTGGCGGCCATGGCGAGCGAGATGCCGGTGTTGCCGCTGGTGGGCTCCAGGATCGTGCAGCCGGGGGTGAGCCGGCCGTCGGCCTCGGCGCGCTCGATCATGTGCAGCGCCGGGCGGTCCTTGATGGAGCCGGTGGGGTTGCGGTCCTCCAGCTTGGCCCAGAGGGTCACCAGGCCGTCGTCGTTGCCGGGGACGGCGGCGGACAGCCGGGGCAGGCGGACCAGGGGGGTGTTGCCGACGGCTTCGAGCGGACTGTCGTATCGCAAGGGAGGCCTCCGGCCACGGCGGTGAGGGTGAAGAGGGGCGGTTCCCCCGACCCCGGCGCCGGCCCCGTTGCGTCACGGGCGGGGACGGTGCCGGGGGAACCGGGAGGTCAGCGGGCGCCGCCGGCCACGGCGGGCAGGATGGTGACGCTGTCGCCGTCGGCGAGGGCGGTGGAGATGCCCTCCAGGAACCGGACGTCCTCGTCGTTCAGGTAGACGTTGACGAAGCGGCGCAGCTCGCCGCCGTCGACCAGGCGGGCGGCGATGCCCGGGTGGCGGGCGTCGAGGTCGGTGAAGAGTTCCGCGAGGTTGCTGCCGTTGCCCTCGACGGCCTTGGCGCCGTCGGTGTAGGTGCGGAGGATGGTCGGGATGCGGACCTCGATGGCCATGGGTGCGCTCCTGTGCGAGTCGTGTGGGGTGGGTGGGCCGCAACGGGCGCGGCGGGGCGGAGGGTGCCCGGGGCTCGACGCCGCCGGGGAGGCGGCGGGGCCCGGGTGGGGCGGGGCGGCTCTCAGCGCGAGCGCGCGGGCGTGCCGGGACAGATCGCGCCGGCGTGCCGGCACAGGTCGATGTGCAGGCGCGCCACGAGGCGGGTGCCCGGGGCCTGGTTGCTCACATCGACGGAACGCATGGGCTCATCGTATAGATTCCCGGGCCCGCTCCGACATGCCTGTCCCGCGATCCGGATGCTTTCGTTTCCGATGCTGAGATTCCTCCGGGACGCCGGGGGCCCGCCGACCGCTCGGGGCGGGTCGGCGGGCCGGGTCCGGGTGGGTGCCGGTCAGGCCGGGTGGGCCTCGACGACCTGGACGTCTTCCTCCGTGATCTCGCCGTCCACGATGCGGAACGAGCGGAACTCGTAGGGGTCGTCCTCGGCGGCTCCCTCGGCGGTGGAGACGAGGACGTAGTGGGCGAACGGCTCGGAGGCGTAGCTCACGTCGGTGCGGGAGGGGTAGGCCTCGGTGGCGGTGTGCGAGTGGTAGACGATCACCGGCTCCTCGTCCAGGTCGTCCATCTCGCGGTAGAGCTTGAGCAGGTCGCCCGAGTCGAACTCGTAGAAGGTGGGCGAGCGGGCCGCGTTGAGCATCGGGACGAACCGCTCGGGCCGGCCGCTGCCGGCCGGGCCGGCGACCACGCCGCAGGCCTCGTCCGGGTGGTCGGCGCGGGCGTGGGCCACGATCCGGTCGCGGATCTCTCGGGTGATGGTCAGCATGTCGGCCAGGATGCCACGCCCTACCGGATGTCCGCCGGGGCGTCCGAGGCCCGGTCGCCGGGTGTCCGCCACACGGTCGCGGGCCTGCGGACGCCCGGCCGCGCCGGGGGTGTCAGCCGCCGTTGCGGGCGTGCAGGTGGTCGTGGGCGGTGCCGTGGACGGACTCCGGGTTGCGGCGCTTGAGCACCTGGTAGCCGATCACCAGCACCAGCGCCCAGCCGGGGAAGACGTACAGCGAGATCCGGTTGTCGGCGTCCAGGGCGATCAGCACCACGACCATGGCCAGGAAGGCGAGGGCGGCCCAGCTGACCCAGGCGCCGCCGGGGGCCTTGAAGGTGGGCGGCGGCAGGTGGCCGGCCTGCCAGGCCTTGCGGTAGCGGATCTGGGAGATCAGGATCATCGCCCAGGTCCACAGCCCGCAGACCGTGGCGACCGAGGTGATGTACTCGAACGCCCGTGCCGGGACGAGGTAGTTGAGGACCACGCCGGCGCCCATCAGCACACAGGAGATGGTGATCGCGAAGGCCGGGGTGCGGCGGCTGTTGAGCTTGGTGAGCTGCCCGGGGGCCTGGCCGCGCAGGGCGAGGTCGCGCAGCATCCGGCCGGTGGAGTACATCCCGGAGTTGCAGGAGGAGAGCGCCGCGGTGAGCACCACGAAGTTGATGATGCCGGCCGCGGCCGGGATGCCGATCTTGCCGAAGGCGGCGACGAACGGGCTGACGCCGGGCTGGAACTCCCGCCACGGCACCAGCGAGAGGATGACCACCAGGGCGCCGATGTAGAACAGCGCGATGCGCCAGGGCAGGGTGTTGATGGCGCGCGGCAGGGTCTTCTCGGGGTTCTCGCTCTCGCCCGCGGTGACGCCGACGAGTTCGACGCCCAGGTAGGCGAACATGACGATCTGCAGGGTCATCACGGTGGCGCCGATGCCCTTGGGGAAGAAGCCGCCGTCCTGCCACAGGTGGGTGATCGACGCGGTGTCACCGGCCTTGCTGAACCCGAGGGTGAGCACGCCGATGCCGATCAGGATCATGCCGATGATGGCGGTGACCTTGACCATGGAGAACCAGAACTCGATCTCGCCGAACAGCTTCACCGAGATCAGGTTGGCCGCGTAGAGGATGACCAGGAAGGTCAACGCGCTGGCCCACTGCGGGATGCCGGGCGCCCAGAACTTGACGTACACGGCGGCCGCGGTGGTCTCGGCCATGCCGGTGACGACCCAGAACAGCCAGTACGTCCAGCCGGTGACGTAGCCGGCGAAGGGGCCGAGGAACTCCCGGGCGTACTCGGCGAAACTGCCGGAGACCGGGCGGTAGGTGAGGAGTTCGCCGAGGGCGCGCATGATCGCGAAGATCACCAGGCCGGCGACCGCGTAGGAGAGGATCAGGCTCGGCCCGGACTTGGAGATCGCGGTGCCGGCGCCGAGGAAGAGGCCGGTGCCGATCGCGCCGCCGATCGCGATCATCTGGATCTGGCGGCTGCCGAGCCCCCGCTCGTAGCCCTCTTCGTCCGGTTTCCCGTCGACCACCTGGTCGTAGGTCTGCTCGGCCATGGTCACCGTCCTGGTGGGTCTCGTTTGTGGGGAGAAGTCGTACCACGCCCGATCCGGATACCGGTGTTCATCTGAGCGATATTTGAGCATGTCCTGCTAGGTTTTGCCCGATTTATGAGAAAATGCCCCGGCCGATCGTCCGCATGCTGGACGGAACGGCCGGGGCTTGCCCGAAAGCGGGCGGGATCGCCGGACGAAGCGGAGGAAACCGCTCCACCGTCAGTCGGCGATCGCCTCCAGCAGCGACTCCTGGAGCGCCCCGAGCCACAGGTAGGCCATCACCAGCGGCTTGCGCTCGTCGCCGTCCGGCAGCCCGTAGAGGCCCTGCTCGTCCTCCTCGGTGATCTCCAGCCGCGCCCCGAGGGTCAGCCGCAGGTCGTTGAGCGCGCCCAGCCAGCGCAGGCAGTCGGGGGCCGGCAGCTTGAGCACCCCGCCGCCGCCCAGGCCGTCCAGCGACCGGACCACCTGCAGCGCGTCGTCCCGCTTGCGGGCCCGCAGGTCGAGCTCGGTGTAGCGGCGGAACTCGGCCGAGGCTGCCTGCGCCTCGGCGTCGGCCGGCGCGGCCGGGTCGCCGTAGGCGTCCGGGAACAGCCGGGCCAGCGCCGGGTCCGCGGGCGCCTCGCTCGGCCCCTCGGCGAACAGCGCCGCCAGCGGGTCGTCGCTCTCCCCGCCCGGGCCGGGGCCGATCAGCTCCAGCATCTGCACTTCCAGCGAGCGCAGGATGGAGGCCTCCACCTCGTCCAGCGCGATCGCCGCGCCACCATCGCCGGTGCTCTCGAACAACCCAGCCATCTGTATCGGTCAGCCCGTCTTCGTCGTCTTCGCCCGCACCGCCGGGGAGGCGGGCGGTCAGTCGGTCGCCCGGTCGGTCGTGCGCCGGAGGGGAGGTCAGTCGTGCTGCAGCGTCGCCCACAGGCCGTAGCCGTGCATCGCCTGGACGTCCCGCTCCATCTCCTCGCGGGAGCCGCTGGAGACCACCGCCCGACCCTTGCTGTGCACGTCCATCATCAGCTTCCGGGCCTTGTCCTTCGGATAGCCGAAGTAGGCCTGGAAGACGTACTGGACGTAGCTCATGAGGTTGACCGGGTCGTTGTGCACGATGGTCACCCAGGGCGTGTCCGGCTCCGCCACCGGCAGTCCTTCGACCTCCGGGCGCTCGATCTCCACGGGCGCGACACTCACCGGCAGGCCTCCTCGTTGCACACTCGTCCGTGACTTCTCACGCCCCATGCTGCCATCCGGGGGACACCCGGGCGATTCCGCCCCGGGTCGCGTCGAGAGAAATCGTCACTCTGACGCTAAGTGGTAGTAGCATCATCCTCATGGACGCCACATCAGTGCGCGCGGCCGGTTCGACCGCGCTGCTCACCGACCGCTACGAGCTCACCATGCTGCAGGCCGCCCTGCGCAGCGGGGCCGCGCACCGCCGCTCCGTCTTCGAGGCGTTCACCCGACGCCTCCCCAGCGGCCGCCGCTACGGCGTGATGGCCGGCACCGGCCGGGTGCTGGACGCCGTCGAGAACTTCCGCTTCGACACCGCCCAGCTGGACTGGCTGTCCGAGCAGGGCGTGGTGGACGAGGACACCCTGCGGTTCCTGGCCGACTACCGCTTCCGCGGCGACATCCACGGCTACCCCGAGGGCGAGGTCTACTTCCCCGGCTCCCCCGTGCTCACCGTCGAGGGCAGCTTCGCCGAGACGGTGATCCTGGAGACGGTGATCCTCTCGATCCTCAACTTCGACTCCGCCGTCGCGGCCGCCGCCTCCCGGATGACCGCCGCGGCCGGCGGCCGGCCGGTGATCGAACTGGGCGCCCGCCGGGCCCACGAGCAGGCCGCCGTCGCCGCCGCCCGGGCCGCCTACGTGGCCGGCTTCGCCGCCACCTCCGACCTGGAGGCCGGCTACCGGTACGGCATCCCCACCACCGGCACCTCCGCGCACGCCTTCACCCTGGTGCACGACAGCGAACGGGACGCCTTCCGGGCCCAGATCGAGTCGATGGGCCGGGGCACCACCCTGCTGATCGACACCTTCGACCTGCACGAGGCCGTCCGCACCGCCGTCGAGGTGGCCGGGCCCGAACTCGGCGCCGTCCGGATCGACTCCGGCGACCTCATCCTGGCCGCCCACCGGGTCCGCCGTCAGCTCGACGAACTCGGCGCCGAGAAGACCCGGATCATCGTCACCTCGGACCTGGACGAGTACGCCATCGCCGCCCTCGCCGCCGCCCCGGTGGACGGCTACGGCGTCGGCACCAGCCTGGTCACCGGCAGCGGCCACCCGACCTGCGCCATGGTCTACAAGCTGGTCGCCCGCGCCGAGACCCCGGACGGCCCGCTCGTCCCGGTCGCCAAGCGCGCGGCCGGCGGCAAGACCAGCGTCGGCGGCCGCAAGTGGGCCGCCCGCCGACCCGACGCCGAGGGCGTCGCCGAGGCCGAGGTGGTCGGCACCGGGCCGATCCCCGAGGACCTGCGGCCCCACCTCGTCCAGGTGCCGCTGGTCCTGGCCGGCGAGACCGTCGGCCGCGAACCGCTGACCGCCGCCCGCGACCGCCACGTCCGGGCCCGGGCCGCGCTGCCGCTGTCGGCCACCCAGCTGTCCAAGGGGGACCCGGTCATCCCCACCGAGCTGATCGACTGACCGGCGGTCCGGTCGGCCGGCTGGATCGACTGACCGGCGGTCCGGTCGGCCGGCTGGCCGGCAGACGACCGGTTGGCCGACCTGCCGACAGACCTGCCGACTCCTGCGGAGCGTCGCGGACGGCCGCGCGGACCGGCGGTGGGCCGCCGGGCCCGAAGACGGGCCCCAAGCCTTCCGCCGCCGCGCGCCACTCCCTAGAGTCAGCCGTAGAGTTCCCCTGGAGTTCCTCCCCGGCCGTCCGGCGTTCGCGAGGGACCCGCCACCGGGGCGCACCCGCCCCCCACATCCGAGGATGCGAGCCATGCACCGGGCACTGATCGTCGTCGACGTGCAGAACGACTTCTGCGAGGGCGGCAGCCTGGCCGTCCCGGGCGGCGCCGAGGTGGCCGCCGCCATCACCGACCTGATCGCCGAGTCCCCCGCCGGCTACCAGCACATCCTCGCCACCCGGGACCACCACATCGACCCGGGCGGGCACTTCTCCGCCGAGCCGGACTACGTCTCCAGCTGGCCGGTGCACTGCGTGGCCGGGACCGAAGGCGTGGGCTTCCACCCCAACTTCGCCCCCTCGGTGATCTCCGGCGCGGTCGAGGCGGTCTTCGACAAGGGCGCCTACTCGGCGGCCTACAGCGGCTTCGAGGGGCTGGACGAGAACAACCGCGGCCCGGTGGAGTGGCTGCGCGAACGGCAGGTCGACGAGATCGACGTGGTCGGCATCGCCACCGACCACTGCGTCCGGGCCACCGCCCTGGACGCCGCCCGGGCCGGCTTCACCACCCGGGTGCTGCTCGACCTCACCGCCGGGGTGGCGCCGGAGACCACCGCCGCCGCGCTGGAGGAACTGCGGGCGGCCGGGGTCGAGCTGGTCGGCGCGCCGGTGGTCCGGCCGGCCTGAGCCGGACCTGCTGGGCCCGGCCCGCTGGACCCGGCCCGCGCACGAGCGGTGCGGTCGGTGCGGTCGGCGCGGTCGGCGCGGTCGGTGCGGTCGGTGCGGTCGGTGCTCAGACCACCATCAGCTCCACCACGTCCGTCCCGCCCGCCCGGTAGGCCTCGCGCAGCTCGCCGCCGACCGCCTCCGGGTCCGCGGCCAGCCGGGCGCCGGAGACGTACACCACCCGGATCCCCAGGTACTCCATCCGGTGCTGGCCGCCGCGCACCCAGGCGGCCTCGCCCTCGCTGACGCAGCGCAGGTCGGAGTCCACCTCCACCGCGACGCCCTGCTCCGGCCAGTAGAGGTCCGGGACACCGATGTAGGTGCCGCCGCGCATCCGCAGCTCCGGGGCGACCAGCGGGGCGGGCAGCAGCCACTCGTCCACCAGCCGGTCGACCCGCTCCAGCACGAACTCCCGCTCGGCGGCCAGGAGTTCGTCCAGCGCGGCCCGCACCCGGGGCTCCCCGGTCAGCCCCGACTCGACCAGCTCGGCGGCCAACTCCCGCACCGTGCAGCGGTTCTCCGGGCGGGCGACGGCCTCCCGGAACACCTCGCGCACCGGCACCGGAGCGTCCACCGGGAGCCCGTCCGCCGTCCACTCGGCCAGCGCGTCGGCGACCGCCCGGGCCACCGGCGCGCAGGCCAGCCCGTGGACCGAGCGGGCCACCAACTCCCGTTCGGTGCGCCGGATCCGCACCTCGCCGGCGTCCTTGAGCCGACGCTGGCGGGGCACCAGGACGTCCACCCCGGTCACCGCGGGCAGCCGGGGCACGGCGGCGAAGCCGTACAGCGCCAGCGCGGCCGCCCCGGTGATCACCGCACCCTCCCGGCGGCCCTCCTCCCGGCCGTTCTGCGCCGCGTACAGCAGCGCGGCCCACATCCGCTGCTCCGGGGTGGGCTCGCCGGACTGGAGCAGGTAGACCCTGGGCAGCAGCCGCTGCCAGGGGCCGCCGTGGCGGCAGTGCTCGGTGATGACCCGGGCCGGCACGCCCCGGGCGCGCAGCTGGCTCGCGGTGACGACGTTCTGCTGACGCTTCGCCAGCTCCTCCAGGGACGGCGGCGGCGAGGGGATCCGGTAGCTCATGCGCGCCCCTCGACGAATCGCTCACTACGTTCGTTCATGCGCCCACCATCCCCAACCGCCACGCCCCCCGTGCCACTGCCTGACGCACTGTTACTCAACCGTCGCGAAACCGGGATCAGCCTGCACTAAAGTCCTCATACCCTCACTCATTTGGAGTAAATGACGTTCATATGGCTATCGTGTTTGATCGGAAACGATCGCCGACCTGGTCGTCTGACCCAGAGTGATCAAGGGCATACGGCGAGGGACCCCCGGGGCGTCAAACGCGCTTCCGGGATTGCCTAGGCTTACGTCATGTCACGTGACGAGACCGCCGGCCTCCGCGCGGCCCAGCTCCGCCTCGGCCGTCTGCCCGGGTACGTCCGCCGCCCGGATCCGGCCCGCCGCAGCGGCGAGAAGGGCCATACGTACAAGAAGGGCTGGGAGGTCCGCTTCACCGCCCGGAGCGAGGCCGAGATAGCAGAGATCCGCGACCTCGTGGTCGCCGCCGGGTTCGCCCCGGCCAGACCCTTCTTCAAGGGCCACCAGCTCATCCAGCCGGTCTACGGCATGGCCGCCGTCCAGGCCTACCTGGCCGCTAGACAGGCGGCCGAGGAACACGCCGAACGGGCGGAACTCGGGCGCCGACGACGCGCGGCGGGGGCGCGCACGGGCGCGACGCACGCCGGAGGGGCGCACGCCACCGGACAGCACGCCGTCGGCCATGCGGCGAACGGGTATCCGGCGGGCGGACACCAGGCGAACGGCCACCTCGCCAACAGCCACCCGGCGAACGGACACCAGACCAGCGGACACCCGACCAACGGACACCCGACCAACGGGCATCCGGCCAACGGGTTTCCGGCGGGCGCACACGCCACAGCCGGCCACCCCTCGGCCGCACAGGCCACCGCAGCGCCCGGCACCCACCGGTGCGAGCGCGAGGAGGCCGCCGCCGGAGCCGCCGCGGCTGCCGCGGCAGCGGCCGCGACGGCCGCCCAGCTGGCCCGGCGCCGGGCCGTCGAGTCCTTCCCCGCCCAGGTCGAACGCGGCAACACCGCCGACGACCTGATCGCCCCCACGGAGGCCCGGCCGACCCCCTGACCGGGCGGCACCTCCCCGCCCCGATCCGCGCCCCGGTCGCCGCAGGCCGCCGGGGCGCTTTCGACGCACCCCCCGCCACCCGGCCCGGCGCAACCCCCGTCGTGAGCGCGGTTGCGCAGACGGTTGCGCGGCCCCGGCTTCGCGCCCTGGGCGTGGACGCCGGACCCGGCAGGCCCTACGGTGGCACCTCAACTGCCGTGCGACCCCTGCCGTCCCACACCCCCTGACCAGCTGCGACACGCTCGCACCCGCGCCACCGCACCACTGTGCAGCACTCCCCGGCCGGGCCCCGGCGGCCCCGGTCGACCCACCACCAGCCCTCGACCGGCCCTCGACCGGCCCTTCACCGGCCTCCACCGGCAGTACCGCCGCCGCGCCGCACCGCCCGTCACCGGAACCGGACGCGCCGCAGCGGGTTCCAGGCATTCCATCGGATTGGTCACCCAGCGCACCGAGGGCCTACCGTAGAGTGAGCACAGATGATCGACCGTCAGAAACCCATCTCCCCTTCCGAGAAGACGAGATGACCAACCGTCACACGAGCGCCGCCGAGCCACCCCCGGGGCCCGGCGAACCGGAGGACGTACCGCTGGAGTTCGCGGCCTTCTGCGAACTCCACCGCCCCCGGTACCTCAGCTACGCCCGGGTGTGGCTGACCGAGCACGCCGAAGCGGCCACCGCCGTCCAACAGGCGTTCGCCGAAATCGCCGTCCAGTGGCGGGAATTGCTCACCAGCCCCAACCCGACCGCGCTCGCCTGGCAGATCCTGCGCGGCACCGTCGCCGAACACACCCCGCAGGAGATCCCCGTCCCCGACCGCCACCCCGCCGACGACGACCTGGCGATCCTGCACTACGTCGTCGGCCTCGCCGCCCCCGAGATCGCCGACGTCATCGGCACCGACACCGCCAGCGTCGCGGGCCGGCTCCGGCGCACCATGCTCCGCGAGGCCTCCGGCTGGTGAACCGCGGCGACCGGGGTCAGACCCGCTCGCCCGTCACGTCGAACAGGTGGTGCACCGGGTCGTGGATCAGGTAGCGGGCGAAGGACCCGACGGTGAAGCGCGCCCCGTCGCCGCGGCTCCCGGTCCGCTCCCACTGCTCCCCCGACACCGCCCCGAACGCCGCCGCCAACGCCGCCGCGGCCTCCGCCAGCTCCCCGGCCACCACCTGCGGCCGCTGCTCCCGGTAGCGCTCGGCGACCGCGGTCTCGTCCTGGTCCCAGTTCGGGAAGAGCGGGCCGTCCTGGTCGAGCATCAGGTCCAGCCGGACCAGGAACAGCCGGAAGACGTCCCGGACGTGGCAGGCGTACTCCAGGTCCGACCACACCCCCGGAGCCGGCCGACGACGCAGCCCGTCCTCGTCCCCCGCCAGCACCGCCAGCCAGGCCTCGGCGTTCGCCCGGACCATCGCGGCGACCTCCGCCGGGGCCACCGCCGGAGTGTCCAACCCGCAGTCGGGGCAGGCGCGTTCGAGCACCCAGGTCCAGTCCTTGGCGTCGGGGACGATCGCGTCCGGGGCGCTGGGGGCGGGGGTGCCCGGGGCGGGGGTGCCCGGGGCGGGGGTGCCGGCGTCGACGGGGTTCGCGAGGTGCTGGTCAGGAGTGCTCATGGGCCCAGCATGGCCGCCCCGCACCCGGCCCCACCAGCGCCAAGGCCGCCAGCGACCGCCGAAATGCTGCCAGGCCGGGCGCCCGTCCGAGCGGCACCCGTCCGAGCAGCGCCCGTCCGAGCGGTGCGCGGCACGATCAGCCCCGGCGCGATCAGCCCCCGGCCCGCTCGTACTCCAGCCGGGCCGCCAGCAGGCCGCCCAGGTTCTCCCGGCTCCACTCGCACACCGCGTCCATCGGCCCCAGCAGGGTCCGCCCCAACGGCGTCAGCGCGTACTCGACCCGCGGCGGATTCTCCGCGTACTCGGTCCGGACCACCGCGCCGTCCTGCTCCATCGAACGCAGCGACTCCGCCAGCACCTTCGCCGTGATGCCCGCCAACGGGACCCGCAGCTCCGAGAACCGGCGCGGCCCGCCCTCCAGGCAACGGATGATCCGCCAGGCCCACTTGCGGCCTCACCGTCACCGCCGCCGTCCGCGACCCCGAGCGCCACGCCGACCTCGCCGGCGGGGGCGTCACCCTGGTGCGCTGCGACGTCACCGACCCGGCCGCCGTCGCCGCCACCGCCACCGCCACCGCCACCGCCACCGCCACCGGACACCCCGCCGCCGTCAGCTCCGTCTACACCCCCGACACCCCGTCCACCGAGTTCTACCGCGCCGCCACCAGCGCCCTCGTCGACGGCCTCGGCCGCGCCGGCGTCCCCCGGCTGCTCAGCGTCGGCATCGCCACCACCCTGCAGACCGCCCCCGGCGTCGCCGTCCACGACGACCCCGCCTTCCCCGACGCCTACCGCACCTTCTCCCTCGGCCACTCCGCCGCCCTCGACCTGCTCCACGACTCCCCCGCCACCCTCGACTGGGTCGTCGTCACCCCGCCCATGGACCTCGACCGCACCGCCCCCGGCACCGGCCGCTACCGGATCGGCGGCCCCCACGTCCTCGGCCCCCGGATCGCCCAGGCCGACCTCGCCCTCGCCATCGTCGACCAACTCACCACCCCCACCCACCACCGGCAGCAGATCGCCGTCGCCGCATAGGCCCCGCACCGAAAATCCCGGCACGAACCGGCCCCACCCGGGCATCCTGGGCACCATGGCCACGGACCTCTCAGCCCTCGCGGTGAAACCCACCCTGCACGGCCCCACCATCCGCCTCGTCCCCCTGGCGGCCCGGCACACCGACCCGCTGTGGGCGCACTGCACCGACCAGGAGACCAACCGCCTCACCGGCACCCGCACCGCCTTCACCCGCGACCAGATCGCCCAGTGGTGCGCCACCCGCGCCGACCACCCCGACCGGCTCGACCTCGCCGTCGAGGACCCGACCACCGGCCGCTTCCTCGGCGACACCGCCCTCACCAACGTCGACCCGGACAACAACTCCGCCGACTACCGGATCGCCCTCACCCCCGACAGCGTCGGCCGCGGCATCGGCACCGAGACCACCGTCCTGGTCCTCCGCCACGCCTTCGCCACCGTCGGCCTCCACCGCGTCCACCTCGACGTCTTCGAGTACAACGAACGCGCCGCCCGCGCCTACACCAAGGCCGGCTTCGTCCTCGAAGGCCGCGCCCGCCAGGCCCACCACTGGGACGACCGCTACTGGGACGTCCTCCACATGGCCGCCCTACGCGACGACTGGCTCAGCACTCACTGACCGCCCCCACCGTACGGCGCCCCCTCAACCCCCCGCCGCCCCCGCCGCCGCAGCACCACCGCGGCGACCACCGCCCCCACCACCACAACACCAACCGCACCGGCGCCGATCACCAGCCCACTGCCGCTGCTGCCGCCTGACGTGGCCTCGGGTACGGCCGATGGTTGGCCCGTCGCGTCGCTCTCGTCATCGCCGGGTGGCGCGCCCAACGACTCGGGCCGGTTCGCGAGCGGGTTCTCCTTCGGCCCGTTGTCCACCGCCGGATTCGGCTCCAGCGCCTTCTCCGGGGCGACGACCCCGTAGCC
This sequence comes from Kitasatospora sp. NPDC001309, assembly GCF_042896295.1. Lineage (NCBI taxonomy): Bacteria > Bacillati > Actinomycetota > Actinomycetes > Kitasatosporales > Streptomycetaceae > Kitasatospora > Kitasatospora sp. NPDC001309. The sequence goes on along the minus strand of NZ_JBIAXC010000018.1, from coordinate 86,830 downwards.
GTAGTGGACATTGGGCACCACTGTCCCATCCGGCGGGGGAGTAGCCGACTTGATCATCCTGTTGATCACCTGCCCGGCGGACAGGTTCGGGTACTTGGACCGAATGAGAGCCGCGGTAGCGGAGACGTAGGCAGTGGAGTCGGACGTACCGTTCCCGATCGCATAGCTCGTCAGGGATTTCGCCGAAGCACGGTAGATCTCCACACCGGGTGCGAGGAGCGTGAGTTCGGGACCGGGCTTGGAGCTGCCCCACACCACCCCCTTGGCGTCCGCCGCCCCGACGGCCACCACACCGGGAAAGGCGGCCGGATAGTTGACGCTCAGGTCCGCGACGCTGTTGCCGGCTCCCCCGACCAGTACGGCGTCCTTCGACACCGCGTACTCCACCGCTTTCCGGGCCTGAGAGTCGAAGTGGAACGGTCCCCCGACGGACATATTGATGACCGTCGCACCGTGGTCCACCGCGAAACGAATCGCCGCCGCCAGATCGTTCTGCTCCGGCACAGGACCGCCGTCGCTCGTTCTCACCTTCACCGGCAGGATCTTCGCCTTGGGGGCCAGCCCCATCACTCCGGCCTGGGTACCGTGCCCGTGCCCCGCGATGAGACTCGCCATCCCGGTACCGTGACCGTCCGTGTCAGTACGCCCGTCCGACTTGGCACCGGAGAAATCGGCCCCGGGAAGCACCTGCCCCGTCAGGTCCTGGTGCTCCGAGTTCACCCCGCTGTCGATCACCGCAACGACGACGCCCTCGCCCTGACTCACCGGCCAGACCTTCGTCTCGGCCTCGAAGGTCTTGAGAGCCCATTGCTTGTCCCTGACCTCATCGGCCAGAGCCGCCGGCGCGGCGACGGCCCAGACCAGCGCCCCAGCCGCAAGGACCGCCGTACCACGTGCCAACGAGCGGCTCGTCAACCCCGTTCACCCCACTCAACGAGGCATCCCCGCAGATCACCGACCTGCGGGGATGCGATCAGATCACCCGGCCGTTCACGGACCGGCCCTCATTCCACCACGTTCGGATTGGCCGGCTTGTCCGACGCCCAGGTCTCCTCGTCCTCGACGAGGTAGTCCGGCCGCTTACCGTCCTTCCCTCGGTTCTTCCTACCGCGCTGTGCCTCGCTCAGCGGGATGCCTGGCGACATGACACCTGTACTCCGGGCTCCGACCTCCCCACCCAGGCGGCTGCGCGCGCCCAAACCGGACCCTCCTTCCGTGAAGGCCTGCTTGCCCCGTACTCCGGAAATGGGCGGAATCGTCTCGCCGACGGCTCCCCCGGGCCGGGCCAGCGGTCCAGCGAGCTGTCTGGCCCCGGCCGCTCCTCTTCCTCCGGCTCCGATACCTGGATGGACCTCACCACCGATCCCGGTAGTTCGGCCACCTCGAAGACCCGGCCCCTCCACCGGAGCCGCGCCACTCGAAAATTCCTTGGCGCCAAGGCCAGAACCAGCAGGAGAGCCCTGCACCGACGGTCCTGGATGGACAGCAGTCGTCCGCTCACCGCCGCCCCCGATCGGTCCGCTGCCGGGAGCCACGGTCGGCGGAACATTCAAGCCGGACGTCTGGGTCCCGGAGGTGACCGGACTCGGCACACTTCCGCCCTGTCCGGGCATCGGCGTACCCGAGATGCCCGCGCTGGAAGTACGCCCCGTGGTTGGCGGCGATTTCGGGAGCGCCTGTGCCACTCCTCCCCTGATCCCGGAGTCGGTCGGGGCCGCTGTCCCCTTGACCGCGGGGCGGGCCACCATCGGAGGCTGCGACTTCGGCCGCGTTGACGTGGCGCCGGCTGCCGACCGCGCCGACGCCCCTCCGGTCCCGAACGAAGCACCTGAGACGACTGCGGCCACTGCAGCCGCCGCCCCCGTCGGGTCGGCCTGCGGGCTGGCGTCTCGACTGTCGTCCACCGGCGGTCGTTGAAGGGACGGCGGAGCCTTCAAGGCAGGTGTCGCGATGCGGTAGTGCATCGCGAGGGTCTGCATGACGGCTGCCGCTTCGGCCTTCTTCTGGTCCGTGAGCTGGATGTGGTCGTCCTCGCTGCTGAAGAAGTCCCCGACCTTGTCCTTGAACTGGTCCCAGCTGCCCGGTTCCTCGGGCATGGTGCGCTTGGCCGTCGCCATCGCCTCGGACATGTTGTGCAGCGTGTTGGCCGCGTCGTTGGCGTACGCGGCGGCCTCGTTGATGTTGGTGGCGAGGGTCAGCATCGAGGTGTGGAAGGAGTCGCTGGTGGTGCCCTCCCAGGAGGTGGCCGCCTCGGTGCTCACGTTGGTGAGGGTCTTGCGGATCTCCTTGAGCGTGGTCGCCGCCTTGCGCCAGGGGTCGCCGGCGGCCATCACCGCGCCGGGGTCGAGGGCCTGTGCCATCGTGCGGAGATCGGCATGGCTGTACTTGGTGAAATCGGTGTAGGTCACGGGTGGTTCACCTCCGGTCGGGCGATCGGTCAGATGGTGGCGTTGCCACGCCGGGACGGGACCTGGTTGGCCTGGTACGCGACCTGGCTGGTGGCCGAGGGATCGGACACGGACCAACCGTCGCCGGCCAGCTTGAGCTTCGTGCCCACGTGCTGGTCCTGCTCCTCGTAGTTGGTCGCGGTGAGTTCTGCCTTCTTCTGGGCCTGATCGATCGCCTGCTGGAGCTGGTTCAGCACGTCCCGCAGGGCGTCCCGCATGGTGCTGTAGCGGCCGTGGATCTCCGTCGCCTCCGCGAAGGTGCCGAAGGCGGTCTTGCCGATGCCGCTGCGTCCGTGGGTGGTGCTGCCGTTGGCGTCCTTCTCGAATTCCTTCAACAGCAGCCGTACCTGCCCGGCGAACGTGCGCAGTTGCTCGATCTCGACCCGGTAGCCCTGGTTGGCCCCGCCGGTCGAACCGGTCCCTGTTCCCATTGCGGCGCCCCCCGTGCGTCCGTTCCTGGCCTTCGGGGCCCGGGCCCCGGTGTCCCATGTCTAACACACCGGGTCGGAACCCCGCCCGGTGCACGGTCAGTTCGAGGGCGTCCTGGTCTGCAGGGCTTCGGCGAGGGCGCGGCGGCAGAGGGAGTCGGCGTGCCGGGTGGTCTCGGGTTGGCGGTAGCGGCGGGCGAGGTCGAGGGTGGTGCGGACGGCGGTGTCGAGGCCGATGCGGTGGCCGACGGAGACGTAGACGGGTTTGACGCCGGGCTGGGTGCGCACCGCGCGGCCGACCTCTTCGCCGGTGACGGGGTCGGTGAGCGGGGTCCAGGAGCCGCGTGCGGCCTCGGGGTCGTGGTGGTCGAAGGTGAAGGGGGTCTTGGCGACGCCGAGGGTGCGCAGTCCGGTGAGGACGCCGAGGTGGCTGGCGAGGCCGAGGCGGCGGGGGTGGGCGAGGCCATAGCCGTCGCAGACGACGGTGTCGGGGGTGCGGGTGAGGGCGGCCAGCGCGTCGAGGACGGCGGGGAGTTCGCGGAAGGCGAGCAGTCCGGGGACGTAGGGGAAGGCGATCCGGCCGACGGCGGTGGCTTCCTCGACGACGTCCAGGGTGTCCCGGTCGAGGAGGACGGCGGCGGCGACGACGAGGTCGTGGTCGTCGTCGTAGGCGACGTCGACTCCGGCGATGAGCGGGCCGGGGGCGCCGTCGTCCTGGGCGCGGACGAGCGGCCGCAGTCGTTCCTGTTCGGCGAGCGCCTGGGCCTCGATGGTGGGCCAGTCGGTGGGGATGGGCACGGTCGGTTCCCCCGGGTCTGCGTGGTGTCGGACGGGTTCCACCGTACCGAGGGGTGCGGACGACCCCGGGGTGAGCCCGTGCGCCCCCTGTGCCCCCGGCCTCGCGGGCTAGCCTGGTCGTGCCGAACTCCCTTGCCGGGTAGGACTTCTGGCACCGGCATCATTCCCGCCCGTTTCCCCCGACGTGCGAAGGACCCCCCGCCATGCCACGTCCGTCCGCTGCCCAGTTCTGCCTCGGCTCGTTCACCGTCGTCGCCACCACAGTGGCGCTGCTGGCCGTCTCGGGCGCCTCGGGCGTCCTGGAGGTCGCGGTGCTGGTGGGGTTCGCGCTGGCGCTCGGCACCGTGGTGACGGTGCTCTCGATGGCGGTGTCCGCCCGCTCGGCGGCGGTCGGCGACCGCTCCGGGGCCTCCGCGGCCGCTGCCGGGCGCGAGTACGCCCGGCAGCGCTGATCCGCCGATCAGCTGATCGACGGGTCGACGGGGCGACGGATCAGCGCTGTCGCGGTCAGATCTCGGTGGTGACCACGACGGTCTTCGCGGCCTTGTCGTGGAGACACTGCCGGTAGGGCTTGTCGAAGACGCCGAAGAGGCCGTCGATGACCCACCACACGGCGGCGCAGCAGAGCACGGCCGGGAGGATGTAGACGGCGGCCCGGGTCCACGCGGCGGACTGCGTCGGCGAGTTGCCGTCGATCAGCATGGCGACGCGGATCTTCATGGCCTTCTTGCCGAGGGTCTGGCCGTCCCGGCTGAGCATCAGGGCCTCGTAGACGAGGTAGACGGCGCAGCCGAGCCAGAAGGCCTCGGTGGTGCCCTCGCGGGTGCTGAGGTCGACGAAGGGGCCGATGACGATGACGCCAATGGCCTGCATCAGGACGTAGTCGATGAGGCGGGCGACGATCCGCTTGGGCCAGGTGCCGATCGGCGGCATGCCGGGGACGGGTCCGCCGCTGGGGGTGCCGTACGGGGCGGAGTCGGGGCCGTGGCCGGGTGGGGGCTGGTCGTAGGGCTGTCCGCCGTAGGGCGTTTGGCCGTAGGGGTTCTGACCGGGGGTCGGTCCGCCGTAGCTGCCCTGGTAGGCGCCGGGGCCCTCCCCGGGGGCGCCGGACGGGGCGGGTCGTGGCGGTTCGCCGTCCGGCGTGCCGCCGCCCGGGGTGGGGGGCTGCTTGTCGAAGGAGGGCGGACCGCCCCCCTCCGGCTGGGGGCCTGAGGGGTCGTGGGTGCTCATCCCCCGAGTAGAACATCGAGGATTCTCAGCCTTTGGGACATTTTGTCCGTTTTGCTGTCACGCAGCTCGATCGGCGACCCGGCGAACGCCACCCGGGCACCCAGGCACCCAGGCACCCAGGCACCCAGGACCGCAACGGCCGGCTCAGCTGCGGACCACCCTGGTCCGGGCCGCCCGGTCCTGCCAGCCGCGCCGGGCCGACCGGTCGAACACCGGCCAGACCAGGCCGAGCAGCAGCACCGTGCCGAGCTGCCGGACGACCCACCGCAGCAGCGAGCGGCCGAGGCTCAGCCGGGTGGTCCGTCCGCCGGGGGCACCGGCGTCCACCACCCGGATCCGGGCCAGGCGTTTGCCGAAGGTCTGGCCGGTCCGGGCGATCGGCAGCACCTCGTAGACGAGGCTGACGAACACCAGGATGCCGAGCAGGGCGGCGACCTTGGCCAGCACCACGTCGTCGACCAGCCAGACCTGCACGTGGCGGCGGGCGAGGGAGCTGGCCATCCTGGCCTGGTCGACCTTCTGCTGGAGGTGGTCGGAGACCGAGCTGCCGAGCGGGATCCCGGCCGCGACGGCGACCACCAGCAGCACCGCGGTGTCCACCGCCCGGGCCGCCAGCCGCCGCCCCAGCCCGGCGGGCACCAGGGGCGCCGGGGATGCCGGTCGGCGACGGACGGCGGACTCCCGGGCCGGCCGCACCACCGGCAACGCGGCGACGACGGCCGGGACCGGCGCCGACCCGGGACCGGCCCCCGCTCCGGGCCCGGGCGCCACTTCGGCCACCACCTGGGCCGCCGGTTCGACGGCTGCCCCGGCGGTCGGCGCCGCCACCTCGCGGACCGCGCCCGTCATGGCGGGCGCGACAGCCGCCGCCACCTCCACGGCAACCGCAGCGCGCTCCCCCTCCGCACGCCCCTCTTCCTCCTCGAGCGCCCCCGGAAGCACCCCCCAGGACACCCAGCGCGGGGCCCCACCGGTCTCCATCAGGCCCCGCTGCGCCCGCGGATCCGCCTGCCACCCCGAGGCTCCGGCGTCGGCACCGGCACCGGCCTCGGCAGCACCGCCCACCCCAGGAGCCTCCTCCAGCGCGGGCTCGACGATCCGGAACACCGGCCCGCCGATCACCTCGGCGACCCGCGGCCCGACCACGAAGGACGCCCCGCCCGTGGTCTGGTCCAGGTACACCGGCCCGGTGTCCCCCGCCCCCGGAGCCTCCCGCCCGTCCAGCACGGGCACCATCGGCACCGGCCCCGGCGCAGAACCAGGCACGGACACCGGCGCAGAAACAGGCACGGACAAAGGCACCGGCACGGACAAAGGCACCGGCACGACCAGCGGCACCGGCGACTCCGACCGCGCCGGCGGCACCGGCACCACCGGTGGCGGCACCACCCGCGCCGCCGCGACGTCGGGGGCGGGGGCGGGGGCGGGGGCGGGCCGCCGGGTGGCGTACCGGGGCGGCTGCAGCACCTCGCCCTCGACGGGGGCGGGCCGGCTGGTGCCCGGCACCCAGGCCGAGCCGCCCCAGTAGCGGACGAACCCGGGGATGGACGGGTCGGCGTAGTAGCCGGGCTCGGGTGCGACGGCCGGGTCGCCGCCGGCGGCGAAGGAGCGGTCCGTCATGGGGGTCTTCTCTCCTGTCGGGCCTTGACGAGGGCCGTTGAGGGGCGGGCCTCGGCAGATCCAAAGATCGAAACGTGGTCGGAACCGGGTCGGTCCGAGCACAGGGCCACGCCGCGCCCGCGCACACCCCGGGGCGTACGGGGCGCTCGGGGCACGTGGGGGCGCCACCGAAGGCGGACAGTCGCCGGACAGTTACAAAGGGTAGTACCTCGCCGGAGCCCCCAAGGAAAGTTGACGATTCCCCGGACAGCGGAGGCCCGCCCGGGGTAGGGGCCCACGCGCGGCGGGACCGCCACACCCCGCCGCCCGAAACTTCCCGGAGAAATCCCGGAAACGTGTGTAAGAACCGGCGCGAACCGCCCTCTCAAAGGTCACAGGGCCCGGAAGCGGGCACGAACCGAAGGCAGAGAGGAAGACGATCATGGACCGCCCCGTCAGCGTCGTGGAGCACGAGCTGGAGCTGAACCTGGTGCTCTCCCCGGAGCACAGCGTCCCCGTCCCGGCCCGGCTGACCTACGGCAGCCACGACCCGTACGCCGTGTACATCACCTTCCACCTGGACACCGGCTCCCCGGTGACCTGGGTGTTCGCCCGCGAGCTGCTGGTCGAGGGCACCTTCCGCCCGTGCGGCCAGGGCGACGTGCGGATCTGGCCGACCCGTTCGGGCCGGCGCAGCGTGCTGTGCATGGCGCTGAGCTCCCCGGCCGGGGACGCGCTGCTGGAGGCGCCGCTGCCGGTCGTCGCGGCCTGGCTGGAGCGGGCGCACCGGCTGGTCCCGCCGGGCAGCGAGCTGGCCGCCCTCGACATGGACGGCTCGCTCGCCGAGCTGCTCGCGTAGACGTGCGGGCCATGCGGGTCGTGCCGGTCGTGCCGGTCGCACGCCGCAACGTACGGAGCGTACGGAGCGTACGGAGGCTGCGGAGCGTACGGAGAGCCCCCGCCGGCTCAGCGGGCCGCGGGGGCCTGCTGACGACCGCGGGCGGCGTCCGGGCCGCCGTCGCCGTCGCGCTGTCCGGGCAGCCGGACCAGCGGGGCACCGGCGGAGCGCCGACGTGCCCTTATCCGGATGGCGGCGGCGAGCAGGAAGCAGAGGCCGACCCACGGATAGACCGAGGTCGGCAGCTGGTTCAGCGGTGACATGTGGAGCACGGCCGCGCCGACCGGCTTGGCGGCCCACATCGCGAAGGACAGGAAGGCCAGCAGGGTGGCCCAGAACGCGGCCCGCCAGCGCAGTCGGCGGACGCCGGCCGGGCGGGCGCGCTCGACGGAGGCCTCGGCGGCGAGTAGCACGAGGACCGGCACGCACCAGACCCAGTGGTGGGTCCAGCTGATCGGCGAGATGAGCACGGCCGTGACGGCGGTGACGCAGAAGCCCCAGGCCTCGGCCCGGGGCAGCCAGCGGCCGCTGCGGACGGCCCAGGCGGCGACGGCGAGGCCGGCCACCGCGGCCAGGCCCGCCCCGAGGGTGGCGAGGAAGCCGGGGTCGGCGCTGTGCAGCAGCCGGGCGAAGGCGCCGCGCAGCGACTGGTTGTCGACGATCTCGGTCTTGCCGACCCGGGAGGAGTCGTAGAGGTACTTGGTCCAGAAGCCCCAGGTGGCGTCGGGGAGGAAGAGCGCGCCGATCAGGAAGGTGCCGAGGAAGGTGAGGCCGGCGGTGAAGGCGGCCCGGACCCGGCCGGTGATCAGCAGGTAGACGGCGAACAGGCCGGGGGTGAGCTTGATCCCGGCGGCGATGCCGATCGCGATGCCCTTGCTGCGGTGGGCGTCGGACCGGGTGAGGTCCCAGAGGATCAGGCAGCCGAGCGCGAGGTTGATCTGGCCGTACCGGAGCGTGGTGAAGACGGGTTCGAGCCAGACGCCGAGGCCGGTGATCAGGACCACACCGATCGGCCGGAGTTCGCGGCGCGGCCAGCCGACCAGCTTGAAGGACAGGTGGGACATCAACGCGAGCAGCCCGAGGTTGCCGAGAGTGATCACCACGCGGAGGACGGGGATCGGCAGCCAGGTGGTCGGGACGAACAGCATGGCCGCGAACGGGGGGTAGGTCGCGGGGAGGTTCCACTCGGTGACGCGCAGCGCGTAGAGGTCGGTGCCGTTGGCGACGGCGGCGCCCTCGGCCCGGTAGACGATCATGTCGACCATCGAGGTGTGGACGAAGTGGCGGACCACTGCGTACACGACCAGCGACAGCAGCGCCACGGACGAGGCGATCAGCATCGGGCGGCGGGGGGCCTCACGCACTGCGCGCACGGGGGCACCGAGCGCGACGCGCAGCCGGTCGGACAGGGGAGCGGGCGACGGGGCGGATACGGTCCGCACCGGGCTGCGCTCGTCTTGTACCGCTGTCACCTGTCCACTCCGTCCACCGCTCGGCCAACCAGCGACGATACCGGATGCGACCCATCCCGTCCTGGGCGCGATCGACTACTCGCAGTGACGACAGTGCCCCGACCGACCGTGCCCTGACCGACAGTGCCCCGACCGACAATGCCCCGACCGACCGTGCCCGGCTGCGGGCTGAGCACGGGCGGCCGGGGCGGTCCGAGGGGCCGGAGCCCGGCGCGGGGGCCTCAGCCGGTGTAGCGGCCGAAGGCCCGGGTGAAGTCCAGCGGCTGCTGGACGATGCTGCTGCAACTGGCGTCCGCGGTGGGCCTGGCGCCACCGGCGCAGGCCTTGTCCCGGGTCCCGGACCACATGGCCAGCCAGGCGAGGTGCTTGCCGGCCGCGAAGTCGGCCAGCTGCTCGGCGTCGGCCACCGTGAAGACCTCGCTGGCGACGTCGTTGACGCCGATCATCGGGGTGACCGCGACCTTGCGCCAGGCGGCGGCGTCGTCCAGCCCCAGCACGCTCTTGACCTGGGCCTGGGTGGCGGTGGCCGCGGCGATCGCGTACGTGCCCATCCGCCCCTGCGGGTTGGGGGCGACGCCGTCGCCGAAGTCCATGGCCATGATGTTGACGGCACCGATCGCGACGCCGGCGGCCTTGGCACCGGCGACCAGGTCGACGCCGTCCTGGGTCAGGCCGGAGGGCAGCGCGGGCAGGGTGAAGGAGACGTCGAGCGGACTGCCCTTCGCGGCGGCCTCACGCTGGAGCTGGGCGACGGCCTGGGCCCGCCGGGTGTTGGCGGCGGTGTCGGCGATCGCGCCGCCCTCGACGTCGAAGTCGAGCCGGGTCACGCCGTACGCGTCGATCACCGTGCGGTACGCGGCGGCCAGGTCCGCGGTGGAGCCGCAGGCCAGGGCCAGCTCGCTGCCGTTGGCGCCGCCGAAGGAGACCCGGACGTCGCCGCCGATCGCGCGCAGGGCGCCGATCTGGGCGGCCACCGCGTCGGCGGACAGGTCGCTGACCCCGCCCCACTTGGGTACGCAGCCGCCGCCGGAGACCACGAAGGCGAGGGTGAACCGCTTCACCCCGGTGGCCTTGGCGGTGGCGACCAGGTCGTAGGGCGGGTAGAGCGAGGTGTCGACGTACGGGGCGAAGCCGCCCCCGGTGCCGACCGGGGGGACGGGCACACCGGTCGCCGTGGGGGTGGCGGTCGGGGTGGCGGTCGGCTTCGCGGTGGCGGTCGGGGTCGGCTTCCCGGTGGCCGTGGCAGTGGCAGTGGCGGTCGGACCGGCCGTCGCGGTCGCGGTGGGCGAGGCCGAGCCGGTGGGCGCCACCGTGGGGGTGGTGGTCGGGCGTCCGGAGGGGGTGGGCGCGGGGCCCTCGCCGGCCGTGCAGGAGGCGTTGTTGATCAGGCAGTTCCCGGGCTCGGCCTGCGCCGGGCCGGCGCCCTGGGCGACGAAGCCGACCACCACGCCCTTCCCCGGGTCCAGCCGCTTGCTCCAGGCCTCCGGCCTGACGGTGACGTGCTGCCCGGCGACGGTGAAGGTGGCGTTCCAGAGCGAGTCGATCTTCGCGCCGGCCGGCAGGTCGAAGCTGAGCGTCCAGTCCTCGATCGGATCGGCGGCCGGGTTGGTGACCAGGTACTGGCCGGTGTAGCCGGTGTCCCAGCTGCTGGTCCGGCTGTAGACGGCGCCGAGCGGGGCGGCGCTGGCCGAGGAGGCGAGCACCACCGTCCCGCCCGCGACCAGGGCGGCGGCGACCGCCGAGGCCCCGATGATCGTCCCCTTGCGGCTGCGCCTGCGGCGGCCGGAACGGCGGGTGGGTCGGGTGGTCATGCGCGTTACCTCCGCGGGAGCCTGCGGTCGGCACCGTTCGCGGGTGCCTGCGGTCGGCCGCCGTCCGGACGGGCCGCGCACGGGTGCGCGGGGACGTCCCGGGCGGCCGGCCCGGCTCGGTCGGGTGACCGGCGCGACCGACGCTAGCCGCGCCCGGGGGCCGGAAACCGCGGGCTGAGCGAGGGGTGAAGCTCCCTTAGGCCGCAGTTAAGGAAGAGGCCCCGGAGGAGAAGGCGCCGGAGGAGAAGGCCCCGGAGGAAGAGGCCACCCTCCCGACCCGCCGTCACTTCGGGAACAGCGCACCCCGGGTCCGCCGCCGTCCGGCCCGCGCGGGCGGGGCCTCCTTCGGGCGGGTGCGCAGCCGCAGCCTGGTCTCCGCGCCGCCGAGCACGGCGGAGCGGCCGAGTGCCAGGTCGCCGCCGGTGGACTCGGCGAGCTTGCGCACGATGTCCAGTCCGAGGCCGGTGGAGCCCTCGCCGCCGTGGCCCTCGCCGCGTTTGAGGGCGGCGGCCGGGTCGCTGTAGCCGGGCCCGGCGTCGCCGACCAGCACGATCACCGCGTTCTCGGTGGCCAGGACGTCCACCGAGAAGGCGGTGCCGACGGCGGTGTGCCGGAAGACGTTGCCGAGCAGGGCGTCGACGGCGGCGGCCAGGTCGCCGCGCTGGACGGGGACGGGCGCGGCGCGTTCGGCGCCGGCCAGTTGCCAGCGGCGGCCCTCGTCCTCGGCCAGCGCGGACCAGAAGCCGACCCGTTCGCGGATCACCTCGGCGGCGTCGCAGCCGACCGCGACGGCGGGCGCGTCCTCGGGGGCGCGGCGGGCGGAGCGGATGATCTGGTCGACCTCGCGCTCCAGTTGGGCCACCGCGTGCCGGGTGGCGTCGGCCGCGTCGCCGTCGCCGAGGGAGGCGGCGTTGAGCCGCAGCACGGTCAGCGGGGTGCGCAGTCGGTGCGACAGGTCGGCTGCCAACTCGCGTTCTGCCGCGAGGAGTTGGACCACCCGGTCGGCCATGGCGTTGAACGCGTTGGCGGCCTCGCGGAGTTCCTCGGGGCTGCCGTCGACCTGCTTGCCCGTCACCGGGACGCGCACCGCGAGGTCCCCGGCGCCCAGCGAGCGGGCGGCGGCGGCCAGCCGGCGGGCGGAGGCCACGATCCGGCCGCCCATCCGGTCGGCGACCAGCACCGAGAGGGCGACCAGGCCGAGCGCGACGGCGGAGAGCACCAGCCAGGCGGTGGCGACGCCCCGGGTGAGGTCGCTCTCGGCGACGAACACCTCGACCACGGCGGTCCGCCCGGTGTCCACCGCGACCGGCTGGAGCAGCGCGTAGCCGCCGGGCACCGCGACGGTGAAGGCCCGGCCCTGGTCGCCGGCCGTGGCCACGTCCGCCGCGGCGGCGCGCCCCTCCCCGAGGGTCGGCCCGTCGGGCCCGCCGGACCCCGCGGGCGCCCGGGTCGCACCGGCCCCCGCAGCCGCCCCGGCCCCTTCGGCCCCCCCGGCCCGGCCGGCCCCGCCGGAACCGCCCGACCCCGCAGCCGCCCCGGCCCCGCCCGAGGCCCAGGACTCCCCCGCGGGCACCGGAAGGTGTACCGCCATCCGGCCCTGGCCCCCCGCGTCGGTGCTGGCCAGCGCACGGTTGACGGCGTCCTGGTCGGTGGTGATCGCCAGGGCCGGCCCGAGCGCCGCGGCCTGCCGCTCGGCGGCGGTGAACGCCCGGTCCCGGGCGGTCTGCTGGACCATCAGGCCGAGCGGGATGAGGAAGGCCAGCGCGACCATGGTGGTCCCGGCCACGGCGGCCTTGATCAGGGCCCAGCGCAGCGAGTGGGTGAACCGCTTCATGTCCGGTGCTCCGCGGGGCCCCCGGTCGCGGGGCCCGCGGTGGCGGCCTCCAGCCGGACCCCGACGCCCCGGACGGTGTGCAGGTAGCGGGGGTTGGAGGCGGTCTCGCCGAGCTTGCGGCGCAGCCAGGAGAGGTGGACGTCGATGGTCTGGTCGCCGCCGTAGGTCTGCTGCCAGACCTCGGCGAGGATCTCCTTGCGCGGCACCACCACTCCGGGCCGGGCGGCCAGGAAGGCCAGCAGGTCGAACTCCCGCCGGGTCAGGTCGAGCAGCCGCCCGTCCAGGACGGCCTCGCGCCGCTGGAGGTCGATGGCCAGTCCGCCGACCCGCAGCACCTGGGCGACGGGCGCGGTGCCGCCGCCGAGCCGGCGCAGCACGGCGGCCATCCGGGCGCTCAGGTGTTCCCCGGAGAAAGGTTTCACCAGGTAGTCGTCGGCACCGTCGTTGAGCAGTCGGACGATCTCGGCCTCGTCGTCCCGCGCGGTCGAGATGATCACCGGGACGTTGGTCAGTCCCCGGATCATCTTGAGCGCCTCGCTGCCGTCCAGGTCCGGCAGGCCCAGGTCCAGGATCACCAGGTCGCAGCCGACCTGGGCGACCTCCCGCAGCGCCTCCAGGGCCGTGCCCACACTGCGGACCGCGTGACCGGTGTCGGTCAGGTGGCGGATGAGCGCGGAACGTACGAAGGGGTCGTCCTCGACCACGAGCACTGTTGCCATGGCCCTGCACGGTACGCCATCGGCGGGCAGTGGTCTGTACCTCGGGGGTGGCTGCGCACGGCCTCCGGACATGGTGCAACTCCCCTGCCGAACACCGGGGGTACCCGTCACGACCTGCCCGGAAATGCGGCAGGATGTGCGGACGATGCGGAACGGACTGGTACAGCTCTGCGCCTGGGCGGCGGCCACCGGGGCGGCGGTGGCGCTGTCCTGGCTCGGCGTGCACGCCGTGCTCAGCGGAGCCGCGTTCGAGCGGCCCACCGCGCTGCCGCTGCCCTCCCCCAAGGTCGGGAGCACCCCGTACGGAGCGAGCGCCACCCCCGGCCGGACGCCGACCGGCGACGCACCCTCCCCGCCGGCCTCCCCGGCCACCAGCGCGGCCGCCACCGCCGCGCACGCCCCGGTCACCACCGCGGCCGCCCCGCCGACCAGGAAGCCCGTGCCCGCCGCCACCACCCCGACGTCGACGGTGAAGAGCTATCCCGTCCCCGGCGGCCGGGTCGCCCTGGACATCCGCGCCGACCGGGCCTCGCTGGTCTCCGCCACCCCGGACCCGGGCTGGCAGATGCAGGTCTGGAACGGCGACCAGTGGATGCGGGTGGACTTCACCAAGGACAACCAGGCCAACTCGGTCTTCGTCTACTGGAACGGCCACCCGCCGGTCGTGGAGACGGCGGTCCGCTGACCCGCCGCCGCCCGCGACCCCGGCACCGCACCCGCCGTACCGGTCACCGCCCGCGCGGGCGCCCCCGTCACCACCCCGCGAAGGCCTCGTACCCCGGCAGGTACGGCCCCGCGTACCCCGACCGGTCGACCAGGGTGTGCCGGGAGCCGCCCGGCACCGCGATGGTGGCCAGCACCACCGAGCCGTACCGGTCCCGCACCTCGTACGGTTCGGCCAGCGACAGCGCGCCCCGGTCCACCGCGTAGTCGTACGCGTAGGGGACGTCCGGCACACCGACCGCGAGGTCCAGCACCCCGTCCCCGTAGCGCTCCAGGTGCGCCGCCAGCTCCCGGCCGCGCGGGCCGATCACCTGCACCGGCGAGGTGAGCACGATCCGCGTCCCGGGCCCGGCCAGCACGTAGGAGACCGCCTCCGGGTCACCGGTCCCCGGCCCGGCGTACGCCGTACAGCGCAGCCCGAGCGCCGCCAGGTAGCGGCGGGCCGCCCGCTCGGCGTCGCCGACCACGAACACCAGCGCGTCGGCGCGGCCGGGCGGCAGCGGCCCCGGGTCCTCCGGTCCCCCGGCCGGGCCCGCGGCGAGCAGGACGGATTCGGCGGCGGTGTCGGTCATGACGGCCCTCCCGGTAGGCGTACGGACCACCCGGCGCCCGGGGTGGGGCCCGGAGCACGGGATCGTGGCTGGAGGGTGGCGCCGGGCCGACCAACGCGCAACTGTTCCGTTTCCTCCTGGTCAAGCTGCGCCCCGGAGCGGGAGAATCGGCGGCACCGCTGTACAGAATGCCCACCGGAGGACCGAGCCGCGATGCCCCCCGCCCACTCCCCGAGCGCCCCGGGCTCCCCCGACCCGTCCGCCCCCCAGGGCGCCCCCGCGGCCCCGGCCGCCGCCGGTACCGGCACCGGCACCGGCGGCGGCGGCGGCGGCAACGACACCATCGACGCCCTGGACGGCCGGCTGATCCGGCTGCTCGCCGAGGAGCCCCGGATCGGCGTGCTGGAGTGCTCGCGCCGGCTCCAGGTCGCCCGGGGCACCGTGCAGGCCCGGCTGGACCGGCTGCAGGCCAAGGGGGTGATCAGCGGGTTCGGCCCGGAGGTGGACCCGGCCGCGATCGGCTACCCGGTGACGGCCTTCGCCACCCTGGAGATCTCCCAGGGCCAGGGCGCGGACGTGCGGGCGCACCTGGCGCGGGTGCCGGAGGTGCTGGAGCTGCACACGATCACCGGGATCGGGGACATGCTGGTGCGGATCGTGGCCCGCTCCAACGCCGACCTCCAGCGGGTGATCGACCGGGTGCTGGGCTTCGACGGGATCGTCCGCTCCTCCACCGCGATCGTGCTGGAGAACCCGGTGCCGTACCGGATCCTGCCGCTGGTGGACCAGGCGGCCGCCGAATAGGACGGGGCGGCTCAGCAGCTGGGAACGCTGCCGCCGCTCTTCAACGCCTCGAGCGCCTGCACCGACTCGGCGAGCGTGCCCACCGGCACCAGCCGCAGCGTCCTGGGGGTGTTCACCTTGGCGTCCGTGCACTCGTCCTTGGGCAGCAGGAACACCGTGGCGCCGTCCCGGGCCGCCGCCTGGGTCTTCAACGGGACGCCGCCGACCGGGCCGACGGTGCCGTCGTCGTCGATGGTGCCGGTGCCCGCGATCCTGAGCCCGCCGGTGAGGTCGCCGCCCTTGCCGTCACCGGCCAGCTTGTCGACGATGCCCAGCGCCAGCATCTGTCCGGCGCTGGGGCCGCCCACGTCCCCCAGGTCGACCTTGACCTTCACCTGGGCCGGCGAGAGGTGGAGGTAGCCGAGCGCGGCCGCGGTGGCGCTGTCCTGGGACTCGGCCATCTGCTGGGCCGTCACCTGCTCCGCCTTGGCCGGGTTGCCCTGCGGGTACACCGTCTCGGTCGGCCGGACGGCCTCCTTCGGGTCGAACCAGGCGCGCAGGCCCCGCCAGAACGTGGTCTTCTGCCCCGGGTTGGTGGCCGAGATGGTGACCATCCGCAGCTCGCCCTCGGTGCTGCGCAGCGGCGCCCCGGTGATGGTGAGCACCGGCCGGTCCTGGTAGCTGCCGAGGGTGTCCGCGGTCAGGCCCGGCCAGGTGATCGTGTACGGCAGCGGGACGAAGGCCGCCACGCCGAACAGCGCGGCGACCAGGACCCCGCAGAGCGCGAGCGAGCGGGTCCGCGGGGACGGGAGGGCCTTGGGCAGCTTGGTGTCGGACACAAGGGGAATCCAAACACACCCGACACTCCCGCGTGGTTCGCCCGCTCGCCCCGCGCCGGACGGCGGGCGCTACCTCAGGGCGTCGGCCACCTCGGTGGCCGCCTCCACCACCCGGGGGCCGACCCGTTCGGGCACCAGCCCGTTGAGCATCACCACGCCGACGCTGCCCTCGATGCCGCTCAGCCCGAGCAGCGCGGCGGCGGCCCCGCTGGCCCCGGACTGCTCCTCCGCACGGGTGATGACGAATCCCTGTTCGGGCCGGCGCTGGCTGGGGAAGCCGCGGGCCTCCAGGATCGCCCGGCCGGCCGCGCTCTCGCCGAGCGGGTGGCGCAGGCCGGTGCGGTAGGCGACGTGGAAGTCGGTCCAGCTGGGCTCGACGACGGCGACGGCCAGCGCCTCGTTGCCGTCCACCAGGGTCAGGTGGGCGGTGGCGCCGAGGTCCTCGGCGAGGCTGCGCAGGGCGGGGAGTGCGGCCTCGCGCAGCAGCGGGTGGACCCGGTGGGCCAGGCGCAGCACGCCGAGGCCGACCCGGGCCCGGCCGCCGATGTCGCGGCGGACCAGGCCGTGCTGCTCCAGGGTGGCGAGGAGCCGGTAGACCACGGTGCGGTTGACGGCGAGGCGGGCGGCCAGCTCGGTGACGGTGAGCCCGCGCTCGGAGTCGGCGAGGAGCTTGAGGACGCGGACGCCGCGATCCAGTGTCTGGGAGGTCTCTGCTGTCACGACGGGCAGTCCTTTCCGCGGCGCTCGCGGGGCGTGCGGCGCCGGGCCAGAAGGTCGGTGTCGCGCGCAGGTGGGGGTGGCCGCGCTCGGGCCGTGCGGCGTCGTCCTTGACGACCGCACGGTCCTGCGGAGCCCGTCCCGCGGGGGTTGCCCGGCGGAAGAGCGTGGGGGAAAGGTAGTGAAGGAATTCCCGCGGCGGAAGTGGTTGTCCAAAATTCGGTCGTGATCGGCATCACCGCCGCCGGGAATTCCGGACAAACCCTGCCGATCCACCGGCCCGACCAGGGCGTCAGTTCGACCCCGGTCCGATGTCCGGACACTCCGGGGGGAGGCGGTCCGGGCCGCGGCGGCCCGGATCCGCCTGCCGGACCGTTACTTCGCCCACTCCCGGATCTTGGCGATCCGCGCCGTCAACTGGTTGGCGGTGGCCTGCGCGGTCAGCGGCCCGCCGCACTGGCGGCGCAGCTCGTTGTGGACGGTTCCGTGCGGCTGGTTGGTGCGGTGGTGCCAGGCGGCGACCAGCGCGTTCAGCTCCTTGCGCAGCTCGCGCAGCTCCTGGTGGGTGACCACCGGCCGCTGCTCGGCCGGGAGCTCCAGCAGGTCGGCCTCCTCGGCGGGCTTGGTCTTGCTGCGCTGGATCTGCCGGTGCTGGCGCTTCTGCAGCAGCATCTGCACCTGGTCCGGCTCCAGCAGGCCCGGGATGCCGAGGTAGTCCTCCTCCTCCTCGCTCCCCGGGTGGGCCTGCATGCCGAACTCCATGGCGTTGTACAGCACCCGGTCGAAGACCGCCTCGGAGCCCAGCGCCTCGTAGGAGAACTCCTCGCCGCCCGCGCCGTCCGGCCCGTCGTTGGCCCGCTCGGCCTCGGCGAGCAGCCGGTCCTCCTCGTCGAAGAGGCCGTCGCCCTCCTTCTTCGGCCGGTCCAGCACGTGGTCGCGCTGGAGCTCCATCTCGTTGGCGAAGCCCAGCAGCATCGGGATGGTCGGCAGGAACACCGAGGCGGTCTCGCCGCGCTTGCGGGCGCGCACGAAGCGGCCGACGGCCTGGGCGAAGAACAACGGGGTGGAGATCGAGGTGGCGTACACCCCGACGCACAGCCGGGGCACGTCGACGCCCTCGGACACCATGCGGACGGCGACCATCCAGCGCGAGGTCCCCTCCGCGTAGTCGGAGATCCGCTTCGAGGCCTCGGTCTCGTCGGAGAGCACCAGGGTGACCTTCTCGCCGCTGATCTCGCGCAGCATCTTGGCGTAGGCGCGGGCCACGTTCTGGTCGGTGGCGATCACCAGTCCGCCGGCGTCCGGGATCGCCTTGCGGACCTCGGTGAGCCGGCGGTCGGCGGCCTGGAGGACGGAGGGGATCCACTCGCCCTGCGGGGAGAGCGCGGTGCGCCAGGCCTGGGCGATCAGGTCCTTGGTCATCGGCTCGCCGAGCCGGGCCTCCAGCTCGTCGCCGGACTTGGTGCGCCAGCGCATGTTGCCGCTGTAGCTGAGGAAGATCACCGGGCGGACGACGTGGTCGGCGAGCGCGTGCCCGTAGCCGTAGGTGTAGTCGGCGATGGACTTGCGGATGCCGTCGCTGCCCGCGTCGTAGGCCACGAAGGGGATCGGGTTGGTGTCCGAGCGGAACGGCGTCCCGGTCAGCGCCAGCCGGCGGGTGGCCGGCTCGAAGGCCTCGAAGCAGGCCTCGCCCCAGGACTTGGAGTCACCGGCGTGGTGGATCTCGTCCATGATCACGAGGGTCTTGCGGGCCTCGGTCCGGTTCCGGTGCAGCATCGGGTTGACCCCGACGCCCGCGTAGGTGACCACGATGCCGTGGTAGTCCCGGGAGAGCGGGCCGGAGGAGTACGCCGGGTCCAGCCGGATGCCTATCCGTGCGGCGGCCTCGGCCCACTGCTTCTTGAGGTGCTCGGTCGGGGCGACGACGGTCACCTGCTGCACCAGGTGGTTGTGCAGCAGGTACGAGGCCAGGGTGAGGGCGAAGGTGGTCTTGCCGGCGCCCGGGGTGGCGACCGCGAGGAAGTCCCGCGGCTGGGTCTCGATGTACTTGTCCAGCGCACCCTGCTGCCAGGCCCGCAGCTTGCCCGCGGTGCCCCAGGGGGCACGACCGGGGAAGGCCGGGGAGAGGTGGTGCGAGGCGGCGGGCGCGGCGTGGCCGACGGCCCGGGCGGGCTCCTGCTGCTCCGGTGCGTCGGAAAACAGCGGCATCGAGGAGGCGGCGGCAGTACTCACGGTCTCCGAGGGGGGATCATCGCAGGTCAGGGGCGGTTTGGCGGCCCCGTCCCGCGGTCGGGCGGCGATCGGACAACCCGCCCAGCGTACCGGGCCGGCGCCGTTCGGGCCTCCAGGCCGGGCTCCGTGCCGGGCCCGGGCGGCCGGAAATCGCTGTGACGCAGGTCACGTCGATTCCTCCGTGGAACCGGGTAATCCCCACTGTCCCCGGGACTCTCACCAGGGTGAGGCCGCCCCAACCCCACCTGCCGTCGGGCGGCCCGCACCGAACGAAGGGACCCACCCCTTGTACTCCGCCGTCGAAGAGACCGTCCAGGCCCGCCTGATCCTCTCCCCCCAGCGTTCCGCCCGGCTGCGCGTGGTCCTGTCGTACCTGCCGGAGGACCCGTACGCGGTCCGGATGGCCTTCCCGGCCGAGTTCTCGCTGGACGGGCCCGCGGACGAGCGGGCCGGCGAGGACATCGTCTGGGTGTTCGCCCGGCAGCTGCTCTCGGCCGGCCTGGAGCTGCCGGCCGGCGTCGGCGACGTCCACGTCCGCCCGGCCCCCGCCCGGCACACCATGGTCGAGCTGCGGGCCCCGGAGGGCACCGCGCTGCTCCGGTTCGACACCGGGGACCTGCGCCGGTTCCTGTGGCGCAGCCGCCTGCTCGTCCCGGAGGGCGAGGAGCACCTGCACCTGGACGCCGACCGCGCCCTCGCCCAGCTGCTCGGCTGACGTGGGCGCGGCTCCCGGGCCCGGGGCCGGGGCCGGGGCCGGGGCCGGGGCCGCCGCACGCCCGAGCACCGGTCCGGCCGGTTCAGCCGGACAGCTTGCGCATCAGCCGGACCCCCTGCGCCGCCGTGAGGTGCGGCAGATAGGCCTTGCCGATCGCCCTCGTGATGCCGGGCAGCGCGGCCGGGTCGGGGTACGCCATGTACATCGGCCGGTACTCCGGCTGGAACTTCGCCTTGAACGCCAGCAGCGAGCGGAACCCGTACACCGGCTCCAGCACCCGGCCCATCCAGTCCAGCATCCGCTGCAGGCCGGCGGGCTCCTCGTCCTGCCGGGCGCGGGCCAGCGGTGCCCCCGACAGCGAGAGGAAGCGGGCGCCCTCGCCCTTGAAGCCGAGCGCGGCCGAGGCGATCAGGAACTCGTTCACGCCGCGGAAGCCGTCCGAGCGCCGCCGCATGAAGTCGAGCGTCCAGCCGACCGGCACGCCGTCCTCGTGCACCGGCATCCAGCTGGTGAGCCCGTGCACCACCCGGTCCTGGTCCACCGCGATCAGCACCCGCACGTCCGGGTCGTCCAGCTCCTCCAGCCCGCCGAGCGTGAAGCCCATCTCGGGCAGGCCCTTCTCGGAGACCCACTCCTCGGAGATGGCCCGGATCTGGTCGCGCAGCGCGAGCGGCGCCTCCTGGTAGGTCCACCACTCCGCGGTGATGCCCTGCTTCCCGGCCTTGTTCAGGGCGGTGCGGATGTCCTGCCACTTGCGGCCGGTGAAGGCCAGTTCGGGCAGCGGCACCACGGTGTCCTCGGCGACCTGCACCGAGCGCCAGCCCAGCTGCGCGGCCGCCGCCCTGGTCTCGGCGCAGACGCTGTAGAAGCACGGCGTCCAGCCGCGGGCGTCGCAGTAGCGGGCGAATCCGGCCACCGCCCGGGCCCGCGCCTCCGGGGCGCCGAACGGGTCGCCGGTGGTCAGCGCCACGGTGCCGACCACCCGGTAGGCGACGGCCGCGCGGCCCTGCTCGTCGAACCAGTAGTGGTTGCCCTCCCAGGTGGTGATGAAGGACAGCGTCCCGCCGCCGTGCTCGGCGAGCAGCGCCCGGGCCCGGGCGGCCGCCGCCGTGTCGGTGCGCAGCACCGGACGGCGGAACGCCGACAGCAGCGCGAGCAGCGCGACGACCCAGAACGCCGGCCCGCAGTACGTCTCCAGGAACAGCGCCATCGGGCCGACGGCTATCGGGTAGTCCGGCAGCAGGTCGTTGTAGGCGGGCGGCAGGAACTGGGCGGGCAGCCCGTTCACCAGTCCGCGCACGCCCGCGCCCGGCTCGAACTGCCCGGCCACCAGTCGCCCGACGCCCACGTAGGTGGCCGCGGCGACCAGCGCGGCCCCGCCGACCACGACGGCCAGCCGGCGCACCGCCCGGCCGGTCAGCCGCAGCCGGAACCGCTGCCGGGTGGCCAGCAGCAGCACGGTGGTCAGCAGCGGCAGCAGCATCGCCTCGACGAAGTACTGCACCGCGTCCCCGCTGACCGGCCCGGCCTCGAAGTACAGCCAGGCCAGCAGCGCGGCCCAGAGCACCTCGGTGACGACGCTGATCCGCCAGGCGAACCGCAGGCCCCGGCGCAGCCCCTCGGCGAGCACCAGCAGCAGGGCCGGGAAGAGCGCGGCCATCAGCCGGGCGGGGGTGTCGAATATCCGCTCGACGGCGTGCGCCCGGGCGCAGTCGTGCGCCGAGGCGGCGCAGAAGTCGGCCACCTCCTCGGGGCTGAGCCGGTGCGAGAGGTACAGCTCGGAGAAGGTGTTGAACGGACCGCTGGCGTTGTCGTACAGCGAGGCGATCAGCGGCCCGCAGGCGGCGGCGACCAGGCAGAGCGCGACCAGCACCCGGGTCTCGCCGTGCGAGGAGCGGTGGGTGCGCAGGTACGGCCGGCCGCGGCTGAGCAGGGCGCCCAGGCCGAGGCCGAACAGCGCGCCGGCGCAGCGCTGGACGCTCTGCAGGTGCCCCACGTACAGGGTCATGACCAGCGGGACGAGCAGCACCAGCAGGTGCAGCCGGCGGCGCCAGAGCACGGTGAGCCGGTAGCCGAGCACCCCGGCCAGGGCGAACAGGCCGACGGCGGGCCCGACCGAGGTCTGGTCGGCCACCGAGGCGGTCCACTGCTCCCCCGCCGAGGAGCCGAACGCGACCAGCCCGGTGCCCAGCAGGGTGCCGGCCACCTGCCCGCCGACCAGCAGCGTGAGGGTGCGCAGCCGGCCGAACCGGCGCTCGGCGGCCGGGCCGACCAGGAGCAGCAGCAGGCTGGTGAAGACGTACGAGCCGATGCCCGTGGAGAAGGACAGCGAGCTGACCGGCGTCCACCAGCGGCCCTCGCCGAGGGTGGGCAGGCCGACGCCGACCCGGGCGAGCAGCCGCCCGGACGGACCGCCGGACAGACTGCCGGTCGCCGCGCCGAGGGCCCAGAACCCGGCCAGCAGCGCCAGGGTCAGCGGCGCCGAGCGCAGCCGGTCGCCGAGCATCCGGACGGCCCGGCGGATCCGCTGCGGCCCGACCTCCCGCGTCGGGGTGACCGGGGCCAGGTGGGCGTCCGGTTCGGCCGCCGTGGCCGACGGCGGTGCGGTCGGCCGCGCGAGCAATCGGGTCACCGGATCAGTCCCGTCTGTTGGGCGAGCCAGGGCAGGTTCTGCTCCAGGGCCTTTCGGAACACCACCCAGCTGTGCCAGCCCGGGATGGTCTGGAAACCGACCTTCATCCCGGCCTCCTGCGCGGCCGCGTGGATCTTCTCCTGGCCCGGCCGGAACCACGGGTCGTCGGCGCCGACCACGATCATGCCGGCGGTGTCGGGGAACTTCTTGCGGGCCATCACGTGCACCGGGTCGACGGCGGCGAAGGCCGCTTCGTCGCCGTCGAAGGCCTTGTCCACGGTCTCCTGGTGGGTGCCCAAGGTCGGCTCCTCCTGTCCGGAGATGTCCAGGAAGGTCCCGTACACCTCGGGCGCGTTGACGGCCAGTTGCAGCGCGCACGTCCCGCCGAGCGAGAGCCCGCCGATGGCGAGGGCGCCGCGGCCGGTGGCGGTCTGCAGGTTGTGGTGGATCCAGTTCGGGACGTCGACGGCCAGGTAGGTCTGCGACTTGGCGATCTGGGAGTCCATGCAGAGCGGATTGGCGAAGTTGCCGCCGGTCTGGTCGGCGACCAGCACGATCGGCGCGAGGCCCTGGTGCCGGGCCGCGAAGTCGTCCAGGGTCTGCCGGACGGCTCCGGAGTTCACCCAGTCCTCGGGCCCGCCGGGCTGGCCGGCCAGCAGGACGACCACGGGCAGCAGCGGCCGGGGAGTGGCCCGGTAGGCGGGCGGTAGGTAGACGTACCCGGGGCGTGCGGAGAAGCCCGACGCGGTGCCGGGGACGGTCACGGTGGAGAGGGTGCCCTTGGCCGGCAGGCCGGGCGGCGCGTGCCAGACCTCGGCGAGCGGGCGGTCGGACCCGCCCTGCACGGTGGCGGCCACCTTGCCGGTGGCCAGTTCGTCGGTGTGCGGGGCCAGCATGGCCCGGGCGGTCGGGTACTGGTCGAAGCCCCGGTTGATCTGTGACGCGGCCATCAGCACCACCAGGACCACGCCGCCGACCGCGAAGCACCGGCCGCGCACGGTCAACAGCGACGCGCGGAAGCAGAGCAGGGCCGTGCCGAACAGGCCGACGGCTGTCCAGCGCAGCACGAAGTCCGGGGTGCCCTCGGGGAACGGGTGCCACCAGTCGTCGACGACGATCTTCACCAGGACGGTCAGCACGGCGCCGAGCGCCAGGGCGCCGAGCATGCGCGGGGCGCGCCACCGCCGGTGCCTGGAGAACGCCAGCAGGGCCAGCGCCGCCCAGCCGGCCAGCAGGACGGCTTGCGGGACGGGGCCGTGGGTGAGCGGCCAGTCGATCGGGTTCCAGCGGGTGGCGAGGGTGAGCGTGGTCATGCGGCTTTGCCCGGCGGTGTGGTGTCGGCCAGGAATCCGTAGGCGACGACGTTTCCCTCGTAGCCGTGTTCCTCGCTGTACGCGCCGCCGCAGGTGATCACCCGCAGCTGAGCGTCGGCGGCCTGGCGGTAGACCCGGTCGTCCGGGAAGTCCTTTCGGTCGTGCACTTCGATGGCGTACAGCTGGTAGACGGCGGTGGCGCCGTCGGCGCGGGCGATCTCGATCCGGTCGCCCCGGTGGAGTGCTCCCAGGTGGTAGAAGACGGCCGGTCCGGCCTTGTTGTCGACGTGGCCCGCCAGGATGGCGGTGCCGCGCTGGCCGGGGGTGGCGCCGCCGCGGTACCAGCCCGCGAGGTTGCGGTCGGCCGCGGGCGGGGCCTGGAGGTGGCCGTCGGGGTCCAGTCCCAGCTCGGTGACGGGGGCGTCCAGGCGGACGGCCGGGATGCGGATCCGGGTCGGGGCGGACGGGCCGAGCGGGGGGACGACGGAGACCGGGGCGAAGCCCGACAGCGCCTGTCCGCTCGGCAGCGGCGGCAGCACGGGCGCGCCGCCCCCGTGCAGCAGCCAGGCCCCGAGCACCAGGGCGGCGCCGGCCGCCAGGGTGCCCGGCCAGGGGCTCGTGCTCTGCTGGACGCCCACGGGTGCTCCCTTCTGCCGGCCCGGATCCCATTCCTGAGAGTTTGCTGGGAACTCATTCAATCGGATCGGACCCTAAGGCACGTCCCCACGACGGTCGTATCCGCACCCGCCGATCGGCAGGGATGACGGCTCCGGACCTGCACGGAGTGGGTGGGCGGCCACGGTACGTGACGTTCCGCTTCCGCGTCCGGGGGCGGCGCTCCCACCCGTACGAACACCTTCGACGTTTCGGCCCGCCGTTTCGGTTGCGTCAATCGGGCGATCGATCACGACCGTTCGCTGCGCCTCTACGACCGTTCCGGCCCACATGCCATCCTGACCCGGTCACGGGCTCCACCCCCTCCGGGCCGACCGGACCTCCGCGCGCCGCACGCACCCCGAACGCACCCCGCGCGCCTGCCGGACTCCGCCCGCCCGTCGAACACCTCACGAACGGAGTGACCATGGACGCGCTCTCCCGCCGAACCCTGCTGGCCGCCGGAGCGGCCGGCGCCGCCACCCTGGCGGCGGGCTGCGGCAGCGACCGGGCCGGCGGGGGCGGGGAGCACGCGGCCGGCGGCGCGGCCCCGGCCACCCCGGCGTCCGAGGGGCAGAGCGCCACCCCCGCCGCGGTCCCGCAGAAGCCGCAGGCCGTCCTGCTCGGCGACGGTTCCACCTCGGACACCGGCCCCCAGCCCCACCAGCCCGTCCCGGACCGGCTCCAGCCCGGCCAGCGGCCCCCGCAGTTCGTGGTCTTCTCCTGGGACGGCGCCGGCGAGCTCGACAACGGGCTGTTCGCGCGCTTCCGCCGGCTGGCCCAGGAGCACAACGCCTCGATGACCTTCTTCCTCAGCGGGCTCTACCTGCTGCCGGAGTCCAAGAAGGACCTGTACCGCCCGCCGCAGCACAAGGTCGGCGCCTCCGAGATCGGCTACCTGAGCGACCAGCACATCCACGACACCCTGGAGAACGTGCACGCCGCCTGGCTGGAGGGCCACGAGATCGGCACCCACTTCAACGGCCACTTCTGCGGCCCCACCGGCGTCAGCGCGTGGTCCCCGGAGGAGTGGGAGAGCGAGATCCAGCAGGCGATGGAGTTCGTGACGAGCTGGCGCACCAACACCGGCTTCACCGACCTGCCGGCCCTGCCCTTCGACTACCGCAAGGAGCTGATCGGCAGCCGCACCCCCTGCCTGGAGGGCCAGCGCAACCTGCTGCCCACCGCCGTCAAGCGCGGCTGGCGCTACGACAGCAGCGGCAACGGCACCCAGGTCTGGCCGCAGAAGATCCAGGGCGGCGCGCTCTGGGACCTCCCGCTGCAGTCCATCCCCTTCCCCGGGCACACCTTCCAGGTGCTGTCGATGGACTACAACATCATGTTCAACCAGTGCGGCCCCAACACCAAGGCCGACCCGGCGCTCTACCCGGGCTTCCAGGCCCAGGCCCGGGACTCCTACCTGATGGGCTTCGACCGCACCTACAACAGCAACCGTGCGCCGTACATCATCGGCAACCACTTCGAGGAGTGGAACGGCGGCATCTACATGAACGCCGTCGAGGACGTGCTCAAGTCGATCGCGGGCAAGCCCGAGGTGCGGCTGGTCTCCTTCCGCCAACTGGTCGACTGGCTGGACGCCCAGGACCCGGCGGTGCTGCGCAAGCTCCAGGGCCTCGGCCCGGGCCAGTCCCCGGCCGGCGGCTGGGAGGCCTTCCTCGGCACCCCGGCCGCGCCGCCGGCCGCCTCCCCCTCCCCCACCGCCGCCGCGTCCTGACCCCGGGTCAGGCCCGGACCCGCACCCGCCCGGCGAGCAGCGCCCCCAGCGCCGCCACCGCGGCCATCACCAGCAGGATCACCGCGAAGGCGCCGGGCGAGCCGTCGGCCCCGGCGCCCTCGTGCGCCGCGGCCAGTGACCCGCCGCCCAGCGCCGCGAACAGCACCCCGGCCAGACCGGTCAGCAGCACGTTGCCCAGGGCGTCGCTCATCTGCAGCGCGGCCGAGTTGGCCCCGGCGTCCTCGGGCGCGGAGAGCTTCATCATCAGCACGCTGACGCTCGCGACCGTCAGCCCCATCCCGATGCCGCCGACGCCCCAGGCCACCGAGGCCACCCAGGCCGGGACCGCCGGGACCAGCACCAGCGCGGCGGCCGCGATCGCCACCGCCGTCAGCACGAAGCCGCCCCGGATCATCGCCTCGCGGTACCGCTCGGCCCCCGGGCGGCCCTGCAGCCAGGAGCCCAGCGCCCAGGTCAGCCCGCCGCTGGTCAGGGTGAGCCCGGACAGGGTCGGCGAGAGGCCGCGCTCGGTGGTCATCATCAGCGGGACGAAGGCCTCGGCGCCGAGGAACGCCCCCGCCGCCAGCCCGCGCAGCAGGATCACCGTCGGCAGCCCGCGCCCGGCCCGCAGGGTCCGCTTCGGCAGCAGTCCCAGCACGGCCGGGGCCAGCAGCGCCGCACCGGCGACGCCGGGGAGCAGCCCGACCAGGTCCCGGCGCTGGCCGGCGTACTGCAGCAGGCCGGCGCCGACCGCCGCCATCGCGGCCAGCAGGGTGCGGCGGCGGTCGAAGTCGGCGCCCTTGAGCACCGGGTGGTCCCGCTCGGAGCGGGCCAGCGCCGGGCCCATCACCGCCAGCGGCAGCAGGATCAGCACCGGCACCGCCAGGAAGACCCAGCGCCAGCCGAGGTGCTGGGTGACGGCCCCGGAGACCAGCGGCCCGACGATCGAGGGCAGCACCCAGGCCGAGGAGAAGGCGGCGAACACCGCCGGCCGCAGGCGCTCCGGGTAGGCCCGGCCGACCACCACGTACAGCGCGACGATCACCAGCCCGCCGCCCAGCCCCTGGATCGCCCGCCCGGCCACGAACACCCACATGCCCGGCGCCGTCCCGGCCACCACCAGGCCCGCGCCGAACACCGCGATGCCGGTGAACAGCGGCTGGAGCGGGCCGCGCCGGTCGCACCACTGGCCGGAGACGACCAGGGCGAACAGCGTGGTGGTGAAGTAACCGGAGAAGGCGAAGGCGTACAGCCCCAGGCCGTCCAGCTGCCGGGCCGCGGTCGGCATCGCGGTGTTGACGGCGGTCGCCTCGAAGGCGATCACCAGCACGACCGACACGATCCCGAGCGTCAGGGCCCGGAAGCGGCCGCTCATGACCCCGCCCCCGGGGTCAGCTCCGGAGGGTATCGAGGGGGAGTCGACCGAGGTGGGGGAGGCAGTGGTCATACGTAACATCGTAAGAGCCGTCCGCGTCCTTGACTCCTGACCGGAGTCCCTGACCGGGTCCGTCGCAGGGCCTAGGACCGGCCCCGGGGGCAGGCGTCAGTGCAGCACCTTGAGCCCCACCACGCCGCAGACGATCAGCAGCAGGCAGCCGATCCGGGCCATGGTCACCGCGTCGCCCAGGACGGCCATGCCGTAGACCGCGGTGCCGACCGCGCCGATGCCGACCCAGACCGCGTAGCCGGTGCCGATCGGGATGGTGCGCATCGCGTACGCCAGCCCGCCCATGCTGAACAGCAGCGCGACGCCGAAGACGAGGCTGGGAACGAGGCGGGAGAAGCCCTTGGACGATTCCAGGGCCACTGCCCAGACGGTCTCCAGGAGACCCGAGACGATCAGAACGAGCCAAGCCATGACGGCCGTACCTCCGCAGTCCACAGCGGCCGGATTGCCGCTGAACTGCGCCGTCTTGTCGTCACCGGGTACGACGCGCTCGTCCGGGGTGGCGGGGAATCAACCACCTGCTCCGACCGTAGCACACATTGCCACACAGAATTTACACAACATCATTGACCCCATTCGGCCGGTCCGCCATCCTGAATTCACTGGCCGTGTGCCCGAGTGGCTCAGGGAATCGTCTGCAAAGCGATGTACGCGGGTTCAATTCCCGCCACGGCCTCGAAAGGGGAATTGCCGGTCGACCGAAGTCGACCGGCAATTCCGCATTTCCCGTTCCGTTTCCGGCCGACCCGACGGCCCGGCCCGACGACCCGACCCGACGCCCCGACCCGACGGGCACCCGCGGCGGCGGGGCCCGACGGCCGCGGGCGCCGGCTCAGGCCGTGACGGCGTCCTCCGGGCGGATCGGCAGCCGGCCCACCGGCAGCCCGGTGGCGGCCCGGACGGCGGCGGCGACCGCCGAGGGGGCGACCACCGCGGGCACCGCGCTGACCGCCTTGGCCCCGAAGGTGGCGACCACGTCCCGCTCCTCCAGCAGCGCGGCGATCCGCACCTCGGGAGTGTCCAGCGAGGTCGGCAGCCGGTAGCCGGTGAGCGAGGGGTTGGTCATCACCCCGCCCGAGGTCTGGAGGTCCTCCATCAGCGCCAGTCCCACGCCGTGGGCCACGCCCGCCTCGATCCGGTCCTCGATCTGGCGCGGGTTCAGCGCCCGGCCGACGTCCTGGGCGACGGTCATCTCGACCACCCGGACGGCCCCCAGCTCGATGTCCACGTCCACCACCGCGCGCATCGCGCAGAAGGAGATGGAGACGAAGGCGTCGCCGTGTCCGGACTCGTCCAGCGGCTCGGTCGGGTGCGGGCGGCACTGCGCGGTGGCCCAGAGCTCCTTGCCCTCCAGCGCCTCCGCGACCGGCATGCCGAGCACCCCGTCGTAGGAGGTGATCTTGCCGTCGGCGATCTGCAGCAGCTCCACCGACATCCCGAAGTCGGCCGCGATCGGCTGCAGCAGCTGGTGGCGGACCATCAGCGCGGCCCGCTCGACCGCCCCGCCGGAGACCCAGGTGTGCCGGCCCCGGGCGGAGGGCCCGGCGATCGACTGGTCGCTGTCGGCCGGCGCGATGTAGACCTCGCTGACGCCCAGCACCGTCTGCACGATCTGCCGGGCCAGCGTGGCGAAGCCCTGCCCGGCGTCGACGGCCGCGCAGATCACCGTGGCGTGGTCACCGCTGACCCGCACGGTGGCGGTGGAGACCTCGTCCTCGCCCTCGGCGCCCAGCATGTGCACCATGCCGACGGCGTAGCCGATCCCGCGCCGCACCGCGGCCGGGTCCCCGGCCCCGCCGGGACCGCCGGGCAGCAGCCACTCGGCGTCCGGGTCGTCCACCGGCAGGGCCGGCAGCGGCTCGGCGGCCACCGCGTCCAGCAGCGCCTTCACCGGGGCGGGGCAGGTGACGGCCTGTCCGGTGGGCAGCGGGTCGCCGGTGGACATCGCGTTGCGGCGGCGGATCTCCACCGGGTCCACGCCCACCCGGGCGGCCAGCTGGTCCAGCTGCGACTCGTACGCGAAGCAGGCCTGGAGCGCGCCCTCGCCGCGCATCCGCCCGGCCGGCGGGTTGTTGGTGCGCACCGCCCAGGCGTCCACGAACACGTTGGGGCAGACGTACGGGCCGACCGAGAAGGCCGTCGCGGCGGCCAGCGCCTCGGCGGAGACGTCGGCGTAGGCGCCGCCGTCCAGCAGGATCTGCGCCTCCACCTTCACCAGGGTGCCGTCGGCGTCGGCGTGGTGGCGGTAGCGCAGCAGCGCGGGGTGGCGCGAGGTGTGGGTGTGGAAGGACTCCTCGCGGGTGAGGGTCATCTTCACCGGGCGGCCGGTGCGCAGCGCCAGCAGCGCCAGGGTGACCTGGAAGGAGAGGTCCTCGCGGTCGGTGGTGGCGCCGGGCACGCCGGTGACCACCAGGCGGACCCGGTCCGGCTCCAGGCCGAGGCAGGCGGCGGTGCGGTCGCGGTCGCCGTGCGGGTCGGTGGAGGACAGGTGCAGCTCGACGCCGCCGTCCGGGCGCGGCACGGCCAGCCCGGCCTCGGCGCCGAGCGGGGCCGGGTCCTGCCGGCCGACCTGGTAGAGGCCCTCGACGATGATCTCGCCGGCCGCGTCCGGGTCCCCGGTGCGCAGCGGCAGGTGGCGGAACAGGTTGCCGTCCGGGTGCAGCGCCGGAGCGGTGAAGGCCTGCTCGGGGTCGGTGACCGCCTCCAGCGGCTCGTAGTCGACCGCGATCAGGCCGACGGCCAGCCGGGCGGTGTCGGGGTGGTCGGCGGCGACCGCGGCGATCGGCTCGCCGTGGTGGCGCACCACGCCGGCGGCCAGCACCGGGCGGTCGGAGACGATCGGGCCGGCCGGGGCGCCGTCCGGCAGGCCGTCCGGGCCGGGCGGCAGGTCGGCGGCGGTGACCACGGCGTGCACCCCGGGCAGGGCGAGCGCGGCCGAGGTGTCGATGCCGCGGATCCGGGCGTGCGGGTGCGGCGAGCGCAGCACCGCGCCCCACAGCAGCCCCTCGGCCCAGAGGTCGGCCGCGTACGGGTAGATGCCGAGCGCCTTGGGCAGCGCGTCGCTGCGCAGCGGGGAGCTGCCCAGGCCGAAGGGCTCCGGTCCGGCGCCGCCCTCGCCGCCGTCCTGCTGGAGTGCTGCGCCGATGTCGGTAGGCGACGTCATGATGCGTGGTCGTCCTCGGGGAGCCGGATGCCGTGGGCGGGGGTGGCGCCGTAGGGGACGCCGGTGGTCGGGACGCCGGCCTCGGCCGGGGTCCCGTGCGGGTCCGCGTACGGGGTGCCGTGCGGGGGCGTGCCGTCGTGGACGGCGCCCGGCAGCGGGGTGCCGTGCGCGGGGGTGGGCTCGTAGACCGGGGCGTCGTAGCCGGTGTCGTAGCCGGTGTGCTGCTGGTGGCCGTCCGGGTAGCCGGCCGGCACGTAGGTGCCGTGCGCGGGGGTGGCCTGGTAGGGCTGCTCGGGGTAGCCCTGCGGGTAGTACACCTGGTCGCCGACGGCCTGGGCGGGGATGCCGGGCTGCATCCCGGTCAGCGCGGAGGTGTCGTACACGCCGGTGTCGTAGCCGCCGTCGCCGTACGGCTGCTCGGCGGGGGCCTGGGCCGGCTGCGGGGCCTGGGCCTGGGCGGGCACCGGGGCGGGGGCCGGTTCGACGGGCGGCTGCGGGACGTGCTCGATCCAGGCCTCGGAGTCGGCGTAGACCGGCGGTTCGACGGCCGGCTCCGGCTCGACGGCGGCGGCCGGGGCGCCGGTCCCGGCGGCCGGGGCCGCGGTGCTCCCCTCGGCGGCCGCGGCGGCGGCCTCCTCGGCCTCCTCGACCTCCAGCGCGCGGGCGTCCGCGACGGTCTGGACGGCGGCCAGCACTCCGCGGTAGCCGGTGCAGCGGCACAGGTTGCCGCACAGCGCCTGCCGGGCCTCGACCTCGGTGGGCCGGTGGTTGCGCTGGAGCAGGTCGTGCACGGCCATCGCCATGCCGGGGGTGCAGTAGCCGCACTGCACGGCGCCGGAGGCGGCCAGCGCCCGCTGGACGTCGCTCGCGCCGCCGCCGGCCGACAGGCCCTCGACGGTGTTGATCTCGCTGTCGGCGGCCAGCGCGGCGGGCACCAGGCAGCCGGCCACCAGCTGGCCGTCCACCTGCACCGAGCAGGCCCCGCACTCGCCCTGCTCGCAGCCGTCCTTGGCGCCGGCCAGGCCGAGCCGCTCGCGCAGCACGTAGAGCAGGCTCTCGCCGATCCAGGCGTCGGTGACGGGCCGTTCGAAACCGTTGACCCGCAGCGTGTAGGAGGCGCACGGGCGCAGCTCCCGGCTGACCTGCGGGGTGAGGCCGAGCGGGTCGGCGTCGAGGGTCTCCATGGGGTCTGTGGTCACTTCAGCGCCCTTCCCAGTGCCCGTCGGGCCAGCACCGATACGGTACGCCGCAGCCGGACGGCGGCCGCGGTCGGCCCCTCGGTCGCGGCCTCCCAGGCCCCTTCGGCACCGTAGTTGTCGGGGACGCAGGCGGCGGCGACGTACTCGCCGAAGGCGGCGCCCGCGGCCGGGTCGATCTCCCGGCTGCCGTCCCAGTCGATGCAGCCGGCCACCCAGGCCTCGGCCTCCAGCGGGCGCAGCGGCACCGGGGCGACGGCCCCGACGGCGCAGCGCACGGCGCGCCGGGCCGGGTCGAGGACGAGTGCGACGGAGGCGGTGGCACGGGCCGGGCCGCTGCGGCCGGTGGCCTTGAGGAAGACCTGCGGCGCGTGCAGCAGCGGGACCCGCACCCAGGTGAGCAGTTCGCCGGGGCGCACCGGGTCGAGTCCGGTGAGCAGGTGACTGACCGGCACCTCGCGGCTGCCGCCGGCCCGGGCGAGGGTGACGCTGGCCTCCAGGGCGGCGAGCACCGGGAGGGTGTCGCCGGCCGGGGCGGCGGTGACGATGTTGCCGCCGAGGGTGCCGACGTTGCGGACCTGCGGCGGGCCGGCGGTGCGGGCGGCGTCGGCGAGGGCGGGGATGAGCGCGGCGAAGTCGGGGCGGTCCATCCGGGCGTGGGTGAGTCCGGCGCCGAGCACCGCGGTGCCGCCGTCCTCGTAGCGCCAGCCGCGCAGTTCGGTGATCCGGCCGAGGCCGACCAGGGCGGCGGGGCGCAGCCGTCCGGCGTTGACGGCTTCCATGAGGTCGGTGGCTCCGGCCACCGGTACCGCGGCCGGGGCGGCGGCCAACGCGTCGACGGCCTCGTCGAGCGAGGCCGGCAGCATGATCGTCCGGTTCACCTGGGTCCCACCGTGCTCCACTTGCTCATCGATCGTCTGCCGCCCGCGGCCGTGGCCGCACTGCACTGTCCGCGTCAGCAGCCCGGCCTGGCCGTAGGGTACGGGCGATCGGGCCGGGTTGGGCAACTCTGGCACACAATGCTCGATGATCATTTCGGGACCGGTGAACGGGACTGCCCGATTGGGACGGATACCGGGCGGTATCTGCCCCGACCCGAACGGGACCGGGGCAGATGTTCATCTCTTCTTGACGTCAGATGACCGTCCATAAGTTCCCGACGAACACATCGGCGCACCGCCCGCACCGCCTCAGCGCACCGGCGGCGGCCCCTCGATCGGCCGCCCCGCCACCCCGGGCCGGCGCTGCCAGGGGTGCGGCCCGTCGGCCGGGCGGTACTCGACGCCCAGCGCGTCCAGCACCGCCAGGTGGCCCCGCAGCCGCCGCTCGAAGCCGGCGTAGTCGCGCTCGGCGGGCACGGCGGGCAGCGCGGACCAGGCGACCTCGGCGAAGGCGACCAGTCGGGGGAAGGCCCGGTAGTCGATGTCCCGGGCGCTGTCCATGAACTCGCTCCACAGGTTGGCCTGGGTGCCGATGACGTGCCGGGCGGCCTCCCCGTCCAGCTGCTCGGGGACGGGCTCGAAGCGGTAGACGTCCTCCAGCGTGCGCACGAAGCCGACCGGGACCGGCTCGTCCGGCCCGTCCGCCTGCCGGTGGTCGAAGTAGACGTGCTGCTCGGGGCACATCACCACGTCGTGCCCGGCCTTCGCGGCCGCGATCCCGCCGCCGAAGCCGCGCCAGGAGGAGACCGCCGCGCCCGGGGCGAGGCCCCCCTCCAGGATCTCGTCCCAGCCGATCAGCCGGCGGCCGCGCTCGGCCAGCCAGCGGTCGAAGTGCCGGATGAGGTGGCTCTGCAGCTCGTCCTCGTTGGCCAGGCCCAGCTCGCGGATCCGGGCCTGGGCGGCGGCGCTGTCCTTCCACTGCTCCTTGGGGCACTCGTCGCCGCCGAGGTGGACGAACTCGGACGGGAACAGTTCCAGGACCTCCTCCAGCACCCCCTCGAAGAAGCGCAGGGTCTCCTCGGAGGCGTTGAGCACGTGGTGGCTCACCCCCCAGTCGGTCCAGACGCCGAGCGCGGCGGTGTCCACCACGTCGGTGTTGCCCAGCTCGGGGTAGGCGGCGACGGCGGCCTGGGTGTGGCCGGGCAGGTCGATCTCCGGGACGACGGTGACCCCGCGCGCGGCCGCGTAGGCGACGATCTCGCGCAGGTCGTCCTGGGTGTAGTAGCCGCCGTGCGGGCGGTCGTCCCGGCGCTGCGCGGACCGGTAGCCGACCATCGAGCGCTCCCGCCAGGCGCCGCGCTCCGTCAGCCGCGGGTAGCGCTTGATCTCCACCCGCCAGCCCTGGTCGTCGGTGAGGTGCAGGTGCAGCACGTTGAGCTTGTGCGCGGCCAGCAGGTCGACGAAGCGCAGCAGGTCGGACTTGGGCAGGAAGTGCCGGGCGACGTCCAGCAGCGCGCCGCGCCAGCCGAACCGGGGTTCGTCCGCGATGTCCGCGCCGGGCAGCACCCAGCCCTCGGCGCGCAGCGGCGAGCGGCGGTAGGCGTCCGGCCCGAGCAGCTGCCGCAGGGTCTGGGCCGCCCACAGGGCGCCGGCCGGCCCGCCGGCGGTGAGCAGGGCGTGGCCGGGGCGCACCGCGATCCGGTACGCCTCGGCGGCCAGGGTGTCGTCCAGGACCAGCTCGATGCCCGTGCCCGGCCGGCCCGGACCGAGCGGCAGCCCGGTGGCGGCGGACAGCGTGCCGCGCAGCCAGCGCTCGGCGTCGGCCAGTACGGGCGGTGCGGTCAGCGTGGTGGCGGCGTCGAGCGGGAAGTCCCCGTCCGGGCGCCGGACGGCACTCGAAGGTGCGGGAATGAGGTCCATTCCGACATCCTGCCCAGGCCCCGAACGATTGGCATAGACCACCTGGGAAACGCGGTGCTATGCAAAACGGCGTCCTGCAGACGGCGGCGGACTACTTGCCGCCGTTGTCCCCGTCGCCGCCCTGCGGCTTGCCGATGCCGTCGTAGATCTCCTTGCACATCGGGCAGACCGGGTACTTCTTCGGGTCGCGCCCGGGCACCCACACCTTGCCGCACAACGCCACCACCGGGGACCCGGAGAGCGCGCTCTCCATGATCTTGTCCTTCTGGACGTAGTGCGCGAAGCGCTCGTGGTCGCCGTCCCCGTGGGACACCTGGGGGACGGGCTCGACCAGGGTGCCGGTGCCGAGGCCGCGCTCGGGCTCAAGAGTGCTCATGGGTGCCAAGTCTATGGGCGCCCCGGGAAACCGGGCCAGTGTCACGCGGCGGCCCGGGTTCCCCGGGCCTCGACACGGGGCCGGACGGGCCGGACGGGCCGGACACGCCCTAGTTCATCGTCGGGTCGTCCGGGTAGGTCGCCAGCAGGGCCAGCGGGCTGCGCTGGCGGCGCAGCACCGAGCGCCACAGCCGTTCCGGCTCCGGGCTGGAGACGTCCCCCGGCTCGCAGTCCACCAGGTACCAGGCGCCGCTCCCCAGCTCCGACTCCAGCTGGCCCGGCGACCAGCCCGCGTACCCGGCGAAGATCCGCAGGCTGCCCAGCTCCCCGGCCAGCACCTCCGGCGGCGCCTCCAGGTCGACCAGGCCGATCGCGCCGTGCACCCGGCGCCAGCCGAGCGGCTCCCCGGTGCCCGGCTCCCCCGGCGCGACGGCCAGGCCGAGCGCCGAGTCCAGCGCCACCGGCCCGCCCTGGAACACCACCGCGGGCTGCCCGACGAGTCTGCCCCAGCCGTCCAGCACACTGCCCACCTCGACCGGCGTCGGCCGGTTGAGCACCACGCCGAGCGCCCCCTCGGCGTCGTGGTCGAGGAGCAGCACCACCGCCCGGGCGAAGTTCGGGTCGGTGAGCATGGGCGTCGCGACGAGCAGACGGCCGGTGTGGGACCGGCCTCCGTGCGAATGGGCCGCCGTCATGCCACACATGATCCCGCAGAACGGCACCGGCCGGACACCGCAACACCCGAAACCCCGCCACGCCGGACGAGCACCCGTACGGCCGAACCGGCGGGCGGGAGCCGGGCCGGAGAGAGCACCATCACGGGAGAGGCAAACGGGAACCATCGGGACGCCCACTACCATCTACGGATGGTGGACGCCCCTCTACGGTGCCGACTCGGATTCTCCGGGGGCCCGAACGCGCCCGTACGCCTGTACCACCGGTCCACCAGCGGTTCCGTGACGGAACCGTTCCCACTCCTCTGGCACCCCGGATTGCGAGAACGATGACCGACGACGTCCTGCTGGTCCACGGCGGAAACCCGCTCGAAGGCGAGATCCGCGTCCGCGGTGCGAAGAACCTGGTCCCCAAGGCCATGGTCGCCGCCCTCCTCGGCCAGGGCCCCAGCAGACTGCGCAACGTCCCGGACATCCGCGACGTCAAGGTGGTCCGCGGCCTGTTGCAGCTGCACGGCGTGACCGTGCGCACCGGCGACGAGGACGGCGAGCTGATCCTCGACCCCTCGCACGTCGAGAGCGCCAACGTCGCCGACATCGACGCCCACGCGGGCTCCTCGCGGATCCCGATCCTGTTCTGCGGCCCGCTGCTGCACCGCCTCGGCCACGCCTTCATCCCGGGCCTGGGCGGCTGCGACATCGGCGGCCGGCCGGTCGACTTCCACTTCGAGGTGCTGCGCCAGTTCGGCGCCACCATCGAGAAGCACCCGCAGGGCACCTACCTGGTGGCCCCGCAGCGGCTGCGCGGCACCAAGATCGAGCTGCCCTATCCCTCGGTCGGCGCGACCGAGCAGGTGCTGCTCACCGCCGTCCTCGCCGAGGGCGTCACCGAGCTGCGCAACGCGGCCATCGAGCCGGAGATCGTCGACCTGATCTGCGTGCTGCAGAAGATGGGCTCGATCATCACCCTGGGCACCGACCGCACCATCCTGATCACCGGTGTGGACGAGCTGAACGGCTACAACCACCGGGCCCTGCCGGACCGGCTGGAGGCCGCCTCCTGGGCCTGCGCGGCGCTGGCGACCAAGGGCGACATCTACGTCCGCGGCGCCCGCCAGCTGGAGATGATGACCTTCCTCAACACCTTCCGGAAGGTCGGCGGCGCCTTCGAGGTGGACGACGAGGGCATCCGCTTCTGGCACCCGGGCGGCGAGCTCAAGGCGATCGCCCTGGAGACCGACGTGCACCCGGGCTTCCAGACCGACTGGCAGCAGCCGCTGGTGGTCGCGCTGACCCAGGCCACCGGCCTGTCCATCGTCCACGAGACGGTGTACGAGTCGCGGCTGGGCTTCACCGGCGCGCTCAACCAGATGGGCGCGCACATCCAGCTCTACCGCGAGTGCCTGGGCGGCACCCCGTGCCGCTTCGGCGCGCGCAACTTCCTGCACTCCGCGGTGGTGTCCGGCCCGTCCAAGCTGATGGGCGCCGAGCTGGTCATCCCGGACCTGCGCGGCGGCTTCTCGTACCTGATCGCGGCGCTGGCGGCCGAGGGCACCTCGACCGTGCACGGCATCGACCTGATCAACCGCGGCTACGAGAACTTCATGGAGAAGCTGCGGGACCTCGGCGCCCACGTCGAGCTGCCCAGCGAGCAGCTGGTCGACGCGTAACGACCGCACGCACGACGAGAGGCCGGGCTCCCCGCGGGGAGCCCGGCCTCTCGGGCGTTCAAGGGGTGGTTCAGGCGCCCTTGGCGGCTTCCTTCAGCTTGGAGCCGGCGCTCACCTTGGCGCTGTAGCCGGCCGCGATCTGGATCGGCTCGCCGGTCTGCGGGTTGCGGGCGGTGCGGGCAGCGCGGTGGGTGCGCTCGAAGGTCAGGAAACCGGGGATGGTGACCTTCTCGTCGCCCTTGGCGACGACCTCGCCGACGATCTCGGCGAAGGCGGCCAGAACGGCGTCGGCGTCCTTGCGGGTCACCTCGGCGCGCTCGGACAGCGCGGCCACCAGCTCACTGCGGTTCATGTGTACTCCTGTGGTCTGTTCGCTTGCGGTGTGCGGGGGCCCATCGGTGCTCCCACCGGGGGGCACCCGGATGGGCCGCAGGTCCGCACACTGTGCTCATGCAGGCATTGCGTGGTCGCAGGCCGGGTCCGTACCCGTATGCCGCGCGCCGGAGCCGTCGAAGAGGCCCGCCGCCTGCCTGGGAACGAATCCTGCCCCGACCGGCCCCGAGAAAGCCAATCGGGCCCCGGCCGAGCCACCCGAACATCGCCCGCCCGTTGGAGGTGTGACGCTCCGTCGGCTCCGGCGGACCGGGCGCGGACGGCGGTCAGGATGACACGCCGGAAGACCAGGGGGACGTTCCGTACTTGTCGGACACGCCTGCCCCGGCCAGGGCTACCGTACGCCCTAGGCACGACAAGCCCAAACACGCCCCTCGCCCTTGTGTCGCAAGGGTTCGGGGCGCGCTTGGGCGGGTATGGCCGCTAATCGGACATTTGACCGATCGGCGACCGGCCCGCGAGCCGGGCCGTCCGGCGCCCGGCCGGGGCCGTCAGAGCTTGACGGTGGGGAAGGCCGAGGTGTCCAGCGTGCCGACGATGCCGGGGGTCGGACGGGCCGGTACGGCGGGCTCCTGGGCGTCCGCCAGGGCCGCCTCGCGCACCGCCGCGGCGACGGTCTTGGCGACGTCCTTGTGGAAGACGCTGGGGATGATGTAGTTCGCGTTCAGCTCGTCGTCGGCGACGGTGGTGGCCAGCGCGCGGGCCGCGGCGATCATCATCTCGGTGTTGACCGTGCGGCTCTGGGCGTCCAGCAGGCCGCGGAAGACACCCGGGAAGACCAGCACGTTGTTGATCTGGTTCGGGAAGTCGCTGCGGCCGGTGGCGACCACGGCGGCGGTCTGCCGGGCCACCCCGGGGTCGACCTCCGGGTCCGGGTTGGCCAGCGCGAAGACGATCGACCGCTCCGCCATGGTGGCCAGGTCGTCGCCGTCCAGGACGTTCGGGGCCGAGACGCCGATGAACACGTCCGCGCCCGCCACGGCCTCCTTGAGGCTGCCGGTGCGGCCCGAGCGGTTGGTGTGCTCGGCGATCCAGCGCAGGCTGTCGTTGAGGTCCTCACGGCCCTGGTGGACCACGCCGTGCACGTCGGCGACGGTGGCGTGCTCGACACCGGCGGCCAGCAGCAGCTTGAGGATGGCGGTGCCGGCCGCGCCGGCGCCCGACATCACCACGCGGATGTCGCCGATCTCCTTGCCGACCACCTTCAGCGCGTTGGTGAGGGCGGCCAGCACCACGATCGCGGTGCCGTGCTGGTCGTCGTGGAAGACCGGGATGTCCAGGGCCTCGCGCAGCCGGGCCTCGATCTCGAAGCAGCGCGGCGCGGAGATGTCCTCCAGGTTGATCCCGGCGAAGCCCGGGGCGATCGCCTTGACGATGGCGACGATCTCGTCGCTGTCCTGGGTGTCCAGGCAGATCGGCCAGGCGTCGATCCCGGCGAAGCGCTTGAACAGGGCCGCCTTGCCCTCCATGACGGGCAGCGCGGCCGCCGGGCCGATGTTGCCCAGGCCCAGCACCGCCGAGCCGTCGGTGACCACGGCGACGCTGTTGCGCTTGATGGTCAGGCGGCGGGCGTCCTCGGGGTTCTCGGCGATCGCCATGCAGACCCGGGCCACGCCCGGGGTGTAGATCATGCTGAGGTCGTCACGGTTGCGGATCGGCAGCTTCGAGGACATCTCGATCTTGCCGCCGAGGTGCATCAGGAAGGTGCGGTCCGAGACCTTGCCGATCGACACGCCGTCGATCGCCCGGAGCTTCTCGACGATCTCCTCGCCGTGCGCCACCGAGGAGGCCGCGACCGTCACGTCGAT
Organism: Kitasatospora sp. NPDC001309; assembly: GCF_042896295.1. Taxonomy (NCBI): domain Bacteria; kingdom Bacillati; phylum Actinomycetota; class Actinomycetes; order Kitasatosporales; family Streptomycetaceae; genus Kitasatospora; species Kitasatospora sp. NPDC001309. The sequence continues at coordinate 47,173 of NZ_JBIAXC010000018.1, read as the reverse complement.
CCGCAGCGCCTCCAGGCCGGAGGCGGTGACGTCGAGACCGGTCACCGATCCGCCGGAGGACTCCACTGCCGTGGTGATCGCGCTGACCGCGTTGCCGCGGGCCGGGACCTCCAGTCGCACCGTGATCGAGTTGGAGACACTGGGCACCGTCGCCATCGACGCTTCCTTCTTCCGTCTGTCCCGCAGGCTCAACATTTTGTTGAAGGCATCGCCTGCGCATGCTAGACCTCGATCGTCGCACCTTCCAAGGGGTTGCCAGAAATAACGTTCATTGAGTGTGCGGATCCGACAAGCGGGCCGCGTCGCCCACAGTCTCCGGGCGCACACTCCTTGCCTCTCCCGGCCGATGCGTTACATTGGACGGGACACCGGCTCGATCCAAGCCCCCGGGCCCAACCTTCGTCCCTCAGAGGGACCACTTGCCGCGAGGCGAGCATGGCGGGTCGGTGTCGTCAACGTCCGAAGGCCCCTCACCAGCGGTGAGGGGCCTTCGTCGTGGGTGCGTCAGCCGTGCAGCAGCGCGGGCACGCCGGCCGCGTCCGGCAGGTCGTCAGGGCCGGACAGCACCGTCAGCCGCTGGGTCGCCCGGGTGAGCGCCACGTAGAGCACCCGCAGGCCCGCCTCCGACTCGCCGGCGATGCCGGTCGGGTCGGCGACCACCGTCGCGTCGTACTCCAGGCCCTTGGCCTCCAGGCTGCCCAGCACCACCGCGCGCCCGCCCAGGCCCTCGGCCCAGCCGGCCGCCTCGGCCCGGCGGTCCATCGGCACCACGATCGCCACGGTGCCGTCCACCTCGCCCAGCAGCCGCTCCAGCTCGCTCCGGGCGGCCCGGCCGAAGGCCTCCGGCGCGGGGTCGGTGACGGCCGCGAAGCGCGGCTCCACGCCGACGTGGCGCACCGCGCTCGGCGAGGGCGTGCCCGGCGCGGCCAGCGCCAGCACCTTCGCCGCGACCTCGGCGATCTCGGCCGGGTTGCGGTAGTTGACGGTCAGCGTGAAGCGGCGGCGCGGCTTGCCCGCCAGCACCTCGTCCAGCGCGGCCTGGGCCTCCTGGGGGAACGGCCAGGAGGACTGCGCCGGGTCGCCGACGATGGTCCAGGTGGCCATCCGGGAGCGCCGGCCGATCATCCGCCACTGCATCGGGGTGAGGTCCTGGGCCTCGTCCACGATCACGTGGGCGTACTCCTTGCGCTCCACCGGCTGGCGCTCGCGCTGGCGGGAGTTGCGGTCGGCGAAGGTGGTGACCTCCTCCAGGCCGCTCAGCAGGTCCACCGCGTCCACCTCGCGGACCTTCGGACGGGCCGGCTCGCCGAGCAGCACCTGCAGCTCGTCCACCAGTGCCACGTCGTGCGCGGACAGCCCGCCCTCGCCCTGCGGCGACAGGTGGCGCCAGGAGGCGGCCAGCAGCCTGGCCTCGTCCGGGGTCACGGCACGGCGGGCGATCCGGTTGGTGTGCCGGGTCTGCTTGAGCGTGCCGAGCACCCGGCGCGGGGTCAGCGCGGGCCACCAGGCGTCCAGGAAGTCCAGGAACGACGACTCGTCGGAGACGTAGTCGTCGAAGGACTCCTTCTCCTCCTGGCGCTGCTCCCGGGCGTAGTGGTCGGTGGGCTTGGGCAGGTGCCTGATCGCCTCCTGCCACAGGGCGTCCAGCAGCAGCCGGCGGGCGCGCGGGCGCAGCAGGTTCAGCGGGGTGCCGCCGGAGCCCACCACGTTGCCGCGGACGGACCTCAGCCGGCCCGCGTCCAGCTTCAGCACCTCGCCGCGGGCGACCACCTTGAGCTCCTGCGGGGCGCCCAGCTCCAGCGCCGCCCGGGCCGCCCGCCGCAGCAGGTGCACCATCCGGGCCGAGCCCTTGACCCGGGCCGCCTCCGGGGCGTCGTAGGTGTCGGCCTCGATGCCGTCCACCAGCGAGCCGACCGCGCGGATCGCGACCTGGCCCTCCTCGCCGAGCGAGGGCAGCACGCCCTCGGTGTAGGAGACCAGCAGCGCGGTGGGCGAGACCACCAGGATGCCCCCGGCGTAGCGGCGGCGGTCCTGGTAGAGCAGGTACGCGGCGCGGTGCAGGGCGACGGCGGTCTTGCCGGTGCCGGGGCCGCCGGTGACGAGGGTGGCCCCGGCCGCGGCGGCCCGGATCACCTCGTCCTGCTCCTTCTGGATCGAGGAGACGATGTCGCGCATCGAGTGGCTGCGGGCGCGGCCCAGCGAGGCCATCAGCGCGCCGTCGCCGACCACGGCCAGCTCCCGGCCGCCCAGGGTCGGGGTGAGGTCGGGGCGCAGCAGGTCGTCCTCGACGCCGATCACCTTGCGGCCCTTGGAGCGGATCACCCGGCGGCGGATCACCCGGCCGGGCTCCACCGGGGTGGCGCGGTAGAACGGCGCGGCGGCCGGGGCCCGCCAGTCGATCACCAGCGGGCCGAACTCGGCGTCCAGCACGCCCAGGCGGCCGATGTGCAGGGTCTCGGCGACGGCCGGGTCGGCCGGGTCGAGCGGGGTGTTCGAGGGGATGCCGTGTTCCTCCGGCGCGTCGGCCTGCTGGAGGTCGATCCGGCCGAAGAGGAAGTCCTCGAACTCGTTGTTGAGCCGTTGGAGGTGCGCGCCGGCCCGGTAGACCTGGGCGTCGCGCTCGGCGAGGGCGCCGGGAGTACCGACCTGGACCCGCTTGGCGGCGTCCTCCAGGATGTACTCCGCCTCGGCGAGCTTCTCCTCCAGCCGGTGGTAGACGGTGTCGAGGTGCTGCTGTTCACCGGCGATCTCACGCTCGCGGACGGTCTCGTGATCGGTGGTGGGGGTGGTGTCCGTGTTGCTCTGCATGGCCTCGGGGGTTGCGACGGAATCCGGCTCCGGAAAACGAGCGGACGGATGATCCTACGCCGCGACCCCCCGCACGCGCTGCTCCGGAACGTACAAAAATCGAAGGCCGCCCTCCGCATCAGCGGTGGACGGCCTTCGGTGTGAACATGGGGTGGTGGAGATGCCGGGAATCGAACCCGGGTCCAGTGGAGTTAATTCAGGGCTTCTCCGAGCGCAGTCCGCTGTGATTTTCTCGGCCCTGGCGGTCACACGGACAAGCCGCCAACAGGCCCAGCTGCTGTTTGATTTCCCATCCACCCTCGCAGCCCGGGCGGACGGTTGAGTTCCCTAGATTATGCCAGGGTCCGGGTCGGGAACTCCCCGGTCTGACACCCAAGCGCTATCGGTGCTTATTAGGCAGCGAGAGCGAACTGCTGGGAATCGCGCTTAGAGTTGGCGATTATTTTTTTGCGACACGTGGTTAACGAGATCATTGCCGCGTTCCTCGGCTCGCTTCCCCTGTTTCAACATCCCCTGTCGAAACCGATCATCCCCATGTTTTGTTGAGAAACAGCTCGGACGGTGACCGTCCGTGTTGCTGACGCCATAGTACGCGAGGCGACGGGCGAGGGTCCAGCGGATTAACCCTGGCGCCGCCGGGCCGCCGCCACCGCGCGGGCCGTCTCGCGGGTGTCCTGCTTCTCCCGCAGCGTCTGGCGCTTGTCGTACAGCTTCTTGCCGACCGCCAGCGCGAGTTCGAGCTTGACCCGGCCGTCCTTGAAGTACAGGGACAGCGGGACCAGGGTGTGGCCCGCGTCGCGGACCTTGGTCTCGATCTTCTGGATCTCCATCCTGTGCAGCAGCAGCTTGCGCTTGCGCCGGGCCGCGTGGTTGGTCCACGTCCCCTGGGTGTACTCGGGGATGAAGACGTTGTCGATCCAGGCCTCGCGGTTCTGGATGTAGGCGTAGCCGTCGACCAGGTTGGCCCGCCCCTCGCGCAGCGACTTGACCTCGGTGCCGGTGAGCACGAGGCCGCACTCGTAGGTGTCGAGGATCGTGTACTCGTGTCGCGCCTTCTTGTTCTGCGCGATCAGCTTGTGTCCGGTTTCCTTTGCCATAGCGCGGCCATTCTCGCACTTCGACGCCGGATCGGGCAGCCGCTTTACCGCCGGGCGGCCGGGTCAGGACCGGGTGCCGAGCCCGGCCAGGACGCGCAGGGCGAGCGCGTCGGCGTCCTCGCCCGCGGCGGCCGGGACGTCCGGGGTCAGGCCGGTGCCGTCCAGGGAGCGTCCGGCCGGGGTGTAGTAGCGGCCGACGGTCAGCTCCAGCACCGCGCCGTCGGCGAGCCGGCTGGGCTGCTGGACGGTGCCCTTGCCGAAGGTCCGGGAGCCCACCACCACGGCGCGGCTGCGGTCCTGGAGGGCCCCGGCGAGCAGTTCGGCGGCGCTCATCGTGCCGCCGTCCACCAGCACCACCAGCGGGCTGCGCCGGTCGCCGCCGGGTGGGGCGGTCAACTCCCGCTTCTCGCCGCGCTCCTGGTAGGAGCCGACGGCGCCGCCGTCCAGGAAGCTCCCGGCGGTGCCGACGGCCTCGTCCAGCAGCCCGCCGGAGTTGCCGCGCAGGTCGAGCACCACCCCGGCGTGCGGGGCGCGCAGCGCGGCGCGCACCTGGTCGGCCACGCCGCTGGTGAAGCCCCGGACGGTGATCCGCAGCACGCCCTTGTCCAGGTGCTCCGCGGTGACCTGCCGGCTGTCCAGCAGCACCCGCCGCAGCCGCAGTTCGCGCACCTCGCCGCCGTCGCGCTGGACGGCCAGGGTGACCTCGGAGCCGGCCCGGCGCTCGTCGCCCTGCCCGCGCAGCCGGGCGACCACCTCGGTGACCGGCAGCCGGTCGGCCTGGTCCCGGTCGATCCGCAGCAGCCGGTCGCCGGGGGCGATCCCGGCCTCGGCGGCCGGTCCGGCCGGGGTGACCTGGGAGACCGAGGTGACGCCGTCCTCGCCGCGGCCGACCGACAGCCCGACCCCGGGGTAGCGGCCGTCCAGGCCCTGGCTGAACTCGGCGTACTCCTGGGCGCTGTAGTACGCGCCCCAGCGGTCGCCGCCGGCCGCCAGCAGGTGCTCGGCCTGCTGCTCGGACAGCGCGGCGCCCGCCGGGTCCGCCGGGAGCCCGGCGGCGGCCGGGGCGAGGTCGGCGGAGGCCCGGCGCGGCGGGTCGCCCGGGCCGTCCCAGGCGCCGGTCGCGGCGCCGCCCAGCAGCACGGCACCGAACACCAGGCTGAGCGCGGCCACCTGACGTGCCCTGCGCGGAGTTTGCAGCATGGCAACGGAGTGTAGACACCGCTCCGCGCGCGACGGGCCGGAACGGCGGAGCGCGGAACGGCGACGGCCCCGTACGGCGCAGTGCCGTACGGGGCCGAAGCGACTTCCGGGGGTCAGACCTTGAGGTACTTGCGCAGCGTGAAGAACGCCGCGATGCCGGCCATGCCCATACCGACCACGACCAGCAGCGGGATCACCGCCAGCACCGAGCCGAGGCCGATGAAGTGGATGAACTGCACCCGGTCGGCCAGCCAGCCCTGGACGAAGAAGTGCCCGCCGACCAGCAGGCCGGAGGCCAGCGCCGCGCCGAGCAGCGCGGAGAACGCGGCCTCGGCGATGAACGGCATCTGGACGTAGAAGTTCGAGGCACCGACCAGGCGCATGATGCCGGTCTCGCGCCGCCTGCTGTACGCCGACACCCGGACGGTGTTGACGATCAGCAGCAACGCGACGAACAGCATCAGCACCATGATCACGAACGCCGCCGTCTGCAGGCCGTTGAGCAGACCGAACAGGTTCTCCAGGATCTTCCGCTGGTCCTCGACCGACTTGACGCCGGGCTTGCCCGCGAAGGCGCTCTGGATGACGTCGTACTTGGTCGGGTCGTTGAGCTTGACCCGCCAGGACTGCGGCATGGCGTCCGGGCCCAGGACGGAGATGAGCGGATTGTCCGGGTTCATGTCCTTCCAGTGCTTGTACGCCTCCGCGGAGCTCTCGTACGTGGACGACTGGACCACCGAACTCATCTTGTCCAACTGGTCCTTGATGTCCTGGACCTGCTGGTCGGTGGCCGCACCCTTGTCGCACTGGGGCGAGTTGCGGGCATCCGCCTTGGTACAGAAGTAGATGCTCACCTCGACCTTGTCGTACCAGTACCCCTTCATGGAGTTCACCTGGTCGCGGACCAGGAGCGAGGAACCGGCGAGGGCGAGGGAGAGCGCGACGCTGACCACGACCGCGATGGTCATGGTCAGATTGCGTCGGAGACCCACACCGATCTCCGACAGGACGAACTGGGCACGCATGCGGGAAACAACTCCAGGGTCGGTACTGCGCGGTCTGGCGGTCCGGGCCGGCGGGCCCTACGGGTCAGCGCTGGTCGGTCAGTGCTGGTATCCGTAGACGCCGCGGGCCTGGTCGCGGACGAGCAGCCCCTTGTCGAGCTCGATGACGCGCTTGCGCATCTGGTCGACGATGGCCTGGTCGTGGGTGGCCATCAGCACCGTGGTGCCGGTGCGGTTGATCCGGTCGAGCAGCTTCATGATGCCGACCGAGTTCTGCGGGTCCAGGTTTCCGGTGGGCTCGTCCGCGATGAGCAGCATCGGGCGGTTCACGAAGGCACGGGCGATCGCGACGCGCTGCTGCTCACCACCGGACAGCTCGCCGGGCATCCGGTCCTCCTTGCCGCCGAGGCCGACCAGCTCCAGCACCTCGGGCACCACCTTGTTGATGGCGCTCTTGGGCTTGCCGATCACCTCCAGCGCGAAGGCGACGTTCTGCGCGACGGTCTTGTTCGGCAGCAGGCGGAAGTCCTGGAAGACGGTGCCCAGCTGGCGGCGCATGTGCGGCACCTTCCAGTTGGACAGCTTGCCGAGGTCCTTGCCCAGCACGTGCACCGCGCCCGTGGAGGGACGTTCCTCCCGCAGGCACAGTCGCAGGAAGGTGGACTTTCCCGAGCCGGACGAGCCGACCAGGAAGACGAACTCGCCCTTCTCGATCTCCAGCGAGACGTTGTCCAGGGCGGGACGGTTCTGCTTGGGATAGGTCTTGGAGACGTTGTCGAATCTGATCACGGCTGCATCACGGAGGCCATCCTAGGCGGCGCCAGTCCTCGGTCGATCCGCCCCGGAGGCCCGGCCCGGGGGCGGGCGATGGGAGCGCGGAGGGCCGCTCCCGGTCTGGGACCATACGCGAACCTGCGGTGGGCCCGCAGGGACAGCCCAGGACGGATTCCGGAATCTGGGGGAGAATGTCCGGTTGTGCCCCGATAATTGCGAGCCATCTCACAGCCCGGGAGCCGGAACGGCCAGAACCTGGCAGAGTGGAGGTGGCGACCGTGTCCGGCCGCTCCCCCGTACAGGGCAGACTCCCCCGTACAGGTAGGAAGAGGGAACCAAAGCCCCGTCCGGTGCGTTGCTGTAGCAGCGAGGAGGAGATCGCATGACCTGCGACCATCTGGTGTGCGCCAACTGCAACGGCCGCGTCAGCGACGGGCGTTGCCCGGTGTGCCGCGCCAACCGGGCCCGGCTGCAGGAGCAGCAGGGGCCGTTCGCCGCACTCTCCCCCGCGATGCTGCTGGCCCTGCTGGCCGGACTGCTCGCGGTGGCGCTGATCGCGCGGCAGGCGCTGGCCTGACGAACCTGCGGTACGACGAAGGGCCCCGACCGCTGCGGTCGGGGCCCTTCGCGTGTGCCTGCTGTTACTCGGCGCTGGTCTCGCGCTGCTTGCGCCAGCGGATCCCGGCCTCGATGCTGTGCTTGATTTTCATCGAGGCCGGACTCCTTACGCCTCGTTCGAGGTCTCGCGCTGCTTCCGCCAGCGGATCCCGGCCTCGATGAAGCCGTCGATGTCGCCGTCCAGGACCGCCTGCGGGTTGCCCGCCTCGTACGCGGTGCGGACGTCCTTGACCATCTGGTACGGGTGCAGCACGTAGGAGCGCATCTGGTTGCCCCAGGAGCTGCCGCTGTCCTTGAGCGCGTCCATCGCCGCGCGCTCCTCCTGGCGGCGCCGCTCCAGCAGCTTGGCCTGGAGGACGTTCATCGCCGAGGCCTTGTTCTGGATCTGCGAGCGCTCGTTCTGGCAGGAGACCACCACGCCGGTCGGGATGTGCGTGATGCGCACCGCCGAGTCGGTGGTGTTGACGCCCTGGCCGCCGGGGCCGGAGGCGCGGTAGACGTCGATGCGCAGCTCGCCCTCGTCGATGTCGACGTGGTCGGACTGTTCGACGACCGGGAGCACCTCGACGCCGGCGAAGGAGGTCTGCCGGCGGCCCTGGTTGTCGAAGGGCGAGATGCGGACCAGGCGGTGGGTGCCCTGCTCGACCGAGAGGGTGCCGTACGCGTAGGGCGCCTTCACGGTGAAGGTCGCGGACTTGATGCCGGCCTCTTCGGCGTACGAGGTGTCGTACACCTCGGTCGGGTAGCCGTGCCGCTCGGCCCAGCGCAGGTACATGCGCATCAGCTGCTCGGCGAAGTCGGCGGCGTCCACGCCACCGGCCTCGGCACGGATGTTGATCAGCGCCTCGCGGGCGTCGTACTCACCGGAGAGGAGGGTGCGGACCTCCAGCTCCTCGACGGCCTTCTGGAGCGAGACCAGCTCGGCCTCGGCCTCGGTGCGGGTGTCCGCGTCGTCCTCGGCCTCGGCGAGTTCGAACAGCACGCCCAGGTCGTCGATGCGGCTGCGGAGGCCCTCGACGCGGCGCAGTTCGCCCTGGAGGAAGGAGAGCCGACTGGTCACCTTCTGTGCGTTCGCGACGTCGTCCCACAGGGTGGGGGCGGCTGCCTCCTCCTCCAGGACCGCGATGTCGGCCCGGATCTTGTCCAGGTCGAGGACGGCCTCGATCGACCCCATGGTCGTATCGAGGTTCTTGAGCTCTTCGGAAGGATCGACGGCTGCCACGCCCCCAGCGTAATGGTTCCGGGGGTGCTCATGACGACACCCCCGGTTCCAGCGCCGTTCCCCGCGGGCTACGGAGCCCGCGGAGCGGTGCCGTGCACGGCCGGGCGGGCCGGGTGGCCGCCGCCCGGTTCGGTGGCCGCGAAGGCCGTCCAGGCCGCGGCGGCGCCCGCCAGCAGCAGCACGGTGGCCAGCAGGACGGCCAGCAGCCGGCGTCGGCGCAGCAGCGCCGCGCGGTCCCGGCGGTGGCCCGGCGCGGTGCGCTGGGCGCGGGACTCGGCGGCGTACGCGGCCAGCTCGTCGGCCGAGGGGCGGCGAAGGCTGGTGTGGGTGTCCCGGGTGGAGTCCGGGGCGACGCCCGGCACCAGCGGGACGGCCGGGCCGCGGCGGCGCTTGTGGGTGCCCGGGCCGGCGTCCACCTCGGCGTAGACCGCCTCGCCCGGGGTCAGCTGCTCCTCGGCCGGGGCGCGGCCCTGGGAGGGCACCGCCAGCACCGGCAGACCGGCCAGCGAGGGCAGCTGCTCACGCAGCCGGGCGGCCAGCTCGGCGGCGCGCAGCCGGGAGGCGGGGGCCTTGGCCAGGCACTCGGAGATGACCCGCCACAGCCCGTCCGGCAGGCCGGGGATCGGCGGCACCTGCTCGGTGACGTGCCGGCGCAGCACCGCGCCGGTGTGGCCGCCGCCGAACGGGGTGGAGCCGGCCAGCAGCTCGTACAGCACGGTGGCGAGGGCGTAGATGTCGACGGCGGCGCGCGGCTCCAGGCCCTCGATGATCTCGGGGGCGAGGTAGTCGGGGGTGCCGATGATCCGGGTGGCCCGGGTGCGGCGCGGGGCGTCGACCAGGCGGGCCACCCCGAAGTCGGTGAGCTTGGCGCGCGGGGCGCCGCCCGGGCCGGGCGCGGCGGCGAGGTCGAGCAGGACGTTCTCCGGCTTGACGTCGCGGTGGACGATCCCGGCCGCGTGCGCGGCCGCCAGGCCGTCGGCGACGTCGGCGATGATCGAGGCGGCGGCCTGCGGCGGGAGGGCGCCGTCCCGCTCCAGCCGGGAGCGCAGGTCGGTGCCCTGGACGAGTTCCATCACCAGGGCGAGGTCGCTGCCGTCCACGACCATGTCGCGCACGCCGACCACCCGGGGGTGGTCGAGGCTGGTCAGCGCGGTGCGCTCCTGGACGAAGCGGCCGACCAGCACCTGGTCGGCGGCGAGGTCCTCGCGCAGCAGCTTGACCGCCACCGGACCGTCGGGCCCCTCACCGAGCCAGACCGTCCCGGCCGAACCCCGGCCGATCACCTGGTGGACGGTGTACCGGCTGCCGATCTTGCGTGCCAATGCTGCTCCGTGGGCGGCGCGGGAGCGCTCCGGGGGTCCGGGCGCGCTCGGTGGGGCGGGACAACAGCGACCAACCTACGCGCCCGGACCCCCCGTGCGGGCCGCCTGGGGGCCGTGGAGCGGCACTCGGGGGCGAGAAATCTCGGGAATTGTCGACAAAGCGTCAATCATGGCTTCCGGGGCGGGACCGGACGCCCGGTCAGCCGCCGGGGCGGCCGGTCGCCCCGGCCCGCACCCCGTCGGCCGCCCGGGCCCGCGTCAGCCGTTGGAACTGCCGATGACGCTGTTCACCCAGTCCCGGGCGGAGTCGAACCAGCCCACGACGTTGTCCCAGTAGTGCGGCAGCGGCGTGAAGTTCCACAGCGCCAGCGCGGCCACCGCCAGCACCAGCAGCACCATCAGGCAGCCCTTGAGACAGCCCAGCCCCGGGATGTACATCCGGTTGCGGCTGCGCGGACGCCGCTCGCGCGGCGGGGCGCTCTCCCGGCGGGACGGCTCCCGCGGCTCCTCCCGCGGCGGCCGGGACTCCCGGTGCTGCGGCGCGGGCGGCTCGGCCCGGCGCGGCACCGGGGTGGGCGCGGGCGGCGGCGGGTAGCCGCCCTGCGGCCCGCCCTGGCCGGACGGGGCCTGCCGGTAGCCGCCGGGCGGCTGCGGACGGCCGCCGCCCTGGCCGCCCTGCCCGCCCTGGTTGACCTGGTAGGGCGGCGGGGCGACCGGCGGGCGCTGGGCGTAGCCGGGCGGCGGCGCCTGGCGGCGCTGGTCCGGGCGGTAGCCGGCCGGGGGCTGCGGCTGGTAGCCGGGCGCGCCCTGGCCGGCGTGACCGCCCTGGCCGCCCTGCTGGGCCTGGCCCCCCTGGTGCGCCTGGTAGGGCGGCGGGGCGACCTGCGGGTCCTCGAAGTCCTCCGGCCCGAAGTAGCCGACCTGGGTCTGCTGGTTGCGGTCGCGCGCCGCCCTCAGCTGGGTCTGCCAGGGGTGCGGCGCCTCCTCCGGCGGCGGCCCGGCCGGGGCGACCGGCGGGGGCGGCGGCACGGCGGTGGGCGGCATCACCTGGGTGCGGTCCTGGGTGCCGTACGGGGGCGCGGGCGGCGGCTGGGTGCCCATCACCCGGGTCGCCGCGGCCGGGTCGTACTGCCCGGCCGGGTCGTACGGCGGGACGCCCGGGGGCGGGGGCAGCACCTGGGTGCGGTCGTCGGCCCCGAACGGTCCGGGCCCGCCGGGGGCCACCGGCACGGTGCCGGGCACGGCGGTCGGCCGCGGGTCCGGCAGCAGCAGGGCGCCGACCGCCAGGGCCTCGTCCACCGCCGCCGGCGAGGCGTGCACGCCGACCCCGGCCGCGACCACCCGCAGGGCGCGGGCCAGCACGGTGGCGCTCGGCCGCTGTGCCGGGTCCTTGCGCAGGCAGCGCTCGATCACCGTCCAGAGCGGCTCGGGCATGGTGCTGGGCCGCTGCGGCTCCTGCGCCAGGTGGGCCTGGAGCACCGCCAGGGCGCTGTCGCCCTGGAACGGCTGGCGGCCGGTGACCAGCTCGTACAGCATGATCCCGGCGCCGTAGACGTCCACCGCGGAGGTCTGCGGGCGGCCCTCGGCGGACTCCGGCGCGACGTACGCGGGGGTGCCGACGAACTCGTGGGTGCGGGTGACGCCCGGGGAGTCGGCCAGCCGGGCGATGCCGAAGTCGGTGAGCAGCGGGTGCATCTGCTCGGTGCCCTGCACCCCGGTGGAGGCGAGCAGCACGTTGGCCGGCTTGAGGTCGCGGTGGACGATGCCGTCCGCGTGGCTGGCCGCCAGCGCGTCCGCGACCTGGGCCATCAGCAGGGAGCCGGCGATCGGGCTGAACGGGCCGTTGGCGCGCAGGTAGCGGGCCAGGTCGGGGCCCTCCACCAGGTCCATCACCAGCGCCAGCAGCTCGCCCTCGACGACCAGGTCGCGGACCCGGACGATGTTCGGGTGGCTCAGCCGCAGCAGCAGCGAACGCTCGCGCAGGAAGCGCATCACCACGTCCGGGTCGGCCGCCAGTTCCTCGCGCAGCACCTTGATGGCCACCTGCTGCCCGGGCTCGCTGCCCGGCACCTGGACGTCCTGGCGCACCAGACCGCGCCAGACCGTCCCGGTGGCACCCCGCCCCAGGGTCTCCTCAAGCAGATACTTGCTGCCGACTGGCCGCACCTGTCGCACTCCTCGCCGTGCCGCCCGCGGGGCGCTCCCCCGCCGGTGTGCGGTGAGCCTGCCGGGCCCGTGTTTGCGGCCACTCTAACGGTGTCCGTACGGGTTTTTGAGGTGACCGGCTGGCGGTCGGAGCAGGGTTGGGGGACATCCCCTAGGGAACCACCCGGAGGCGGCCGCCGGGCCCCTCGGCCGGACGGGCGGAGCGACGGTTGACCTGACCCTCCGTCGCCTCCACCATGGCGATGATCGCAAGATCGTCAAATCCGGTACGGTGCGCGGACCGTCCGCGCCGGATGGCAGGATGGACACTCGCCACTCGTGTGGCCCAAGGGTCGCCGCGATCGCCCCGCGCGTGCGCGACGACACCGGGCAGCGGTACCAGGCATCACACCAGCAGAAGGGACCCGCGGGCGAGATGCAGATCCGGCTGACCGTCCTCCGACCGCGCAGCGGCCCGACCGCCGCCGGCTCCGCCATCCCCTACGTGGACGTGCTGGTCACCGCACCCGTCGGCACCGCGCTCGGCGCCATCGCGGGCGCACTCGCGGGCGCCGTCGGCGTGCGCGGGCCACGGGCCGCCACCCATGTGCACCTGTACGCTGGGGCGCACCGGGTGGACGAGCACACCCTCCTCGGCCACCCCCCGCTGCTCGACGGCGCCGTGCTCAGCCTCAACGAGCCCGACCCCACCGCCGACGACCCCGACGACACCCGCGCCGCGGCCGAACTTCGCGTGGTCGGCGGCCCGGACGCCGGCGGAGTGCACCGGCTGCACGGCCGGGAGATCCGGATCGGCCGCTCCGGCGAGGCCGACGTCCCGCTCGACGACCCGGACGTCTCCCGGCTGCACCTCGCCCTGCACCTCGGCGAGGACGGCCGGGCCACCGTCCGCGACCTCGGCTCCACCAACGGCACCACCCTGGACGGCCGGATCGTCCCGCCCCTGCCGCCCGAGGCCGCCGTCCCCCTGGAACACGGCGCGCTGCTGCGGATCGGCGAGTCCACCCTCCAGGTCCTCGAACCGCTCGGCGAGCCGGCCCGCGCCGCCCTGCCCGACGGCAACGGCCACCTCCAGCTCGCCGCCCCCGGCCCCGTCCGGCCCGCGCCGCCCGTCCTCGAACCGCCCACCGCCCCCGAGCCCGCCCCGGGCCGCGGCCGCGGCCTCTTCGCCCTGCTGCCCGGCCGCGCCGCCGAGCCGCCCGGCCAGGAGAGCGCCGAACGCCACCACACCGCCGTACGGCTGCGCCAGGCCGCCGCCCAGCGGGAGCGCTGGCCCGACCTCGCCACCGTGCTGCTCAACGCCGTCGGCCCCGGCCCCCGACTGTGGGAGCGCGGCCCCGGCCACCCCGACGCGCTCACCCTGCGGCTGGGCACCGCCGACCGCCCCGGCGGCGCCGGCACCACCCCCGGCACCATGCTGCCCGCCGTCCCCGTCACCCTCGACCTCCAGACCGCCGGCAGCCTCGGCCTCAGCGGCCCGCGCGAACGCCTGGACGCGCTCACCCGCGCCGTCGTCGCCCAGCTCGCCGCACTGCACCCGCCGACCGGACTGAGCCTCGTCGTGGTCGACGCCGACCCGGCCCGCAGCCCCGAGGACCGCGTCGACACCTGGGCCTGGGCGCTGTGGCTGCCCCACCTGCGCCCCGTCGACGGCCAGGACTGCCGCCTGCTGACCGGCTTCGACGACGACCAGGCCACCGCCCGGCTCACCGAGCTCACCGCCCGGCTCAGCGGCCCGACCGGCCCCGGCGGCCACCCCGCCACCGTGGTCGTGGTGGACGGCCGCCCGGCCACCGAGGCCGCCCGGCACGCGCTCGACCTGCTGCTGCGCCAGGGCCCGGCGGTCGGCATCTTCCCGGTCTGCCTCGCCGAACAGCCCGAACTGCTCCCCCGCGGCCTCGGCGCCACCGCCCTGATCACCGGCGAGGTCGGCACCCAGCTCTCCCTGGACCGCCCGGTCGCCCGCGGCCGGGAAACCCTGCACGAGGTCTCGCTGGACGCCGTCTCCGACGCCTGGGCCGAACGGCTGGCCCGCCTCCTCGCCCCGCTGCGCGAAGCCGCCCCGGTCTCCCGCGGCCCGCTGCCGGACGCGCTGCGGCTGCTCGACCTGCTCCAGCTCGACACCGTCACCCCGGCCAAGCTCTCCGCCCGCTGGGCCGCCCACGCCGGCGGCATCGGCGCCGCCACCGCCCTGCTCGGCACCACCCGGGACGAGCTGTGCACCCTCGACCTGGCCGACCCCGAACTCACCCTGCCCTCCCCCGACCCGGGCGGCCCCCACCTGCTGATCGGCGGCGCCCGCGGCTCCGGCAAGACGGAGCTGCTGCGCACCCTGGTCGCCTCGCTCGCCGTCTCCGAGCGGCCCGAGCGCCTCGCCGTCACCCTCATCGAGGGCCGGGCCACCGGCGACGGCCAGGACGGACTGGACGGCTGCACCGAGCTGCCGCACGTCACCGGCCGGGTGAACGCCGTCGCCGACCCGCGCGCCGCACTCCTCGCCGCCGAGGCGCTGGAGGACGAACTCGCCCTGCGGGAGCGGCTGTTCGACGGGCTGGACTTCGCCTCCTGGCACGCCGCACGGATCTTGGACGGGCACATCCTGGACGGACACGGCCTGGACGGACAGCGGCTGGACGACCACGGCGCGACCTCCGTACCGGTCCCCGCCACCGTCGGCGCCGGCACCACCTCCACCGCGGCGCGGATCATCCAGCCGCGCAGCGCCGAGGACTCCCGGCCGTCCGCCGCCCCCACGGGCCCCGTCCCGGCCCGGCTGGTCGTCGTCGTCGACGACTACGACGCCCTGCTCTCCCCCACCTCCCCGGTCGGCCGCCCGCTGGCCCGCGCGCTCGCCGCCGTCGCCCGGCGCGGCGGCCCGCTCGGCATCCACCTCGCCGTCGCCACCGGCCGCCCCGAGGAGAGCGCCGGCACCGAGGTCGACGAGGCCGCCCTGCTGCGGATCGCCCTGCGCACCGAGGACCCGGCCGACTCCGACCTGCTGATCCACCTCGGCGACGCGGCCGCCCTCCCCGAGGACACCCCCGGCCGCGGCTACCTGCGCCGCCCGGACGGCGGCGTCACCGCCTTCCAGACCGCCCGCATCAGCGGCCGCATCCCGCGCACCGCCACCCTGCGCCCCACCGTGGTCGCGATAGACCCCCTCCAGCTGGGCGCCCCGCCCGCCCGCCGCCCGGTCCGCGAACTCGGCAACGGCCCCACCGACCTCGCCCTCCTCGCCAGCGCCCTCCAGCGCGCCGCCTCCCGCTAGGCCCCGCACGCGGGGCTTCGGCGCCACCCGCGCAGGAAGTCGACCGGACCGACTTCCTGTGCAGAGAACAAGAGGCGTTTCGCTCCGCTGTGGGAATGCGAGCACGGAGAACACGAAGCCCGCCTTCGAGATGATCTCGAAGGCGGGCCCCAGCACCGGAACCGTCGCGGTCAGGCGGTCAGGCGGTCAGACGCACTTGATGTCGCGGTTGGCCACGGCCATGCCGACGACCTTGCCGCCGTCCACGGTGAACTCGTACTTCCAGCCCTGCTGTCCCTCGACCGGCAGCTCGTACTTGCCGCTCTTGGCCAGCTGGAGGCCCTTGGCGCCGTACGCCTGCTGGAGGGCGTCCAGGGTGGCGCCGGCACCGATGCCCTCGGCGGTCCTGGCCTCGGCCGGGGCGACCAGTTCGCGCAGGCCGGTGGCGGCGAAGGAGACCCGGCCGGTGGCCAGGAAGGCCTTGTCCTTGGCCTCGCGGGCCACCCACATGTCCGCGATGGACTTGGTGGCGTCGGCCATCAGCTTGGCGGTGGCGGCCGAGTCCTTGGCCGCGGCGGCCGAACCGGCGGCGGCCGCGGCGGCATCCTTCGCGGAGGCCCCTGGCGGCAGCGTGCCCGCCGGGGCGGGGGCCGTGCCCCGGGCCGCGTCCGCCTGGGCATTGAGGTCCTTGTAGCGGGCCTCGGTGGCCGCCTCGGCGTCCATCCGGGTCTTGTCCGGTGCCGGGCCGCCCTTGTAGACGAAGTCGGTGCAGCCGTCGAGCAGCGAGACCGGCGCCGCCTCCAGCACACCGGTGGCCAGCCCGGCGTCCTTCGCCGTCCCCGGCTTGAGGCCGCGGTAGCCGGCCGCCGAGAAGGCCTCCGGCGCCTTGGACGTCGGCGCCGCCGAGGCCGTGGCGGTGGAGTCGGCCTTCGCCGTGTCCTTCTTGTCGTCGTTGCCGCAGGCCGCCGCTCCGGCGACCAGCAGCACCACCGAGACGGCCGCGCCCACTGCGCGGATCGGTCCCCGGTTCTTCCCCATGTCGATTCCCCCAAAGTTCGTTCGGGAGCACCGTATCGAACGTGCGTCCACGATCCGTAACCGGTTTTCGGGGCGGTGGCGGGAACGCGGAAGGGCCCGCGCCCAAGAGGACGCGGGCCCTTCCGTACAGCCGTCCGTCAGCGCATCGAACCGGTGCGCAGCAGGGTGCGGATGACGCGCATCGCGACCGAGAGGCTGGACAGCTCGTAGTTGTCCGAACCCCTTATGTCGTCGAGGGTGGCCTTGGCGCGGTTCAGCAGGGTGGAGTTGAGGTCCGCCCAGGCGGTGTAGCGCTCCTCGGGGGTGGCGCCCTCGGGGCCGCAGGCCAGGATGTCGGCGGTCAGCGCCGCGTGCGCCGCGAAGAGGTCCTCGCGGATCGCGGCCCGGGCCATCGACGACCAGCGGTCGGTGCGGGGCAGGTCGATGATGCGGTCGAGCAGGTGCGAGATCTGCAGGCGGTCGCCCAGGTCGTAGTACAGCTCGGCGACCTCGGCGACGTCCTTGCCGGAGCGGTCCGCGACCTCGGTGATGTCCAGGGTCGGGAAGACCGAGGACAGCCCGGCGATCCGGGTGGCCAGCGCGTCCGGCACGCCCGCAGCGGCGAGCTCGCCCTGGATCTTCTCGAACCAGGTCAGGTCCTCGCCGCGGAGCGGCTTGGGCAGCGAGCCCCAGACCTGGTTGATCCGGTCGTGGAAGAACTCGATGGTGCCGGCGATGTCGAGCGGCTGGCGGCGGTTGTTGAGCATCCACCGGGTGGCGCGCTCGACCAGGCGCCGCGAGTGCAGCCGCATCTTGGTCTGGATCCGGGCCGGGACCTTGTTGTCCAGGCCCTCGATCTCGGCCCAGATCTCCTCCAGGCCGAAGACGGCCCGCGCGGCGGTGTGCGTCCGGGCGATCTCCTCGTAGGTCGCGCCGGTCTCCTCCTTCAGGCGGAAGGCGAAGGTGCAGCCACCGCGGTTGATCGTGTCGTTGACGATCAGCGTGGTGATGATCTCGCGGCGCAGCGCGTGGTTGTCGATCGCGTCGGCGAACTTCGCGCGCAGCGCGCTCGGGAAGTACTCGTGCAGCGCGGTGCGGAAGTACGGGTCGTCCGGCAGGTCGGTGGCGAGCAGCTCGTCGGCCAGGATGATCTTGGTGTAGGCGAGCAGCACCGACATCTCGGGCTGGGAGAGCCCGCGGCCGTTCTGCTGGCGCTCGCGGATCTGGCGCTCGACGGGCAGGAACTCCAGCCCGCGGTCGAGCCGGCCGGCCGCCTCGAAGCGGTTGATCATCCGGGCGTGGACGTTGACCATGCTGTGCGCCTGGGCGACGGCGTTGGCCAGCACGACGTTCTGCGCGTAGTTGTTGCGCAGCACCAGGTGGCCGACCTCGTCGGTCATCTCGGCGAGCAGGACGTTGCGCTGCTTGACCGTCATGTCGCCCTCGGCGACGACCTGGTTGAGCAGGATCTTGATGTTGACCTCGTGGTCCGAGGTGTCCACACCGGCCGAGTTGTCGATGGCGTCGGTGTTGATCCAGCCGCCGGCCGCCTCGGGGCCGCCGGTGGCCGCGTACTCGATGCGGCCGAGCTGGGTGCAGCCGAGGTTGCCGCCCTCGCCGATGACCCGGGCCCGGACCTGCTCGCCGTTGACCCGGATGGCGTCGTTGGCCTTGTCCCCGACCTCGGCGTTGGTCTCGGTGGAGGCCTTGACGTAGGTGCCGATGCCGCCGTTCCAGAACAGGTCGACCGGCGCCTGGAGGATGGCCTTCATCAGCTCGGCCGGGGTGAGGCGGGTCTCCTGGATGCCCAGCGCGGCCCGGACCTGCGCGCTGACCTGGATCGACTTGGCGCTGCGCGGGAACACGCCGCCGCCGGTCGAGATCAGCGACTTGTCGTAGTCGTCCCAGGAGCTGCGCGGCAGGTCGAACAGGCGGCGGCGCTCGGCGTACGAGACGGCCGCGTCCGGGTTCGGGTCCAGGAAGATGTGGCGGTGGTCGAAGGCCGCCATCAGCCGGATGTGCTCGCTGAGCAGCATGCCGTTGCCGAAGACGTCGCCGGACATGTCGCCGATGCCGACGACCGTGAAGTCCTCGGACTGGGTGTCGTGGCCCAGCTCGCGGAAGTTGCGCTTGACCGACTCCCAGGCGCCGCGGGCGGTGATGCCCATGCCCTTGTGGTCGTAGCCGGCCGAGCCACCGGAGGCGAAGGCGTCGCCCAGCCAGAAGCCGTACGACTCCGCGACGCCGTTGGCGATGTCGGAGAAGGTCGCGGTGCCCTTGTCGGCGGCGACGACCAGGTAGGTGTCGTCCTCGTCGTGGCGGACCACGTCGGCCGGGTGGACGACCTCGCCGGCCACCAGGTTGTCGGTGATGTCGAGCAGCGCCGAGATGAAGGTCTTGTACGAGGAGACGCCCTCGGCCAGCCAGGCGTCGCGGTCCACCGAGGGGTCCGGCAGCTGCTTGGCGACGAAGCCGCCCTTGGCGCCGACCGGGACGATGACGGTGTTCTTGACCATCTGGGCCTTGACCAGGCCGAGGATCTCGGTGCGGAAGTCCTCGCGCCGGTCGGACCAGCGCAGACCGCCGCGGGCGACCTTGCCGAAGCGCAGGTGCACGCCCTCGACCTGCGGCGAGTACACCCAGATCTCGAACGCCGGGCGCGGGGCCGGGAGGTCCGGGATGGCCTGCGGGTCGAACTTCATCGACACGTAGGAGTGCCACGCGCCGGAGCCGTCGTGCTGGAAGAAGTTGGTCCGCAGGGTGGCCTTGATGAGGTGCAGGAAGGAGCGCAGGATGCGGTCCTCGTCCAGCGACACGACCTCGTCGAGCGCGCCGGACAGCTCCTCCAGGATGCCCTCGGTCAGCTCCAGGGCGCCGGAGCGGTGGCTGGGGCTGAGCCGGGCCTCGAAGAGGTTGACCAGCAGGCGGGTGGTGTGGGTGTTGTTGCGGAGCGCGTCCTCCATGTAGTCCTGGGAGAACGTGGAGCCCGCCTGGCGCAGGTACTTGGCGTAGGCGCGCAGCACCATCGCCTGGCGCCAGTTCAGCCCGGCGGTGAGGACCAGCTCGTTGAAGCCGTCGTTCTCGGCCTTGCCGGTCCAGGTCGCGGCGAAGGTGTCCTGGAAGCGCTCGCGGGCCTCGTCGGTGAGCTCGGTGGCCTCGCGCAGCTTGAGGCCGAAGTCGTACACCCACGCGGTGGTGCCGTTGGAGCGGCGCAGCGCGTACGGGTGCTCGTCCAGGACCTCGACGCCCAGGCGCTGGAGCACGGGCAGGACCTCGCTGAGCGAGATCGGGCCGCCGACCCGGTAGATCTTGAAGCGGCGCTCGTCGTCGCCCGCGCCGACCGGCTGGTACAGGTTGAGGCGGAAGTCGCCCTCGCCGTGCAGCGCCTCGATCTGCTTGATGTCCGAGACGGCGGTGCGCGGCGGGAAGTCGGCGCGGTAGCCGTCGGGGAACGCGTTGGCGTACTTGTGGCCGAGCTCGGCGGCCTTCTCCTCACCCAGCTCGGTGTGCAGCTGGTCGTGGAAGCCGTCCATCCAGAACCGGGCGGCCTCGGCCAGGCGGTTCTCGATCCGCTCGATGTCGGAGTCGGTGAGCCGGGGCAGCTCGGTGCCCGGGGCGACCCGGACGACGAAGTGCAGGCGGGTCAGCACCGACTCGGTGGCGTACACCGTGTAGTCGATGGTGGCGCCGTTCAGCTCTTCCTTGAGGATGTCGGTGAGCAGCAGCCGGATGCGCGTGGTGTAGCGGTCGCGCGGGAGGTAGATGAAGGCGGAGAAGTAGCGCCCGTACTCGTCCTGGCGCAGGAAGAGCCGCAGCTTACGGCGCTCCTGGAGGTAGAGCACGCTGGTGGCGATGGAGAGCAGCTCGGCGGCCGAGGTCTGGAAGATCTCGTCGCGCGGGAAGGTCTCCATGATCTGGAGCAGGTCGCGGCCGTCGTGGCTCTCGCTGGAGAAGCCGGAGCCGTCCAGCACCTCCTGGACCTTGCGGCGCACGACCGGGATGCGGGTGACCGACTCGGTGTAGGCGGCGGAGGAGAACAGGCCGAGGAAGCGGCGCTCGCCGGTGGGCTCGCCGGCGGCGTTGAACTTCTTCACGCCGACGTAGTCGAGGTAGGCCGGGCGGTGCACGGTGGATCGGCTGTTGGCCTTGGTCAGGACGAGCAGCTTCTTCTCGTGGGCCTTGGCGCGGACCGGGGCGGAGAGCCGGCCGAAGGCCTCGGAGACCGAGTGGTGGCGGTCGTCGTGGCTGTGCGGGTCGGAGCGCAGGATGCCCAGGCCCGTCCCGGCGACGGCCTTGAGGACCTCCTCGCCCTCGTGCTCGACCAGGTCGTACTCGCGGTAGCCGAGGAAGGTGAAGTGGTCGTCGGCGAGCCAGCGCATCAGCTCCCAGGCCTCGCCGACCTCCTGCTCGGGCAGCTCGGCCGGGGGCTCCTCGGCCAGCTCGTCGGCCAGGCGCAGCGCGCTGTCGCGCATCTTGCCCCAGTCCTCGACGACCTCGCGGACGTCGCCGAGCACGCGGCGCAGGTTGGTCTCGATGGTGCGCAGGTCGTCGCGGTCGGTCTCGCGGTCGATCTCGATGTGCATCCACGACTCGACGGTCGCGTCGGCGGGCCACTCGGTGCCGGCGGCCTGGCTGCGGGAGCAGGCGTCGACGTCCAGGATCTCCAGCAGCTTGCCGGTGATGTCACGGCGGACGAGCAGCTGGGGGTGGACGACGAGGTGGATCGCGCGGTCCTGGCGGGAGAGCTCGTTGGTGACCGAGTCGACCAGGAAGGGCATGTCGTCGGTGACGACCTCGACCACGGTGTGGCCGCAGGACCAGCCGTTCTCCTCGACCGAGGGGGTGTGGACCCGCACCTCGGCGGTGCCCTGGGGGCGCTTGAGCCCCAGGCGGTAGTGGGAGGCGGCCGCGCCGTACACGTCGACCGGGTCGAGGTCGACCAGGTCCTCGGGCGCGGTGTGGAGGTAGTAGTGGTGCAGGTACGCGGTCAGAGCACCGTTGCTCAGACCCTCCCCCGGCGCCGCTCCCCCCACCTGGCTGTTCTCAGCGGCTGCGGCTGCCTTCTTGAGCAGTTCGGCCTTGGCTGCGTCCAGCTTGGTCTGCATGACTTCTTGGCTCCTGTCGCGCGCCGTTGCGTGACTCGGTGGTGTGTGGGTGTACACCGACGGGTCGCTCGCAATCCTGCCGCACCGTCCGACTGAAAGGGGCTCATGGCACGCATGAAACGCCCTCCCAGCGGGTAGGACGACACGTTCGTCCTGCAAGCCACCCGACGACGCCAGCCAGCCTAACCGGATCAATCGAAGGTGCACAGGGACAGGGAGGCGCAAACCCACAGGATGTCGGGTCCGTCCTGGACACCATGTCCAAACCGGAGCGTCGTGTTCGCTTTCAGCCCATATGCGGGTAACCGTGCCGGGTGGGCGGCACGAAGGTCTCCTTGATCGCCCGCGCCGAGGTCCAGCGCAGCAGGTTCTGCGCGGCGCCCGCCTTGTCGTTGGTCCCGGAGGCCCGGGAGCCGCCGAAGGGCTGCTGGCCGACCACGGCGCCGGTGGGCTTGTCGTTGATGTAGAAGTTCCCGGCGGTGAAGCGCAGCTCCTCCACGGCCTGGGCGATGGCGTACCGGTCCTGGGCGATCACCGCGCCGGTGAGGCCGTACGGGGCACCCGCGTCGACCCGGCGGAGCACGTCGTCCCAGCGGGAGTCCTCGTAGACGTGGACCGCCAGGATCGGCCCGAAGTACTCGGTGCGGAAGATCTCGCCCCGGTGGTCCGAGGAGACCAGCACGGTCGGCCGGACGAACCAGCCGATCGCGTCGTCGTACTGGCCGCCGGCCACCAGTTCGACGGTCGGGTCGGCCTTCGCCCGCTCGATCGCGGTGCGGTTCCGCTCGAAGGCGCGCTTGTCGATCAGGGCGCCCATGAAGTTCGACAGGTCGGTGACGTCGCCCACCGTCAGGGCGTCCACCTCGGCCAGGAAGTCGTCCTTGATCGTGAGCCAGAGGCTGCGCGGCACGTAGGCGCGGGAGAGCGCCGAGCACTTCTGGCCCTGGTACTCGAAGGCGCCGCGGACCATCGCGGTCCGCAGGATGTCCGGGTCGGCCGAGCGGTGGGCCAGCAGGAAGTCCTTGCCGCCGGTCTCGCCGACGATCCTCGGGTACGTGCGGTAGCCGCCGATGTTCGCGCCGATGCTCTGCCAGAGCGACTGGAAGGTGGCGGTCGAGCCGGTGAAGTGCAGCCCGGCGAACGCCGGGTCGGCGAGCACCACCGGGGAGACCTGGAGGCCGTCGCCGGTGACCAGGTTGATCACCCCGGGCGGCAGGCCGGCCGCCTCCAGCAGCCGCATCAGGTGGTACGCGGCCAGGGTCTGGGTCGGCGCGGGCTTCCAGACCACGGTGTTGCCCATCAGCGCGGGGGCGGTGGGCAGGTTCCCGGCGATCGCGGTGAAGTTGAACGGGGTGACCGCGTAGACGAAACCTTCCAGCGGGCGGTGGTCGACCCGGTTCCACACCCCCGGGGAGGAGACCGGCTGCTCCGCCAGGACCTGCCGGGCGAACCCGACGTTGAACCGCCAGAAGTCGATCAGCTCGCAGGCGGAGTCGATCTCGGCCTGCTGCACGGTCTTGGACTGGCCGAGCATGGTCGCCGCGTTGAGCGTGTCCCGCCACGGCCCGGCCAGCAGGTCGGCGGCCCGCAGGAAGACTGCGGCCCGGTCGTCGAAGGAGAGCGAGCGCCACTGCCGCCCGGCCGCCAGCGCCGCGTCCACCGCCGCCCGGGCGTCCTCCCGGGTGGCGTTGCCGAGCACGCCCAGCTTGGCGGCGTGGTGGTGCGGCTGGACGACCTCGATCCGCTCGCCGCCGCCGAACCGCTGCTCACCGCCGATGGTCATCGGCAGCGGGACCTGCTCGGCCGCCAGCTCGTCCAGCCGCCGGACCAGCCGGTCCCGCTCCGGGCTGCCGGGCGCGTACGTCCGCACCGGCTCGTTGACCGGGGTCGGCACCTCGGTGACTGCGTCGATGGGCATGGCGGCTCCGTCCTGGCGGCTGGGGTTCGACTCCAGCCTGACCAGGGCGGGACCGTTCCGCCCGTCCAGACACGCCAACGGCGGACGTGGCGCCCGCCACGTCCGCCGTCCCGGCGGGTCCGCTCGGCCCGTCGGCCCGACCGCCTCGGCTCAGCCCGTCAGCCGGCCCGCCAGCTCGACCGCCTCGGCCAGGCTGTCCACCACCGGGACGCCGACCGGCTCCAGCTTCTCCCGGGTGTGCGAGCCCCCGGTGTACAGCACCGCGCGGGCCCCCGCGTGCAGCGCCGCCAGGGCGTCGTCCGCGGCGTCGCCGATCAGCACCGTACGGGCCGGGTCGACCCGCTCGCCGAGCTCGGCCAGGTGCCTGGTCAGCTGCTGCGCCTTCTGGCCGCCGGAGGGGCCGCTGCGGCCGTCCACCCGCAGGAAGCTGCCGGTCAGGCCGAAGCCGTCGACCAGCGGGACGAGCTTCTCGTGCTCGTACATCGACAGCAGGGACTGGCTGTGCCCGGCCGCCTGCCAGCCCGCCAGCAGCTCGGGCACGCCCTCGGTCAGGCCGCAGGCCCGGCTGAGCTCGACGTAGCGGTCGTGGAAGGCGTCGTCCAGTCGCAGCCACTCCTCCGTGGAGGGCATCCGACCGAGCAGCCGCTCGTAGAACCGGGGGATCGGGATCTCGTACTGCTCGCGGTACTGCTGCAGGGTCATCGGCCCGACGCCGATGGTCGCGAACGCGGCGTTGCTCGCGCCGAGGACGGCGTCCATGTCATGGAAGAGCGTGCCGTTCCAGTCCCAAACGATGTGAGTGCGCACGGGATCAAACGGTAACCCGAACGGCCGACACGCCGGTAGGAGCGGGATCACCCCCGCAACGGTCGTAGGCCGGGCGCTCCTACGCCGGGGCGGTCCTACGCCAGCAGGGCGGGGATCTCCTGGGTCGCGTACCAGAGCAGGTCGTGGTCCTCGGCGCCGTCCACGGTGAACTGGGCGTCCTGGTCGCCCGCGTCGGCCGCGGCCACCGCCGCCACCGCGGCGGCGACGTCCTCGACCACCTCGTCGTCGGCCACGTCCGCGTGCACCGAGGCGGCCTTCGCCAGCTTCACCGGGCCGGCCAGCACCACCCGGCCGAGCGAGGCCTGGTCCTGGTACTCGTCACCGGGGAAGGGCCGCACCGCCGAGTCGGCCACGTCCAGCGCCACCACGACGCGCCGGCGCGGGGAGTCCGGGTCGGCCGCCAGCAGCCGCAGCGAGGACTGCGCGGCCCGGTTGAGCGCCGCGTACTCCAGCTCCTCCAGGTCGTCGCTGACGTACCACTCGCGCAGCGCGGGCGTCACGGCGTACGCCGCGGACTGGTCCAGGGCACCGCCCTCGTGCGCCGCCGCCAGGCCGGTCAGGGTGGTGGGCACGTACACGCGCATCGGTGGCACTCTCCGGTTTCCGCGAAGCTACTCCAGCGCCCCAAGAATAAGCTCAGCCGCGCCGGGCGTGATCACCTGAGCCCTCGCACCGGTGCCCGGGACTACCGCGCCGCCCCGAGCGCCTCCCGGGCGCTGCGCAGGCCGCTCTCCAGCACCGCGCCGCGGCGGGCCGGGTCCATCAGGTTCGGGCCCATCACCGCCAGGTCGGCCGGGGTGGGCGCGAGCAGCCGCACCCGGACGCCCTCGGCCCGCAGCAGCGCGGCCTCGCGCAGCAGCTGCCGGGTCACCGCGCGGCGGTAGCGGCTGACCAGCTGGGCCAGCACCCCGCGCGGGCGGTCCCGGGCCCGCCACTCGCGCAGGGCGGCCACCGTGCCGCCCTCGGAGCGCTCCGACCGCGGGCCGAGCCGCAGGGCCATCGGGGCGAGCACGTACACCTCGTCCAGGCCGCGGCCGAGCAGCAGGTCGGCGTTGGTGGCCGACCAGCAGCCGCCGTCGACGTAGGCCGAGCCGTCCAGGCGCACCGGCGCGAACCAGCCGGGGATCGCGCAGGAGGCCATCACGGCCCCGGCCACCGGGACGTCGGGGGCGTCCGGGTCGCCGAAGACCACCCGGTGGCCGCTGCGGTAGTCCACCGCGGCCACCCGCAGCGGGGCCGCGGCGGCGCTGGGCGGGACGGCGTCCGCGGCCTCGGCCTCGGCCTCGGCCTCGGCCTCCACCATCGCTCCCGCCTCTCCCGTCGCGCCCACCGGGAGCGGCCAGCCGCCCGGGCCGAGCAGCCCGCGCACCAGCTCGCCGACCGGGGCCAGCGAGCCGCGGCCGTGCGGCGCCACCGCCGAGACCATGGTCAGCAGCGGGTACTCGCGCGGGTGCCGGACGGCGTCCCGCAGCAGGCCGGGCGAGCCGATCCCGGCCCGCGGCCGGGGCGGCAGCGCACCGCCCACCGCGGTGTCGTAGTCGAAGGCCACCCCGGCCAACGGGCCCTCGGTGATCGGCAGGCCGCGCTGGTGGTCGCGCAGCTGCTCGGGGCGCACGCCCCCGGCCAGCATCGCGGCCAGGATGGCGCCGGCCGAGGTGCCGAGCAGCACGTCCGCCTCGCCCGGCCGGTGCCCGACGGCCTCCTCGACGGCGCAGAGCGCGCCGACCGTCCAGGCCGCGCCGAGCATCCCGCCGCCGCCCAGCACCAGGCCGCGCCGGGGGGTGCCCCCGGCGTCGGCGGGCGTGTCCGGCCCCGTCACCGCCCTTGTGGTCGTCCCGGCTGTCGTCATCCCGGCCGCCCGTCGTCGTCGGGTTCGGGTCAGGCTCCGATGGTGCGCGCGGACGCGCGGGCGGCGCAACGGGAGCCCGCCGCGGGACCACCCGGTCCGCCGTACCCGGGCGTCCCCTTTCGGGCCGTACGGTCCGTCCCCGCACGTCAACCGGGTGCCGCCGACACGGCCGCCGGGCCCGTCGCCGCACTGGTCGACTCACCCGGATAGGTGAACTTCGCGCCGACCCGAGGGGCGGCCGCAAACCCGTTGCCGCCCGGTGATCACCACCGCCAGCCTGGACCCGTCCGTACCCGCACCACCGTTGTTCGGAGCCACCGTGACCGTCAGCCCCCGCACCTGCCCGAGCGCCCGGCCCACCGCCGCGCCGACCGCCCACCGGCGCGTCCGCCCGACCGAGCACCCGACCGCCCGACCGCACCACCGGGCCCGTACACCCGACGGCGGCTGCGACCCGACCGGGCGCCGCCCCCGCCACCCGCGCGCCGCCTGCGCCATCCCCGGATCCGCACCCGGATCCGCACCCGGCCCCGCCCGGCACGACGCCGGGGCGCTCGCCGCCCGCTTCGCCCACCAGCTGGTCGAGGTGCTCACCGGCGCCCGGCCCTCGGGCCAGCTGATGCGGCACACCAGCCTGGACGGCTACGGGCAGCTCGCCTCACTGGTCCGGGCCGGTGCGCTGCGCCGCGGCGGCCCGGCCGACCGGCCCCGACTCGGCCCGGTGCACGACCGGTCGCCTTCCCCGGACGCCGTCGAGGCCTGCGTCCGGGTCGACCTCGGCCGGCGGCACCACATGGTGGCCTTCCGGCTGGAGCAGCGCGGCCCGGCCGGCCAGTGGCAGTGCACCGCCGTGGAGGCCCGGTGACGACCACGGCCCGGAACACGCCCCGAGGGATGCCCCAGGGGACGGCGCAGGGCGCCGCCCCGGTACGGGAGCGGCGCCCTGTGCGGCGTCCTGCGGCCGGCGGCTCAGGCCTTGCGGCGGCGGCCCTTGGCGGACTTGGCGGCCTTGCGGCGCTCGGCGCGGGTCAGCCCGTCGCCCTCGTCCTCCGGCAGGCCGTCCTCGAAGTCGCCCTCGATGACACCGCCGCCGACCTCGTCCGAGGGGGCCGTGTAGTGCAGCCGCTGCGGCTTCGGGGCCTCCAGGCCCTTGGCCTTGATCTCCGGGCGGGCGGCGTCCTTCTCCAGCTTGTCGAGCAGCACCTCGGCGTCCGCCACCGGCACCTCCTCGACCTGCTGCTCGACCTGGACCTCCAGGTTGAACAGGTAGGCGACGGACTCCTCCTTGATGCCCTCCATCATCGCGGTGAACATGTCGAAGCCCTCGCGCTGGTACTCGACCAGCGGGTCGCGCTGCGCCATGGCCCGCAGGCCGATGCCCTCCTGGAGGTAGTCCATCTCGTAGAGGTGCTCGCGCCAGCGGCGGTCCAGCACCGACAGCACGACGCGGCGCTCCAGCTCGCGCAGGATCTCCTCGCCGAGCTGGTCCTCGCGGGCGCCGTACTGCGCCTGGACGTCCTCCTGGACGACCTTGGTCAGGAAGTCCGGGGTCAGGCCGGCCGGACCGCCGACCTCCTCCTCCAGCTCCGCGAGGTCCAGGGTGATCGGGTAGAGCTGCTTGAACGCGGTCCAGAGCTTGTCGAGGTCCCAGTCGTCCTCGAAGCCCTCGCCGGTGGCCGCCTTGACGTAGGCCTCGACGGTGTCGTCCATGAAGTGGCCGACCTGCTCCTGGAGGTCCTCGCCCTCCAGGACGCGGCGGCGCTCGCCGTAGATGACCTCGCGCTGGCGGTTGAGCACCTCGTCGTACTTGAGGACGTTCTTGCGGATCTCGAAGTTCTGCTGCTCGACCTGGGTCTGCGCGGAGGCGATCGCGCGGGTGACCATCTTGGACTCGATCGGCACGTCCTCGGGCACGTTGGCCATCGAGAGCACGCGCTCGACCATGCCCGCCTTGAACAGGCGCATCAGGTCGTCGCCCAGCGACAGGTAGAAGCGGGACTCGCCCGGGTCGCCCTGACGGCCGGAGCGGCCGCGCAGCTGGTTGTCGATCCGGCGGGACTCGTGCCGCTCGGTGCCGAGGACGTAGAGGCCGCCGGCCTCCTTGACCTCCTCCTGCTCGGCCTTGACCGAGGCCTTGGCCTTCTCCAGCGCGGCCGGGAACTCGGCCTCGTACTCCTCCGGGTTGTCGCCCGCGGAGAGCCCGCGCTGGGCCAGCTCGGCCGCCGCCAGGTGGTCCGGGTTGCCGCCGAGCATGATGTCGGTGCCACGGCCGGCCATGTTGGTGGCGACGGTGACGGCGCCCTTGCGGCCGGCCTGGGCGACGATCTGCGCCTCGCGCTCGTGGTGCTTGGCGTTCAGCACCTCGTGCGGGATGCCGCGCTTGCGCAGCTCCTGCGACAGGTACTCGGACTTCTCGACCGACACGGTGCCGACCAGCACCGGCTGGCCCTTCTCGTGCTTCTCGGCGATGTCCTCGACCACGGCGGCGAACTTGGCCGGCTCCGACTTGTAGATCAGGTCGGGCTGGTCGATGCGCAGCGGCGTCTTGTTGGTCGGGATCGGCACCACGCCGAGCTTGTAGATCTGGTGGAACTCGGCGGCCTCGGTGGTGCCGGTACCGGTCATGCCGGAGAGCTTGTCGTACAGGCGGAAGAAGTTCTGCAGGGTGATGGTGGCCAGGGTCTGGTTCTCGTTCTGGACCTCCACCCCCTCCTTGGCCTCGATCGCCTGGTGCATGCCCTCGTTGTAGCGGCGCCCGGCCAGGATGCGGCCGGTGTGCTCGTCGACGATCATGACTTCGCCGTTCATGACGACGTAGTCCTTGTCCTTCTTGTACAGCTCCTTGGCCTTGATGGCGTTGTTCAGGAAGCCGACCAGAGGGGTGTTCACCGACTCGTAGAGGTTGTCGATGCCCAGGTAGTCCTCGACCCGGGTGACGCCCTCCTCCAGGACGCCGACGGTGCGCTTCTTCTCGTCGACCTCGTAGTCGCGGTCGATCTTGAGGCGCAGCACCAGCTTGGCGAAGTCGGCGTACCACTTGGTCGCCTGGTCCGCCGGGCCGGAGATGATCAGCGGGGTGCGGGCCTCGTCGATGAGGATCGAGTCGACCTCGTCGACCACCGCGAAGTTGTGGCCGCGCTGGACGAGTTCGTCCTTCGACCAGGCCATGTTGTCGCGCAGGTAGTCGAAGCCGAACTCGTTGTTCGTGCCGTACGTGATGTCCATCGCGTACTGGCGCTTGCGCTCGGCGGGCGTCATGTTCGCCAGGATCACGCCGACCTCGAGACCGAGGAAGCGGTGCACCCGGCCCATCCACTCCGAGTCGCGCTCGGCGAGGTAGTCGTTGACGGTGATCAGGTGAACGCCCTTGCCCGTCAGCGCGTTCAGGTACGTGGGCAGGGTGCCGACGAGGGTCTTGCCCTCACCGGTGCGCATCTCGGCGACGTAGCCGAGGTGCAGCGCCGCGCCGCCCATGATCTGGACGTCGTAGTGCCGCTGGCCGAGGACGCGCTTGGCCGCCTCGCGGACGGTGGCGAACGCCTCGGGGAGGATGTCGTCCAGCGTCTCGCCGTCGACGATCCGCTGCTTGTACTCGTCGGTCAGCGCGCGCAGCTCGGCGTCGGTGAGGTTGACGAAGTCCTCTTCGATGGAGTTGACCTGGGCAGCAATCCGCTGCAGCTTGCGAAGGATCTTGCCTTCGCCGGCGCGCAGGATCTTGTCGAAGACGGACACTTGAGCGGGCTCCTTGCCTGTATTGGCACTGGACGACTGCACGGGGGGTCCACCCCACCGCACGGGCCATCGTATGCGAGGAGTCCAATGCGCCGGGAGGTGCGTCAGCACGGTATTCCCGTGTCACCCGCCCGTGCACATGGACCGATAGCACCGTCCACCGGGACAAAAGGGTCGACGGGCCGGGGAGTTGGCCCGGAATTCGGATGCCCGCATTCCTCCTGCGGAGAAATAATCCGCCCATGGAACAGCCCCGGAGCGAACTCGTCACCCTCACCACCGACCGCCTGGTCCTGCGGGCCCCGCAGGAGTCCGACATCGACGCGATCTTCGCGGCCTGCCAGGACGCCGAGATCCAGCGCTGGACGGTCGTCCCGGTGCCCTACCGCCGCAAGGACGCCGAGTTCTTCGTCCACACAACTGGCATCCGAGGGCGTGGCCAAGGACTCCGAGTTCATCTGGTGCGTGGTCGAGCGCGGGACGGGCCGGCTGGTCGGCGCCCAGGCGGTCACCCGCAAGGCGGACGACCCGGCCGCCGCCTCGGTCGGCTGGTGGACGGTGCAGGAGCAGCGCGGTCGCGGCTACACCGTCGAGGCGGCCCGCGCGGTCGCCCGCTGGGCGCTGACCGACCTCGGGCTGCGCCGCCTCCAGTGGCTCGCCTACGTCGGCAACGACGGCTCGCGCGCGGTCGCCGAGCGGGTCGGCTACCGCTACGAGGGCACCCTGCGCTCGTACGCCGACCAGCGCGGCGTCTTCCGGGACGCCTGGGTCGCCTCGCTGCTCCCCGCCGACCTGGACCGACGGACCGGGCCCGACCAGGACTGACCGCAGGATCGGGCCACGGGACCGGCGCCCGACCAGGACTGACCCGGCCCGCTGTCGGTACCCCCGGCTACGCTCCCCGGCATGACCGCTGCCGCCGGGCCCGCGCCCGTCACCGTCCTGGGCGCCGACGACGCCCGCCGGATCGCCCTGCGCGCCCAGGGCCTGCTGGGCGCGCCCGACCGCCGGGCCGGCGCGCGCGGGGTGCTGCGGCACCTGGGCGCCGTCCAGCTGGACACCATCTCGGTGCTGGCCCGCTCGCACGAACTGGTGCCCTACGCCCGGCTGGGCGCGGTCGGCCGCCCGGCGGTCGAGGCGGCCTACTGGAGCGCGGGCACCACCTTCGAGTACTGGTCGCACGCGGCCTGCGTCCTGCCGGTCGAGGAGTGGCCGCTGTTCGCCTTCCGGCGCCGCCGCTACCGCGAGCGCGGCAGCCTCTGGAGCCACCAGGTCGCGCCCGGGACGTACCGGGCGGTGCTCGACAAGCTGCGCGCCGAGGGGCCGTTGACCGCCACCGAGCTGGGCGGGGCCAAGCGGACGGCCGAGTGGTGGGACTGGTCCGACACCAAGATCGCGGTGGAGCGGGCGCTCGCCTTCGGCGACGTGGTCTGCACCGACCGCCGGAGCTGGAAGCGGGTCTACGCGCTGGCCGAACAGGCCGTCCCCGACGCCCTGTTCGGCCAGGACCGGTCCGACGAGGAGTGCCTGCGCACCCTGGTGGCCCAGGCCGGGTCCGCGCTCGGCGTGGCCACCCGGGCCGACCTCCAGGACTACCACCGGCTGCGCGCCGAGGACTTGGACCGGGTGCTCGCGGACACCGGGCTGGTCCCGGTCGAGGTGGCGGGCTGGGGACCGGACGGCGGCCGGGCCGCCGCCTGGGCCGACCCGGCCGCGCTGGCCACCGCACCGCGCGGGCGCCACCGCACCACGCTGCTCTCGCCGTTCGACTCGCTGATCTGGGACCGCGCCCGCACCGAGCGGATCTTCGGCATGACCCACCGGCTGGAGGCCTACACCCCCAAGCACAAGCGGGTGCACGGCTACTTCGCGATGCCGCTGCTCACCGGCGGCCGGCTGGTCGGCCGGGTCGACCCGGCCCGGGAGGGCCGCACGCTGGTCGCCCGGCAGGTCTCGCTGACGGACGACCGGGGCGGCGCCCGGCAGGTCGAGGCGCTCGCCACCGCCCTGCGCGAGGCGGCCGCCTGGGTCGGCTGCGACGGGGTGCGGGTCGAGGCGCTGCACGACGAACGGCTGCGCCCGGCCCTGGAGAAGCTGCTCGCCCGGTAGCCAGGCGGCGGGCGCCGGTCACCCTATTTCGAGGATCTTCTCCCGCATCGCGTACACCACGGCCTCCATCCTGGAATGCAGTTGGAGCTTCTCCAGGATGTTGCGGACGTGGTTCTTCACCGTGTTCTCGCTGATGAAGAGCTCCTTGGCGATCTCCCGGTTGTTCATCCCGGTCGCCACCAGCTTGAGCACCTCCAGCTCCCGGTCGGTGAGCCGGGGCGCCGGGACGAGGTCCCGGTCGTCGGAGCGCCGCTGGATCATCGACTTGAACTCGGTGAGCAGCTTGGAGGCCATCGACGGGCTGATCTGCGACTGCCCGTCGGCGACCGCCCGGATCGCGGTGGCGACCTCGTCGGTGGAGATCTCCTTGAGCAGGTAGCCGGTGGCCCCCGCCTTGATCGCCTCGTAGAGGTCGGCCTCCTCGTCGCTTATGGTCAGCATGATGATCTTGGTGCTGGGCGCCACGTCCTTGATCGCCGTGCAGGCCTCGATCCCGCTGCGGCGCGGCATCCGGACGTCCATCAGGATGATGTCGGGCAGCAGGTCGGCGGCCTTGAGCACGGCTTCGGCACCGTCCCCGGCCTCGCCGACGACCTTGATGTCCGGCTCCTCCGCCAGCACGATCTCCAGCCCGCGGCGGAACAATGCGTGGTCGTCCACCACCAGGACGCGGATCGGCTCACCCCGGCGCGGCGCGTACGCGGGTTCCTCCTCCGGCCCCGGCGGCAATCCGGTGACCGGTCCCCCAGCGGGCCCCAGCCCGAAGTGATCCCCCATCCGCTCCTCCCCCTTCGCGGGTCGACGTGCGCCCAATCATTCCACGCCCCGCCACCGCCGCGGTCACCCTCCGGCGCCGATTGCCCCGCATCGGGTGACCCCTGGACACAACGGACCCGAGCCCCGTTCGAGCCCGTCCCACCGGCCGGTGCCCGGAACGCGTGGATCGCCCCGGAACGCCGGTGACCCCGGCGGTCGCTGCCGCCGGGGTCACCCCTCCGTGTTCAACTGCCGGGACGGTCAGTCCTCGTCGACGGACCGACCGATCGCACCGCCGGCGCCGCTGGCCACGCCGGCCGCCATGTCCGGCTGCACGTGGATGACGCCGTAGTGGTAGCCGTGCCGGCGGTAGACGACGCTCGGCAGGCCGCTGTCCTTCTCCACGAACAGGTAGAAGTCGTGGCCGACCAGCTCCATCTCGTAGAGCGCCTGGTCCAGCGCCATGGGGGCGGCCGAGTGGGTCTTCTCCCGGACCACCAGCGGGCCTTCGCCCTCCACTTCCAGGGATCCCATCATGGTCTTGCGGACGGCCCCGTTGGTCTCGCCCTCGTGCGCCGTGGTCTCGGGCAGCGCGGCCAGGGCCGCGGTCGCCTCGGCGACGCTGATGGGGGTGCGGCCGTTCGCGCCGCCCTTGTGCACCCGGCGCCGGTCCGCGGACTTGCGCAGCTGCGCGTCGAGCTTCGCCGAAGCCAGGTCGAGCGCCGCGTACGGGTCGCCGGCGGCGGCTTCGGCCCGGATCACCGGGCCCCGGGTACGGAGAGTGATCTCCACGCGGTCGGACCGGTCGGCCTGCCGCGGGTTGTGCTCCTTGGACACCTCGACGTCGAGGCTGATCACCTTGCCGTCGAACTTCTGGACCTTCTCCAGCTTCTCGGCCACGTGCTCGCGGAACCTCTTGGGCACCTCGGTCTTGCGGCCCTTGACGACGATGTCCACGCAGAACTCCGATCCCTCGTGCTGACGCCGATCCGGGTGCTACCGGACCGGACTGAGCTCCAGCTGGACCAGCCCATCCACTGCCGGCCCCCCGCTCCGCCGCCAGCGGCGGAAACGACTGGCCCTCATCTCATTTCCTCCCCATCAGGGACGGTTGAAACCCCCTGGAGCCTTATCGAACACCTCACGCGGGGTTTTCGCCTCCCCGGGCGGGAAGGGGGGTATGACCCGATACTTCGGGCGGTGCTGGGAGTGGGCGGTCAAACCGTTGCACCCTGTCTACCCTCCTGCGAGTGAAGTATGGGTAAATACCTGGACAACGCCCCCCATACGGCGGATCCTTTGCTGACTCTCCGTGCCGAAGCCGCCAGGAGCAGCCGTGCCGCCGACCCCCTCGCCCGCCTGTCCGCCGTCCGCACGGACACCGTTCGGCCACGCACTGGCCGGGCTGCTGGACGTCCTGCTCCCCGCCGACTGCGCGGGCTGCGGCGCCGAGCGCACCCAGCTCTGCCCGGCCTGCCGGCACGCGCTGACCGCCACCCGGCCCGGCCCCACCCTGCTGCCCTGGGCGCACGCGGCCGCGCCGTACGCCGACCCGGTACGGCAACTGCTGCTCGCCCACAAGGAACGCGGCGCGCTGCGCCTGGCCGGGCCGCTCGGCGAGGCGCTCGGACGGGCGGTGCGCTCCGCCCTGGGGGCGCGCGCCGGGGCCGCGCCGCTGCTGCTGGTCCCGATGCCCTCGGCCCGCGCCGCCGTGCGCGCCCGGGGGCACGACCCGACGCTGCGGCTGGCCGGGGCCGCCGCCCGCTCGCTGCGCCGGGCCGGCCTGGACGCCCGGGCCGCGCCGCTGCTGCGGCACGCCCGTCCGGTCGCCGACCAGGCCGGGCTGAACGCCGCCGAGCGGCGGCGCAACCTGCACGGCGCGCTCACCGTCCTGCCGCGCGCCCGTCGGGGCCTGGCCGGCCGTCAGCCGGTGCTGGTGGACGACCTGGTGACCACCGGGACGAGCCTGGCCGAGGCCGCCAGGGCCCTGGCCGACGCCGGACTGCCGGCCCGCGCCGCCGCCACCGTCGCGGCCACCGCGGTGCACCCGCCGGGTCAGTACACCTAGAGCCGGTCAGCCCGGGTAGAAGTACGAGCGGGCCTTGTCCACCAACTGGGCTTCCCGCCACTGGTTGTTGACCAGCCGGTAGACGGTGCCCGCGGCCACCGCGAGCACCGGCGAGGGCTGGGCCAGGATGTAGCCGCGGGACTCCGCCGTCGAGATCGACTGCGGGGAGGACGGCAGGCCGTTGCCGGTCTGCAGCTGACCGTCCGTGCTCTGCGAGCCGTCGGTGCTGATGTAGTACAGCTGCTGGGGGCGGTCCTGCTCCTTGCCGAGCACCAGCAACTGGTCGGTCTCCGACCAGGACACCGAGGCGACGTCGACGAGCGAGGGGGCCGCCGGGCGGACGCCGGTGATCCGCACGGTCGGCGCCTGCGGCGTGCCGCCGTGCTCCACCCGCCCGAACATCAGTGAACTCCCGTTCACCCCGGGGGATTTGACCACCAGGGCGATCCGGGCGCCGTCCGAGGAGAGCTTCAACGCCTGCACCGTCTGCCCGGTCAGCCCGTCCACCGGCGCGGTGTACGTCTTGCCGCCGCGCACCATGACCACCCGCGGGTTCTGCGGGTTGCGGTCCACCACCCAGAGGTCGCCGCGGCCGTCCCAGCTGGGCGAGGCGAGGCCGTCGTCCTTGGCGCCGGCCTTCGCCGGGGAGCTGAGCACCGGTTCGGGCATCGTCGCCGTGCCGGCCTGCAGCGGCACCGCGTAGAGCTGGTGGCCGTCGTCCGAGAGCGCGGCGGCCTGGGCGCCGTCCCGGCTGACCGCGACGGCGCCCAGGACGGGCGCTCCGCTCGCGTGCGGCTTGCCGAGCACCCCGGGCACCGGGTCGCCGGTGTGCCCGTCGTCGGCCGCCATCAGGGCGCCGTTGTCGGCGCGCTGGTAGTACTGCTGCACGGGCAGTCGCCCGGCCAGCGCGCCGGGGCCGACGGCCGGGTCGTCGGTGCGACTGGCCGTGCAGGAGCCCCGCTGACCGCGCAGTTCCAGCCGTTCGACCTGGCCCTTGCCCTGGTCGGCGAAGGTGTAGAAGAGCTGGGCCGCCATCCGCCGGCAGGCCAGCGGGTCGGCCAGGTCGGCCCCGCCGACCTGCACGTGGGCGATCCGGCTGTCGTCGATGCTCACCTTGTCGACCGTGGTGCCGGTCGGGAAGGCCGTCCGGACCACCGGCGAGAGCCAGGTCGACGGCCCGGAGACCAGCGCCTTGGCGGCCGAGGTCAGCGGGTCGATCCGGCGGCGCAGGTAGATCGGGTCGGCTATCAGCACCTCCTGGCCGCCGTTGGCGGGGGCCGGCACCGACGGGTCGGGGGTGCTGTAGAAGAAGCGCTCGACCTGCCGGAAGCTGTTCCGGAAGTTGGTCTCGTTCATGATCACGCCGGGCGGCAGCGAATCGATCCGCCAGTCGCCGTCGTGCTCGCGCACGAAGGTGAAGTCGAAGACGTTGTTGTTCTGCCCCGCCACCAGCAGGTAGGAGTGCTTGTCGTCGACCTTGGCCACCAGCTGCCCGGAGACCGTCGACGAGTACTTGGTGTCGGCGTCGGCGACCTGGTCCAGCGGGATCTTCGTGGCGGAGAGCACCTGGATGCCCGCATCCGGGTTCCAGCTCGCCGCGGCGCGCTCGGTGAGGTACTTGCGCGCGGTCTCGTACCCCTCGTCGGCGGTCACCGCGTCCAGGAACCCGGTCAGCAGCTCGCGCGGCTTGGCGCCCTTGCCGGGCGCCACCGGGAAGACCCTGGCCTGCAGGTTCTTGTCGGCCGAGCCCTGGGACAGCTCCACCTTGGTGATGCCGCCGGAGTCCGGCATGGCCGCGCAGCCGCTCGCCACCAGGGTGACGAGCACCGCGCCGGCCACCGCCACGAGCAGCGGCGCGGGGCCGGTCCTCGCACTCCCGCCCACGGACCGACGCCCGCCCACGGACCGACGCCCGTCCGCGGACCGACGCCCGTCCGCGGACCGACGCCGGGGCAGGCCCCTAGTCGTGTTGCTCGTCCTTCGCACGCTGCGACCCCTCCAGGTCCGTCCCACCCGTCACGTCCGGCTCCGCCGTACGCTGCGCCACCGACGGCCGTCCGGGCGTCGGGTCCACCATGACCTGGGCGCCGATGACGCCGTAACCGGCCCCCGCCGTCCGCACGTCCGAGGGGTCCGCGCGCGGCCCCTCGGGCAGCCGGCTCCGGCCCAGTCCGGGGCCGATGTTCAGCACTCCGCCGAGGCCGCTGCCCAGCCCGTTGCCGGGCCCCTCCGGCGCCTCGGCCTGCTCCTCGGCGGCGGTCATCGCCGTGGCGCCCGCCGGGGCGATCGCCCGCCGGTACGGCGTGCCGTACGCGCCCAGGCCCCGGTTGTTGCGGGAGTCCTCCGGCTCCAGCCGGAACGGCGCCCGGTTGATCTCGCCGCCGCGGGTGCGCGGCAGGGTCAGCCGGAAGTGCGAGCCGCCACCGGGCTCGCCCCAGGCCTGGAGCCAGCCGCCGTGCAGATGGGCGTCCTCGACCGCGATGGACAGGCCCAGCCCGGTGCCGCCGGTGGTGCGCACCCGGGACGGGTCCGCCCGCCAGAAGCGGTGGAACACCCGGGAGGCCTCGCCCGGCTTGAGTCCGATGCCGTAGTCGCGCACGCCGACCGCGACGGCGCCGTCGGCCGAGCCGAGGCGCACGACCACGTCGCGGCCCTCGCCGTGCTCCAGCGCGTTGACCACCAGGTTGCGCAGGATGCGCTCGATCCGGCGGGAGTCCACCTCGGCGAGCACCGGCTCGCCGTCACCGCGGATCACCACGGCGCTGCCCTTGGCCTCGGCCAGCGGTTCGGCGGCCTCGACCACCCGGCCGACGATCTCCCGCAGGTCGACCGGCTCGGCGTCCAGGATCGCGGCGCCGGCGTCGAAGCGGCTGATCTCCAGCAGGTCGGCGAGCAGCGACTCGAAGCGGTCGAGCTGGCCCTGGAGCAGCTCCGCCGAGCGGGCCGCCATCGGGTCCAGGTCCTCGCGGCTGTCGTAGATCAGGTCGGCGGCCATCCGGACCGTGGTCAGCGGGGTGCGCAGCTCGTGCGAGACGTCCGAGACGAAGCGCCGCTGCACCCGGGAGAGCTCCTCCAGCTGGCGGATCTGCGCCTGGAGGGCGTTGGCCATCCGGTTGAACGACTCCCCGAGGCGGGCGATGTCGTCCGTCCCGGTCACCTTCATCCGCTCTTCCAGGTGTCCGTCGGCGAGCCGCTCGGAGATGCCCGCGGCCATCCGGACCGGGGTGACCACCTGGCGCACCACGACCCAGGCGATGCCGCCCATCAGGATCACCACGAACACGCCGGCGGTCGCCAGGGTGCCGGTGATCAGGTTGAGGGTGTCGGTCTCCTGGCCGAAGGAGAACACGTAGAACAGCTGGTAGCTGGTGTCGGCCGGGCCGACGAACTGCATGCCGAGGGCCAGTCCGGGCTCGCTCTTGCCGCCGCCCTCGGGCGAGCGGTGGATCCGGGTCGGCTGGTCGAACATCTGGCCGGGCTCTTCGAAGAGCTTCGCGCGCAGGCTGTCCGGGATGCTGCTGGGCTGGATGTCGCCCGAGTAGCGCGGCGCGAAGCCGGCGCTGTCCGGCACGACCGTCCCGGTGCCGGGGGCCATCGCGATCACCGAGTAGACCGTCTGCCCGCTCGCGGCGAGGTCGTTGACCTGGCGCAGCAGCCAGGTGCCGGTCTCCGCGGTGCTCGGGTCGACGGCACCGCGCAGCGCCTGGTCCCGGGCCTCGTCGATCTTCTTCTGCTCGACCTGGAAGCCGATCCGGGCCTGCGCCCGGGCCGCGTCGATCTTGGTGTCGAGCAGGCCGGTGCGCACCTGCGCCACCACGACCACGCCCAGCACCAGGACCACCGCGATGGAGGCCAGCAGGGACACCGCAACCACGCGCAACTGGATCGACCGGCGGTACAGCGTGGTGACCCGGCGTGCCGGGCGCCTGAGCTGACGCTTCATCAGACCGAACACTCCGGACGGGCCGCGACGGCGGCGGGTGGTCGAACTCAGCACGTCCCCGCGCACGGCCCCCGCCCCGTCGGTCGCGGAACCCGACGGGGTGTCGTCAGCCCGGTCCGTCACGTCAGCTGGGTCCGGCCTTGTAGCCGACGCCGCGGACGGTCACCACGATCTCGGGGCGCTCCGGGTCCTTCTCGATCTTGGAACGGAGGCGCTGCACGTGGACGTTGACCAGGCGGGTGTCCGCCGCGTGGCGGTAGCCCCACACCTGCTCCAGCAGCACCTCGCGGGTGAACACCTGCCAGGGCTTGCGGGCCAGCGCGACCAGCAGGTCGAACTCCAGCGGGGTCAGCGGGATGCTGCGCCCGTCCCGCTTCACCGAGTGGCCGGCCACGTCGATCACCAGGTCGCCGATGGTCAGCTGCTCGGGCGTCGGCTCCTCGGCACGGCGCAGCCGCGCGCGCACCCGGGCCACCAGCTCCTTGGGCTTGAACGGCTTGGTGACGTAGTCGTCGGCGCCGGACTCCAGGCCCACCACGACGTCGACCGTGTCGGTCTTCGCGGTCAGCATGACGATCGGGACGCCGGACTCGGCCCGGATCTGCCGGCACACGTCGATGCCGTCCCGGCCGGGCAGCATCAGGTCGAGCAGGACCAGATCGGGCTTGCTCTCCCGGAACGCGGCTAGCGCCTTGTCCCCATCCGCGACGAAAAACGGCTCAAAACCCTCACCACGCAACACGATGCCGAGCATCTCGGCCAGTGCGGAGTCGTCATCAACGACGAGGACGCGTCCCTTCATGGGTCCATCTTCTCATTACCGGATTGTGACCTGCCGCACAGCAGTGCCATTGCTCCACAACGGCCAACTCCACCGCCGTCGAATTCCGGCCATACCGGGCGAATAGCCCTCCTCGGAGCGCCTCCGAACTGACCGGAACCCGCCGTCCGACCCCCCGGCGGCCCCCGTTGTCGATCAGCAACCGGATACCCCTGGGGCGTCTCCGGGCCCCATGGCACGATGGGCGCTGCGCGCGGGCGAAAGATCCGCCCGGAGCCGCGCCCAGGACGCCCCTCCGAGGAGCAGTGATGACCGACACTCCGG
Source organism: Kitasatospora sp. NPDC001309 (assembly GCF_042896295.1). Taxonomy (NCBI): domain Bacteria; kingdom Bacillati; phylum Actinomycetota; class Actinomycetes; order Kitasatosporales; family Streptomycetaceae; genus Kitasatospora; species Kitasatospora sp. NPDC001309. The sequence goes on along the minus strand of NZ_JBIAXC010000018.1, from coordinate 7,285 downwards.
GCTGGGCCTCGCCCAGCTCGTCCGAGCCACCCCGCGACGGCACCCGGCCCCCGGCCGACGCGCCCGCCGCCGTGCCCGGGCCGTCGGCACCCCCTCAGGCCGCACCCGCCTGGGGCGCCCAGTACGGACAGCCGAACCGCGGCACCCAGCCCCCCGGCCAGGGCCCGTACGGCTGGGAGAGCGCGCGCAGCCCCCGGCCCGGCGTCATCCCGCTGCGCCCGCTCAGCATCGGCGAACTGCTCGACGGCGCCGTCACCACCGTCCGCCGGAACTGGCGCACCGCGCTCACCCTCTCGCTCGGCATCGCCGTCGTCGACCAGGCCGGCGCCTTCGTCGCCAAGCTGCTGGTCAAGGGCCGTACCGGCGCCTCCACCCAGCTGCTCACCCTGCTCGCCACCATGCCGCTGTCGCTGCTGCTCGACGCGCTGGCCGTCGCCCTGCTCACCATCGTGGTCAGCCGCGCCGTCCTCGGCCGACCGGTGACCGCCGGCGACGCCTGGCGCGACGCCCGCCCCCGGCTGCTGCAACTGCTCGGGCTCACCGTGCTCACCACCCTGATGAGCGTCGGCGTGGTGCTGCTCGGCTTCACCCCGCTGATCGGCTACACCGCGGGCGGCTCGGACACGCCCGGCACCGCGGCCCTGCTGTTCCTGGTCGGCCTGCTGACCGTCCCGGTCGGCCTCTGGCTGCTGATCCGCTACAGCATGGCCGCCCCCGCGCTGATGCTGGAGAAGCAGGGCGTGGTGACCGCGCTCTCGCGCTCCCGCCGGCTGGCCCGCGGCTCCTGGTGGCGGATCCTCGGCATCGTCCTGCTGAGCCGGGTGCTGGCCGGGATCGTCGGAGTGACCCTCGCCATCCCGTTCCGCTTCCTCGGCCTGGTCCTCGGCCTCGGCTCCATGGACCGGCTCGGCGACACCGCCCACGAGTCCGTCGGCATGATGGTGCTGACCGCGCTCGCCGGGATCATCGCCTCCGCCCTGACCACCCCGTTCCTGGCCGCCGTCGGCGTGCTGGTCTACATCGACCAGCGGATCCGCCGCGAGGCCCTGGACATCGAGCTCGCCCGCGCCGCCGGGCTGCCCGGACAGGGCGGCACCGGCTGGAGCGGCCACGCCGACCAGACCACCGCGAGGCACTGAACCGGATGCCTATCTGGGGGGACAGGCTCCTCGCCGCCGGCGGCGCCCCGGTCACCGTTCCACGGGACCCGGCCCGCGACGCCGCCCGCGACGAGCTGCTCAAGGCCGAGTACCACAAGAACGACCCGAGCGTCCTGGAACGGGTCATCGACTGGATCTGGGACCACATCGACCGCGCCATGGGCAGCATCTCCGGCGGGGGCACCGACGGCACCACCGGACTGGTGCTCTTCCTGGTCGTCGCCGCGGTGATCGCCGCCGCCCTCTGGTGGCGCCTCGGCGCGCCCAAGCGCGCCGCCCGCACCGACTACGGCGTGTACGGCGCCGCCGGCCCGCGCACCGCCGCGCAGTACCGCGCCGACGCCGCCGGGCACGCCGCCGCCGGCCGCTGGACCGAAGCCGTCCGCGAGCAGATGCGCGCGCTGGTCCGGGCCCTGGAGGAGCGCACCCTGCTCGACACCCGCCCCGGCCGCACCGCCGACGAGGCCGCCGCCGAAGCCGGCCGGGCCCTGCCCGACCAGGCCGCCGCACTGACCGCCGCCGCCCGCACCTTCGACGACATCGCCTACGGCGAGCGCACCGCCGACCAGGCCGCCTACCAACTGCTGCTGGACCTCGACCGGGCCCTGGAGCGCAGCCGCCCGGTGCTCGCCCACGCCGCGGCCACCGCCCCGGCGCCGGCCCCGACCCCGACCCCGGGAGGAGCGGCATGACCAGCACCGCCCCGGCTCCCCCCACCCCCGAACGACCCGCCGCCGAACGACCCGCCGCCGACGCCGCACCGACCAGCCTCGCCCCCACCGGGCGCGGCCTGGCCCGCCGCGCCCGCTGGTACCTGGTCGCCCTCGCCGTCCTGCTGGTCGCCGCCGTCGGCCTCGCCGTCCTCAACACCGGCCACCGCTACCCGCCGCTCGACCCCCGCTCCTACGACGCCGACGGCACCCACGCCGTGGTCGCCCTGCTCCAGGGCCAGGGCGTCCGGACCGAACTGCGCACCGACCCCACGGCCCCCGCCGGCGGCGCCGACACCCTGGTGCTGCCCGAACCCGACCTGCTGAGCCCGGCCGAGCTGCGCGCCGTCGCCGCCGCCCGGCACCGGCGGCTGGTCCTGATCAACCCCGGCCCGGCCGCCCTCAGCACGCTCGCCCCCGGCATCCGCACCTCCGACGAGGTCGGCGGCGTCCCGTTCACGTCCGTCCGCAGCACCCACCCGGGCTGCGCCCTCCCCGAAGCCGTACGGGCCGGCGCCGCCGCGATGGGCGGCACGCTCTACACCAGCGGCAGCCGAGGCGACGGCTGCTACCCGTACCACCACGGCTACCCGCTGGTCAGCACCCCCGACGACGGCGGCGGCAACGTCATCGTCCTCGGCAGCGGCGAGTTCCTGCAGAACCGCCGGCTCGCCGACGACGGCAACGCCTCGCTCGCCCTCGGCCTGCTCGGCTCACAGCCCCGCCTCACCTGGCACCTGCCCGACTACTCCGCGCCGGTCGCCGAGGGCACCCCGCGCAAGAGCTTCGGCGACTACATCCCGAAGGGCTGGCACTGGGCCTTCTACCAACTGGCCGTCGCCGCCGTGCTCGCCGCCCTCTGGCGGGCCCGCCGACTCGGCCCGGTGGTCAGCGAGAACCTGCCCGTGGTGGTCCGCGCCGCCGAGACCACCGAGGGCCGCGCCCGCCTCTACCGGCGGGCCAAGGCCCACGGCCGCGCCGCCGAGGCGCTGCGCCGCGCCACCGCCCACCGCCTCGCCCCCGCCCTGGGCCTCCCGCTCCAGGCCGGCGGACCGGAGCCGGAGGCGCTCTGCGCGGCCGTCGCCGACCGCCTCCCCGCGCGACCCGCCGGGGACGTCCGGGCCCTGCTGTACGGCCCGCCCCCGACCGACGACGCCGCACTGCTGCGGCTCGCCGACGACCTCGACGCCCTCGAAAGGCAGGTACGGAACCCGTGACCGAACAGGCAACCGCCCAGCTCCGCATCACCCCCGGCACGGCGCCCGCCACCCCCGTCACCGACCCGCGCGCGGCCCTGACCGCCCTGCGCGCCGAGATCGGCAAGGCCGTCGTCGGCCAGGACGCCGCCGTCACCGGCCTGGTGGTGGCCCTCCTCTGCGGCGGCCACGTGCTGCTGGAGGGCGTCCCCGGCGTCGCCAAGACCCTGCTGGTGCGCACCCTGTCCACGGCGCTCAGCCTGGGGACCAAGCGCATCCAGTTCACCCCCGACCTGATGCCCGGCGACGTCACCGGCTCGCTCGTCTACGACGCCCGCACCGCCGAGTTCTCCTTCCAGCCCGGCCCGGTCTTCACCAACCTGCTGCTCGCCGACGAGATCAACCGCACCCCGCCCAAGACCCAGGCCGCCCTGCTGGAGGCCATGGAGGAGCGGCAGGTCACCGTCGACGGCGAACCGCGCGCGCTGCCCGTCCCGTTCCTGGTCGCCGCGACCCAGAACCCGGTCGAGTACGAGGGCACCTACCCGCTGCCCGAGGCCCAGCTGGACCGCTTCCTGCTCAAGCTGATCCTCCCGCTGCCCGACCGCGACCAGGAGTTCCAGGTCCTGTCCCGGCACGCCTCCGGCTTCGACCCCAAGGACCTCGCCGCCGCCGGCGTCCGCCCGGTCGCCGGGCCCGAGCACCTGGCCGCCGCTCGCGAGCAGATCGCGAAGCTCACCGTCTCGCCCGAGATCCTGGCGTACATCGTCGACCTCTGCCGGGCCACCCGGCAGTCCCCGTCGCTGTCGATCGGCGTCTCCCCGCGCGGTGCCACCGCGCTGCTCGCCGCCTCGCGCGCCTGGGCCTGGCTGGCCGGGCGGGACTACGTCACCCCGGACGACGTCAAGGCGCTCGCCCTGCCCACCCTGCGGCACCGCGTCGCGCTGCGCGCCGAGGCCGAGATGGAGGGCGTCACCGCCGACTCCGTCATCCAGGCCGTCCTCGCCCAGACGCCCGCCCCCCGCTGATCCACCACCGGTAGGCGTACCGGGTCCTCGAACACACCGGGCTTCCGAAGGAGCGCACCCGCATGGCCCTCACCGGGCGAACCGCCCTGATCGCCGCGCTCGGCGCGCTCTTCGTGGGCCTCCTGCTGCCCTCCTGGACCGGGATCGGAGCCGTCACCGGCGCCGTCCTGCTCGCCGTCCTGGTCGACCTGGTGCTCGCCGCCCCCGTCCGCAGCCTGCGGATCGCCCGGGGCGGCGACACCACCGTCCGGCTCGGCGACACCGCCTCGGTCGAACTGACCGTCAGCAACACCTCCGGACGGCCGCTGCGGGCCCTGGTCCGCGACGCCTGGGCCCCCTCCGCCTGGGCCCCCTCCGCCTGGCGCCCCGGCACCTCCGAGACCGCCTCCCGGCACACCCTCGCCGTCCCCGGCGGCGAACGGCGCCGCGCCGTCACCGTGCTCACCCCGGGCCGCCGCGGCGACCACCACGCCCACCGCGTGACGGTCCGCTCGCTCGGCCCGCTCGGCCTGGCCGGCCGCCAGGGCTCCCACCACGTCCCCTGGACGGTCCGCGCCCTCCCCCCGTTCAACAGCCGCAAGCACCTGCCCTCCCGGCTCGCCCGGCTGCGCGAACTCGACGGCCGGACCTCGGTGCTGACCCGGGGCCAGGGCACCGAGTTCGACTCGCTGCGGGAGTACCTGCCCGGCGACGACGTCCGCTCCATCGACTGGCGCGCCAGCGCCCGCCGCAACACCGTCGCCGTCCGCACCTGGCGCCCCGAACGCGACCGCCACATCCTGATCGTCCTCGACACCGGCCGCACCTCGGCCGGCCGCGTCGGCGACGCCCCCCGCCTGGACGCCGCCCTCGACGCCGCCCTGCTGCTCACCGCCCTCGCCACCCGCGCCGGCGACCGGGTCGACCTGCTCGCCCACGACGCCCGCAAGCGCGCCTCGGTCATCGGCAGCTCCCCCAGCGAAATCCTGCCCTCCTTCACCAACGCGATGGCCCTGCTGGAACCCGCGCTGCACGAGACCGACATGCGCGCGCTGGTCTCCACCGCGCTCACGATGGCGCCGCACCGCTCGCTCGTCGTCCTGCTCACCGGCCTGGACGCGGCCTCCGTCGAGGACGGCCTGCGCCCACTGCTGCCGCTGCTCACCAAGCGCCACGAGGTCGTCCTCGCCTCCGTCGCCGACCCGCACCTGGACGTGCTGGCCGCCGGCCGCGGCACCGTGGAGGCCGTCTACGGCGCCGCCGCCGCCGAACAGACCCGCGCCGACCGCCGGAACACCGCCGACCGCCTCACCCGCAGCGGGGTCACCGTCCTCGACGCCCCACCGGCCCAGATCGCCCCGGCGCTGGCGGACACCTACCTGGCGCTCAAGGCGGCCGGGCGGCTCTGAGGCACCGGATCAGGTGCGGCGGCCGGCGTTGAGCCGGGCCGCCTGGCGCGTGAGGTGGTCGCGCTCCGCGAGGTTGGACGCCCGGCGGGCCGCCTCGGCGTACAGCCGGGCCGCCACCACCGGCTCCCCGGCACGCTCGTGGAGGTACGCCGCGGCGGCCGCGTACCGGGGCAGCGCCTCGTCCAGTCCACCGAGCGCCGCCAGGCCGGCCCGCGGCCCGTCGGCCTCACCGACCGCCACCGCACGGTTCAGCCGCACCACCGGACTGTCCGTCAGCCGCACCAACTCGTCGTACCACTCGACGATCTGCACCCAGTCGGTCTCCCCGGCGGTGGGCGCGTCGGCGTGCAGCGCCGCGATGGCCGCCTGGGCCTGGAACTCCCCCAGCCGGTCCCGGGCCAGGGCCGTCTGCAGGATGCCGACGCCCTCCGCGATCGCGCCGGTGTCCCAGAGCCGCCGGTCCTGCTCCGCGAGCGGCACCAGGCTTCCGTCGGGACCGGTCCGGCCGGCCCGCCGGGCGTGGTGCAGCAGCATCAGCGCCAGCAGCCCCGCCACCTCGGGGTGGTCGATCGCTGCCGCCAGCTGCCGGGTCAGCCGGATCGCCTCGGCAGCGAGGTCGACGTCCCCGGAGTAGCCCTCGTTGAACACCAGGTAGAGCACCCGCAGCACGGTCGCGACGTCGCCCGGCCGATCGAGGCGGACCGCCGAGACGGTGCGCTTGGCCCGGCTGATCCGCTGCGCCATGGTCGCCTCGGGCACCAGATAGGCCTGGGCGATCTGCCGGGTGGTCAGCCCACCGAGCGCACGCAGGGTGAGCGCGACCGCGGAGGACGGCGTCAACGACGGGTGGGCGCACAGGAAGTAGAGCTGCAGGGTGTCGTCCACCGAGGCCGCCGGACCGGGCTCCGGCTCCTGGTCGACCAGGTCCTCCCGGCGGCGGCGGGCGGTGTCCGCCCTGGTCGCGTCGAGGAACTTCCGCCAGGCGACGGTGACCAACCAGCCCTTCGGATCCCGCGGCGGATCGCCCGCCCAGACGCGGACCGCCTCGACCAGCGCCTCCTGCACGGCGTCCTCGGCCGCCGCGAAGTCGGCTCCGCGGCGGACGAGGACACCCAGCACACCCGGGGTGAGGCCCCGGATCAGGGCCTCGTTCATCGGGAAGGTCACGGGAGAGGTCACTCCGTGACGGTCGGCGGCATCGCCAGGAACGGACGCAGCTCCAGCCACTCGTGGATCGGCTTCCCACCGGCCCCCGGGGCCGCCGACAGCTCACCGGCCAGCTCCAGGGCGCGCTCGTGGCTGTCCACGTCGATCACCATCCAGCCGGCGATGAGGTCCTTGGTCTCCGCGAACGGACCGTCCGTCACCGGCGGCCGCCCCTCGCCGTCGTACCGCACCCACGACCCCTCGGGCGCGAGCGCCTGGGCGTCGACGAACTCGCCGGTCTGCTCCAGCCGGGCCGCGAAGTCCTGCATGTACGTGATGTGCGCCGTGACCTCCTCCGGCGTCCACTGGTCCATCGGCGCGCAGTTGACCGGAGTCGGGGCGCCTCGGTAGTGCTTGAGCAGCAGGTACTTGGCCATCGTGCTTCTCCTTCGGAGCTCGTGCGACCCATTGTGGCCGCGCTCACCCCTGGGACGGAGCCGGCCACGGGTTCTCGACACGACTGGCCAAGATTTTTTCGCCCGTGGTCCTGTCGTCCGCCGGTTGTCCCGGAAATGCGAAAAGGCCCACCCGGTCACCCGGGTGGGCCTTCTCTGAATGATTGTTCGGCGGCGTCCTACTCTCCCACAGGGTCCCCCC
>NZ_JBIAXC010000017.1:0-155941 GCF_042896295.1 Kitasatospora sp. NPDC001309 | reverse complement strand
CTGGTCGAGACCCTGCGCGCCGGCCGCCTCTCCGGCGTCGGCCTGGACGTCTACGAGGAGGAGACCGGCGTCTTCTTCACCGACCGCTCCGTCCAGGGCATCACCGACGACGTCCTCGCCCGCCTCGTCACCTTCCCCCAGGTCCTGGTCACCAGCCACCAGGCCTACTTCACCCGCACCGCCGTCGGCCAGATCATCGACGCCACCGCCCGCAACATCGACGACTACGCCGCCGGCCGCACCAACGAGAACACCCTCGTCCCCGGGCCCTGACCGAAGGGGGCGGAGGGGTCTGCTAGCGTCCCGCGCATGATCAAGACCGTGCCGTTCACCGGCGGCGAGAAGGAAAGCCTGCACACGGCCCTGGACCGGCACCGGGACGTGGTGGTGTGGAAGGTCCAGGGCCTGGACGACGAGCAGTTGCGGCGGCCGATGACGCCCTCGGGGACGAGCCTGCTCGGCCTCGTCAAGCACCTGGCCGGCGCCGAACTCGGCTGGTTCCGGGAGACCTTCGGCCGGGAGACCGGGCCGCTGCCGTTCGACCTCGACGCGGACGAGAGCTCCGACATGCGGATCGAGCCGCACGAGTCGACGGCGGAGGTGCTGGCCTTCTACGCCCGCGCCCGGGCCGCCGCCGACGAGGTGATCGAGGAGCTCGACCTGGAGTCCACCGGCACCTCCTGGTCGGGCCGGACGGTCTCGCTGCGCTGGGTGCTCATCCACATGGCCACCGAGACCGCCCGGCACGCCGGGCACCTGGACATCCTGCGCGAACTCACCGACGGCGCCACCGGGGACCACGACCGGAGCTGACCGACAGCGGCCCCGGCCCCGGCCCGCCTACTCGGCCGGGGCCAACTCCGCCGCCAGCTGCCGCAGTTCGTGCCCGTACTCCGGGTTGGCGAGGGCCGCCGCGAACTGCGCCCGCAGGTAGGCGGCGGGGTTGCCGGTGTCGTACCAGGTGCCGGCGATGACCTGCCCGTAGACGGCGCGGCGGGCCGCGTAGGCGTTGATGGCGTCGGTCAGGTAGACCTCGTCCTCGGGCTTCTCGTGCCAGCGGCGGGTGAGTTCGCGCAGTTCGTCGACGATGCCGGGGGTGATGACGTACCCGCCGATGGCGGCGTACCCGGAGGGGGCGTCGGCCGGCTTGGGCTTCTCGACCAGGCCGGTGATCCGCAGCGACCCGCCGCCGAGGTCCTCCTTCACCACCGGGACGCCGTAGCGGTAGGAGTCCTCGGGCGCCATCGGCATCAGCGCCAGCACCGGCGCGTTGGTCTGCTCGAACGCCCGGATCAGCTGCTGCGCCCGGGGCACCTCGGCGACGAACACGTCGTCCGGCCAGAGCACCAGGCAGGGCTCGTCCCCGAAGTGCCGGGCGGCGTTGAGCACCGGGGTGCCGTTGCCGTACGGGCCGTGCTGGTAGAGGTAGCTGATGTGCCCCTTGCGGGACAGCTCCCCGACCTCCTCGACCGCGTCCGCGAACGCCGCCTTGCCGTCCCGGCGCAGTTGCTCGACCAGCACCGGGTTGGGGCGGAAGTGCTCCTGGATCAGGCCCTTGTCGCCGTTGACGACGATGGTGATGTCGGTGATGCCGCTCTCGATCAGCTCGCGCACGGTGTGCTCGATCACCGGCTTGTCGCCGACCGGCAGCATCTCCTTCGGGGTGGCCTTGGTCAGCGGCAGCAGGCGGGAGCCCAGCCCGGCGGCGGGGATGACGGCACGGCGGATGGTCCTGGGGGCCATGTGATGCTCTCTCATGTCGATGGTGCTGAGCCGCAGTTGAGCGGCACCGCGACCGACGCTACCAAGGATCACTCCATGATCATTACCGCCCGCCGGGAAGCGGCGGACACCACCGCCGCCCCCGCACCGGCCGTTCACCCGGGCCGGGTAGAGGCCGTTTCCCCGGCCTCCTCCATGGCCTCCTCCACGGCCCCCTCCCCTGCCGTCTCCCCGGCCACTCCCCCCGCCGGCCGTACCGCCGGCCGCACCGCCAGGGCCAGCAGCGCGAGCCCGGCGAACAGTGCGGCGGCGATCAGGCCGTTCACCTGCAGCCCGGCCGTGAACGCCGAGCGCGCGCCGCGCAGCAGTGCGGCGCCCTGCTCGGCGGGCAGGTGCCGGGCCGCCTCGACCGCGGCGGCCGGCGAGTCGGGGCCGCCGCCCGTGCGGTCGCGGTAGACCGCCGCGGCGACGGTACCGAGCACCGCGAAGCCGAGCGAGCCGCCGAGGTAGTTGCCGGTCTCCGACATCGCCGCCGCCGAGCCCGCCCGCTCCGGCGGCACCGAGTCGAGGACCAGCCCGGTGCCCAGGGCGAACAGCGGCCCGGTGCCGAGCGCCAGCACCGCGCTGCCGGTCATCACCAGCGGCAGCGAGCCCGAACCCCCGTCCACGGCGACCAGCAGCAGGGCGCCCAGCGCCGAGAGCGCCAGGCCGCCGGCGATCGCGGTGGTCGGCCGCACCCGGCCGAGCAGCCGCGGCGCGGCCAGGGTGCCGGCCGCCACCGCCAGGCCCATCGGCGCGAACAGCACGGCCGAGGCGAACGGCGAGCGGCCCAGCACGCTCTGGAGGTACTGGGTGACCAGCAGTCCGGTACCGGCCATCGCCGTCCCGGCCAGCACCAGCGAGACCAGCACCGCCGCGAACAGCCGGTTGCGCAGCAGTCCCAGGTCCAACAACGGCTGCTCCAGCCCCCGTTGACGCCGGACGAAGAGGTAGCCGACGCCGGTGCCGAGCAGCAGGGCGGCCGCCGGGACGCCGGTCGCGCCCCCGACCGGCAACTGCTTGACGCCGTACAGCACCAGCAGCACCGCCGCCAGCGACAGCCCGACCCCGGCTGGGTCCGGCCGCCCCACCTCCCCGCCGCGGAACTCGGGCAGCAGGAACGGCCCGGCGGCCAGCAGCAGCGCCATCGCCGGGACGGCGGCCAGGAACACCGACCCCCACCAGAAGGACCGGAGCAGCAGTCCGGCCAGCACCGGCCCCAGCGCACCGCCCGCGAACTGGCAGGTCGCCCAGACGGCGACGGCCCGTCCGCGCTCGCGGTCGTCCCGGAACATGTTCGTGATCAGCGCCAGCGTGGACGGCGCCAGCGTGGCCCCGGCGACGCCCAGCAGGGCCCGGACCACGATCAGCATCAGCGGGTCGACCGCGAGGGCGGCGACCACCGACAGCACCGCGAAGGCCGCCGCGCCGATGAGCAACAGGCGTCGACGGCCGATCCGGTCGCCCAGCGTGCCCATGGTGATCACCAGCCCGGCCACCATCAGCCCGTAGCCGTCGCTGATCCACAGCTGTTCGACGGCGGAGGCGCCCAGGTCCGCGCTCAGCCTCGGCAGGGCGAGCAGCAGCGCCGTCATGTCCATCGCGACCACCAGGGTCGGCAGCATCAGCAGGGCCAGCCCCAGCCGGGCCCGGTCGGCTCTCATCGCGTGCTCCTCGTCGTCTCTCGTCGCGGGTTCCCCGCACCGGGTTCCTCGCACCGGTCGGTCGGAGCGGCCGGGGACTTCTTGACGTCGGAGCACCGGGGGACGGGAAGAGACCCGACGGATGGGAGAGACCCGAGGGGGGCGACGAAACCCGTGGGAGATTTCTCCGACGGGGATGTCAAGACGGCGGCCCCGGCTCCGACCGTACGGTCGAGGGGCCCGCACGGGGCCCGCCCACGACGAGGAGGACGCGATGAAGTTCCTGATCAGCCTGCACATCAACCCGGCCGTGCTGGACGCGCTGACCGACGAGGAGAAGGCCGCGATCGGCGCCGGGCACGGCGCGTTCATCGAGGAGTTGAAGGCCTCCGGCGAACTGATCCTCACCCAGGCGCTGGTCGACCCGTCGCAGGCCGCCGTGGTCACCGTCCGGGACGGCCGGCCGGTGGTGACCGACGGCCCGTACCTGGAGGCCAAGGAGTTCCTGGGCGGCTTCTACCTGCTCGACTGCGACAACAAGGAGCGGGCCGTCGAACTGGCCGCGCGGATCCCGGACGCGGCGATCGAGGGGCTGGGCGTCGAGGTGCGCCAGGTGATGTTCTCCGACGGACACTTGGAGGCATGACGGCACCGGACTTCGAGGGCCTGCTGCGTGAACTCACGCCGCAGGTCCTCGGCACCTTGGTACGACGGTACGACCGCTTCGAGGGCTGCGAGGACGCCGTCCAGGAGGCCGTCCTCGCCGCCACCGTGCAGTGGCCCGAGGAGGGCGTACCGGACAACCCGCGCGGCTGGCTGGTGACGGTCGCCTCCCGGCGGCTGGTCGACCGGATCCGCAGCGACCGCGCCCGCCGCGAGCGCGAGCACGCGACCACGGCCGCCGAGGTGCTGCCCGAGGACGTGCCGGACACCGACGACACCCTGGTGCTGCTGTTCCTGTGCTGCCACCCGGCGCTCACCGCCGCCTCCCAGACCGCGCTCACCCTGCGCGCCGTCGGCGGCCTGACCACCGCCGAGATCGCCCGCGCCTTCCTGGTGCCGGAAGCCACCATGGCGGCCCGGATCAGCCGGGCCAAGCAGCGGATCCGGGCCGCCGGCAGCTCCTTCGCCCTCCCCGAGGGCGCCGAGCGCGAGGAACGGCTGCGGGTCGTCCTGCACGTGCTCTACCTGATCTTCAACGAGGGGTACACCGCCTCCTCGGGCAGTGAGCTGCACCGCACCGACCTCGCCCAGGAGGCCGTCCGGCTGGCCCGGATCGTGCACGCCCAGCTGCCCGAGGACTCCGAGGTGACCGGGCTGCTCGCCCTGATGCTGCTCACCCACGCTCGCCGGGCCGCCCGCACCACCGCCACCGGCGACCTGGTCCCGCTGGCCGAACAGGACCGCACCGGCTGGGACCGCCCGCTGCTCGACGAGGGCACCGCCCTCGCCAAGGCCGCCCTGGCCGGCCCCGCCCTGGGCCCGTACCAGCTCCAGGCCGCCATCGCCGCCACCCACGCCGACGCCGCCACCGCGGACCGGACCGACTGGGCCCAGGTGCACGCGCTCTACCTGATCCTGGAGCGGATCGCCCCCAACCCGATGGTCACCCTCAACCGCGCCGTCGCCCTCGCCGAGCTGAACGGCCCGCGGGCCGGCCTCGACCTGCTCGCCACCCTGGACGCCGACCGGCGCCTGGCCGACCACCACCGGCTGCTCTCCGTCCGGGCCCACCTGCTGGAACGCTCCGGCGACCGGGCGGCCGCGTACGACCACTACCGCCGCGCGGCCAAGGCCACCGCGAGCCTCGCCGAGCAGCGCTTCCTGGAGGCCCGGGCCCGCCGCCTCCAGCCCTGACGCGCTCCTGCGGCCCCGACCCGACCTATGACCCCGACCCGCCCTACGACCCCGACCCGCCCTACGACCCTGCGACGCCCTACAGCCCCAGCGCCGTCCGGTACCAGGGCGCCGCCCCGGCGAGGCGGGCCAGCGGGCCCGGGCCGGGCGGGCAGGCGGCGAGGCGCCAGACCGCGTCGCTGCGGTACCAGTGGTCGCGGGCGACCATGGCGAACTGGCGCTCGGAGACCGGGCCCGGCACGGCGGCGAGCTGTCGGCGGCACTGTGCCCAGGTCAGCGCCGGGCCGTCCTGGGCGGGCAGCAGGCCGAGCCCGGAGAGGGCGTCGAGCAGCTCGCCGCTGCGGACCGGGTCCGGGTGGGCCGCGTGGTGGACGCCCGTCACCCGCTCCGGGGCGTCCAGGGCGAGCCCGGTGATCAGCCGGGCCAGGTCGGTCCGGTCCACCAGGGAGAGCCGGGCCGCGCCGCCCGCCCAGCGGCCCGGGACCCTGCGGGCCAGCTCGGCCAGGGCGGGCACCACCCAGCGGTCGCCCGTCCCGGTGACCAGGGCCGGGCGCAGCACCGCGGCACCGGCGGCGAGGGCGTGCCCCTCGCCGAGCAGCCGGGTGCGGCTGGCCGCCGACAGCGGCGCGGTCGGCGCCCCGCCGACCCCGAGGTCCGTGTGCGGGCCCCCGCCGTACACCGCCGTGGTCGACAGGTGGACGATCCGCCCGATCCCGGCCCGGGTGGCCGCCGCCATCAGGGCCGCCGTGCCCCGGTCGTTCACGGCCGCGCACTCCTCCTCGCCGCCGGTGACCTGGGAGGCGAGGTGGAGCAGCACCCCCGCACCCGCGCACAGCCCGTCCAGCGCGGAGCGGTCGGCGAGGTCGCCGGGCACCCAGGCGGTGTGCCCGTCCGCGACGGGCTCCCCGCGCACCAGGGCCCGCACCGGCACGCCGCGCGCCACGAGGGCCTCCCGTACGGCCGATCCGATGAACCCGGTGGCCCCGGTGAGCGCGACCACGGGCCGCTGTGCCGCCGCCATGCCTGATTCCTCCCTGCCGACCGGCCGGTCAGTCTAGCGACGCCCGGCCCGCCCGAACCCTCGCCCGACACCGGCCCGCCCACCGGCCCGACACCGCCCCGCCCACCACCCCGCCCACCGGCCGGGCCACCCGTACGGAGGGGGCGGCGGCACGCCCGGGGTAAGGCCCACCTAGGCTGTATGCCAAGCAAAACGGGCGAACCGGACCCCCAGTGGGGACCACAATAACGGAAAGCGGGACCCGCCGATGGGCGACGGAATGTCAGGAATGCACCACCACGGCGGGATGACCCCACTAGGCCCGTTCACCCTCTCCAACGTCTGGACCTGGTCCCCGGACTGGGTGTTCCTGCTCGGCGGCCTGGTCGCGCTGGCGCTGTACCTGACCGGCGTGGTCCGGCTGTACCGGCGCGGCGACCGCTGGCCGGTCGGCCGGGTCGTCGGCTGGGTCGCGGGCGTCGCCAGCCTGCTGCTGGTCACCTGCAGCGGGCTGAACGACTACGGCATGGTGCTGTTCAGCGCGCACATGATCCAGCACATGGTGCTGTCCATGCTGACGCCGATCCTGCTGCTGCTCGGCGCCCCGATCACGCTGGCGCTGCGCGCGCTGCGCCCGGCGGGCAAGGGCCGGCCGCGCGGTCCGCGCGAGCTGCTGGTGGCGCTGCTGCACAGCCGGTACGTCCGGGTGATCTCGCACCCGGCGTTCACCATCCCGATGTTCATCGCCAGCCTGTACGGGGTCTACTTCACCCCCGCGTTCGACTTCCTGATGCAGTACCGCCTCGGGCACATCTTCATGATGGTGCACTTCCTCATGACGGGTCTGGCCTTCTTCTGGCCGATCATGGGCGTCGACCCGGGCCCGCACCGCCCCGGCCACGTGATGCGGATCATCGAGCTGTTCATGGGGATGCCGTTCCACGCCTTCTTCGGCGTGGCGGTGATGATGGCCAGCCACCCGCTGGTGACCACCTTCACCGTCCAGAGCGCACCACCCGGCACGGACCTGCTGGAGGACCAGAAGCTGGCCGGTGGCATCACCTGGGCGTTCGGCGAGATCCCGACCGCGATCGTGCTGATCGCGCTGGTCTACCAGTGGATGGGCTCCGAGCAGCGGCAGGCCCGCCGCCGGGACCGCTCCGAGGAGCGCACCGGCGACGCCGAGCTGGAGGCGTACAACGCCTACCTGGCCTCGCTGCACAAGAAGGGCCAGCGCCCGGCCGCCGCCCCGGCCGCCGCGCCCACCGCCACCCCGGCGGCCGACGCCGGCTGAGCCCCGGCCCGCCCGCAGCGCCCGGCCCGCCCAGAACACCCGGCCCGCCCGGAACACCCGGAGCCCACGCCCCCGGAGGACGTGGGCTCCGTCATGTCGTGGAACGGTCGTTCCCCCGGGCGCGTTCGAGGGGTATGCACGCCCTGTTCCTCCCCGCCGTCCTGCTCGGCGGGTACGTCCTGCTCTGGCTGCTCGGCTTCCTCGGCTGCGCGCTGTTCCAGCGCCGCCGCCCGGTGCCCGCCGGGGCCGACTACCTGGTGGTCCTGGGGGCCGCGCTGGACGGCTGCGAGCCCGCGCCGACCCTGGCGGCCCGGCTGGACGCCGCGCTGGAACGATTCGCCGCCGAGGAGGCCGCCGGGCACGCGCCGCTGGTGCTGGTGACCGGCGGCAAGGGCCCGCACGAGGACTGCACCGAGGCCGGCGCGATGGCCCGCTACCTGGTCGCCCGGGGCGTCCCGGCCGAGCGGATCCGGCGTGAGGAGCGGGCCGTGAACACCGCCGAGAACCTGCGGTTCAGCGCCACCCTGATGGCCGCCGAGCACCCCGGCTACCGCTGCGCCGTCATCACCAGCGGCTTCCACACCGTCCGCTCCGCCCTGGCCGCGCGCCGGGCCGGCGCCCCCGCGCGGGTGCTCGGCGCGGACGGTCCGCTCGCCCACGGCCCGTACCAGCTGCTGCGCGAGGCGGTCGGCACCGCCCTCGCCCTGCCGCGGGCCAACGGCGCCGCCGTCCTGCTGCTGACCGGGGCGGGAGTGGTGCTCGGCCTGGCCTGACCGGGCCACGGGCGCCCGCCGCCCGGTCCGGCGGCCCGGCGGGCCCGGTGGAGATGCGAGGAGGCCCCCGGGCCCGCCGCAGCGGTCCCGGGGGCCTCCCGGTGCGTCAACCCGAAGGGTGTCAGCCGAGGTTGGCGATCGCCTCGTTGAAGGTCTTCGACGGGCGCATCACGGCCGCGGCCTTGGCCGGGTCCGGCTGGTAGTAGCCACCGAGGTCGACGGCCGAGCCCTGGACGGCGATGAGCTCGTCCACGATGGCCTTCTCCTGCTCGGTCAGCGCCTTGGCCAGCGCGTCGAAGGCCTGGGCCAGCTCGGCGTCGGCGGTCTGCTTGGCCAGCTCCTGGGCCCAGTACATGGCCAGGTAGAAGTGGCTGCCGCGGTTGTCGATGCCACCGAGGCGGCGGCTCGGCGACTTGTCCTCGTTGAGGAAGGTGCCGGTGGCGCGGTCCAGGGTGTCGGCCAGCACCTGGGCGCGGGCGTTGTCCGTGGTGGAGGCCAGGTGCTCGAAGCTGGCGGCCAGCGCGAAGAACTCGCCCAGGCTGTCCCAGCGCAGGTAGTTCTCCTTGACCAGCTGCTGGACGTGCTTCGGGGCGGAGCCGCCGGCGCCGGTCTCGAACAGGCCGCCGCCCGCCATCAGCGGGACGACCGACAGCATCTTGGCGCTGGTGCCCAGCTCCAGGATCGGGAACAGGTCGGTCAGGTAGTCGCGCAGGACGTTGCCGGTGACCGAGATGGTGTTCTCACCACGGCGGATGCGCTCCAGCGAGAACTTGGTGGCCTCGACCGGGGACTTGATCTCGATCTGCAGGCCGGTGGTGTCGTGCTGCGGCAGGTACGCCTTGACCTTCTCGATCAGCACGGCGTCGTGGGCGCGCTCGGCGTCCAGCCAGAACACGGCCGGGTCGCCGGTGGCGCGGGCGCGGGTGACGGCCAGCTTGACCCAGTCCTGGATCGGCAGGTCCTTGGTCTGGCAGGCGCGGAAGATGTCGCCGGGCTGGACGGCCTGCTCCAGCACCACGTTGCCCTCGGCGTCGACCAGGCGGACGGTGCCGGCGGCCGCGATCTCGAAGGTCTTGTCGTGGGAGCCGTACTCCTCGGCCTTCTGGGCCATCAGGCCGACGTTCGGGACCGAGCCGATGGTGGCCGGGTCCAGGGCGCCGTGGGCGCGGCAGTCGTCGAGGACGGCCTGGTACACGCCGGCGTAGCTGCTGTCCGGCAGCACCGCGAGGGTGTCGGCCTCCTGGCCGTCCGGGCCCCACATGTGGCCGGAGGTGCGGATCATGGCCGGCATCGAGGCGTCGACGATGACGTCGCTCGGCACGTGCAGGTTGGTGATGCCCTTGTCGGAGTCGACCATGGCCAGGGCCGGGCCCTCGGCCAGCTCGGCCTCGAAGGAGGCCTTGATCTCGGCGCCGTTCTCCAGCGCGTCCAGGCCGGCCAGGATGCCGCCGAGGCCGTTGTTCGGGTTCAGGCCGGCCGCGGCCAGCGCGTCGCCGAAGCGGGCGAAGGTCTGCGGGAAGAAGGCGCGGACGACGTGGCCGAAGACGATCGGGTCGGAGACCTTCATCATGGTGGCCTTGAGGTGCACCGAGAACAGCACGCCCTCGGCCTTGGCCCGGGCGACCTGGGCGGCCAGGAAGTCGTTCAGGGCGGCGGCGCGCATCACCGAGGCGTCGACGACCTCGCCGGCCAGCACCGGGACCTTCTCGCGCAGCACGGTGGTGGCGCCGTCCTGGCCGACCAGCTCGATGCGCAGGGCACCGTCGGCGGCGATCACGGCGGACTTCTCGGTGGAGCGGAAGTCGTTCTCGCCCATGGTGGCGACGTTGGTCTTGGAGTCGGAGCTCCAGGCGCCCATCCGGTGCGGGTGGGTCTTGGCGTAGTTCTTGACCGACTGCGGGGCCCGGCGGTCCGAGTTGCCCTCGCGCAGGACCGGGTTGACGGCGCTGCCCTTGACCTTGTCGTAGCGGGCGCGGACGTCCTCGTCCTCGGCCGTGCGCGGCTCGTCCGGGTAGTCCGGCAGGGCGTAGCCCTGGGCCTGGAGCTCGGCGATGGCGGCCTTGAGCTGCGGCACCGAGGCCGAGATGTTCGGCAGCTTGATGATGTTGGCGCTCGGGGTCTTGGCGAGCTCGCCGAGCTCGGCCAGGGCGTCGCCGATCCGCTGGGCCTCGGTCAGACGCTCCGGGAAGCTGGCGATGATCCGCCCGGCCAGGGAGATGTCACGGGTCTCCACCCGGACGCCCGCCGTCGAGGCGTACGCCTGGACCACCGGCAGGAACGAGTAGGTCGCCAGGGCCGGAGCCTCGTCGGTGTGCGTATAGATGATGGTCGAGTCAGTCATCGAAACTCCGCTTCACGTCTCCAACGTCTTGACGTCAAGATATCTCGTCCCGGGCCCCACTCTCCACCTCCCCCCGCCCCGGAGCGCGCGCCGGTCGGATCCGGGAGCCCGCGCGGGGCGCGACCGGCGGCCGGATCCACCGTGGTCCGGTGCGCGGCGCACGGCAAGCGGAGCGCTCCGGAGCCGTACGGGACGGGCGGGGTTGGGGCGGTTGTACGACACCGTTCGGGCCGAGTTCGGGCCGACGCGGGACTGGTGTAGTCCAATCGGGTGAGCCGGGTGTCAGGAGTGCGTCAACGCACCACCCCATTCGGTCAACGCTGCGTCAGGACCGGCGCGGTCCGGCAGGACCCGGCCTAGCGTCGGGACGAGCAGTTCCGGCAGCAACCACCACCCCACTCGGGAGCATCCGCATGGCCTGCGTCGTCTGGCACGTTCCGGTCACCACCACCGGCACCGGAAGCACCGCCGCCCTCCGCCTCTTCCGCATGCGCAACGGCGTCCGCTGCGCCGTCGGCTTCTCCAGCCCCGAGGCCCTCGCCGCCCTCCTGGGGCCGGACCAGGCCTGGACCGAACTCGGGGAGGCCGCGCTGCGCAACCTCACCCGGCCGCTCGGCGTCGACACCCTGGTGCTCGACCCGGGGCTGGTCGCCCCGCCGGTCACCACCCCCGCCACCGTCGGGGCCGCCCCCGGCACGGCCCCGACCGCGACCCCGACCGCCCGCCTCCAGCACCGGTGACGGCCCCGCTACAGCTCGTCCCGGACGGCTTCGAACCCGCTCCGGGCCGTCCGGAGCAGGTCCGGGCGCTGCACGCCATCGCCCGGATCAGCCACGGGCCGGTGCCGCTGGACTTCGACCGGCTGGCGGCGGAGTTCCCGGCGGTCCAGAGCGGCCTGGCGCTCGCCGGGGACGCCGACCTGGAGCTGCGGCTCGCCTGCACGGGGCCGGAGGAGCTGCGGGCGGTCGCCGCCGCCCTGCATCGGGCCGGCGCCGCCAAGGTCAGGATCGACCTGGTGCTGCGGGCGCTGACCCCGGCGCCGGTGACGCTCCGGCCGGTGCCGTGAACCGGCCGGGTCACTCGAACCCGGGGCGCGGGTTCGGGTTGACCGCCTGGCCGTCGATCTCCGCCCCCCAGGCGTCCACCCCACCGGCGTCCACGCAGTAGCCGCTGCCCTCGACGTGCCCGCCCGCAGCCCGGCAGGTGGCGGCGGTGACGTCGCGCCGGGCGGCCCCCGCCGCCGAGGCGGTGGGGGCCGCGGCCCCGGCGGCGAGCAGGACGGCGGTCGCGGTCGTGACGGCCACCCGGGCCGCGCGTGAGGTCATCATGCGGCCCACGACAGCACGGCGGCGCGCCCCCGGCGACCACAGCTCGCCCGCCCGGGTGCACGCCGCCGCGCCACGCCGCCCGCGCCGCCCGCTACGCGCGGGCCAGGGCCGCGATCGCGGCCAGCAGCAGCGCCGAACCGGCCACCAGGCCCGCGGTGACCGGCTCGCCGAGGAACAGCACGCCGATCACCGCCGCCGTGGCCGGCTCCAGCAGCACCAGCACCGAGGCGGTGGTGCCCGGGACGGCCGTCAGCCCGGAGAAGTACCACCGGTAGGCGAGCAGCGTGGGCACCGTCCCGAGGAACAGCAGCGCTCCCCCGGTCAGCGCCGGCTGCCCGGTGCTGGGCAGCACGCCCTGGAAGGCCGCGAACGGCAGGAGGCAGAGCAGGCCGGTGACGAAGGCGCCCCGGTCGGCCCGGGCCGACCCGCCGGCCCGGGCCCACAGGGTCAGCCCGCTCTGGCCCGCGCCCGCGACCACCGCCAGGCCGACGCCCAGCACCGGCCGCGGCCCGGCGGCCGGGGACGCCACCAGCAGGGCCAGCCCGCCGAGGGCGAGCGCGACGGCGGCCACCGCCCGCCCGGTGAGGCGTTCGCCGAGCAGCAGGTGCCCGCCGAGGCCGGTGAGCACCGGCCCCGCCCCGATGGTGACCAGGGTGCCCAGCCCCAGCCCCGCGCAGTGCACGGAGGCGAAGTAGGCGCACTGGCTGACGGCCAGCCCGAGGCCGGTCAGCACGGCGGAGCCGCGCCCGCCGCCGGAGGCCCGCCCGGCCCCCGAGGGCAGCAGTGCCAGACAGAGCGCCGCGACGCCGAAGCGCCAGCAGGAGACGGCCACCGGGCCGAGCCCGCTGGTGCGCATCAGCAGCGCGGCCACGGCTCCGCCCGCCCCCCAGGCGACGGCGGCGGCGGAAATGGACAACAGGCCGTGCCGGAACGGCACGGCGGTGCAGGAGGTCATGCGTCGGTACTCCACGATGGCTCGCCGGTTCAGGTCCGCGGGGTACGCGGGCGGCGGTCATCGCCCCGGCGCCGGGGGCGCTGCCTCCCGGCCGGGTCCGATCGGTGCGCCGCCCGCTAGCGGACCGGCGGCGGCAGGATCACGAAACGCACGGAACAAGCCTACGCCGCGCCTCCGGCGGCATGGCTATGCGGTTCACGTCATTCCCATAAACGAGTGGGTGATCCATATTGCCGGACCGGACGGCAAAGCTCAATTGCCGCTCAAATACTGAACCTACTCGCGAGTCACGTAACACGCCCATGAACAGACGACCCCCTACCTGCACGGATATCTGGCAAAGAAAGTAAACATTCAGCAATGGAATCTGTGCAGAGGTCTATGAATAGCCCTACTGTGTGGCAACTCTCCGCGCTCCGCCCACCCCGGAGCCCCCACACACAGAGAGATCATCCATGGCTTCCCTCAACCAGATCTCGCCGCCCGACCAGAGCTCCGGCACCACCGGGACCGCACACCGGTCGCTCAAGCGCCACGTCGGACTCATCGGCCTCATGTGGGCCTCGGTCGGCTCGATCATCGGCTCCGGCTGGCTCTTCGGCGCGAAGAGCGCCGTCACCGCCGCCGGGCCGGCGGCCGTCATCTCCTGGGGCATCGGCGCCGTCGGCATCGTGCTGCTCGCGCTCGTGCACGCCGAACTCGGCGGGCTCTTCCCGGTCTCGGGCGGCACCGCGCGCTACCCGCACTACGCCTTCGGCGGCCTGGCCGGCATGTCCTTCGGCTGGTTCTCCTGGCTCCAGGCGGCCACCGTGGCACCGATCGAGGTCGAGGCCATGATCGGCTACGCCAAGGACGTGCCCTGGGCCAGCGGACTGCAGCACACCAACGGCACCCTGACCACCAGCGGATTCATTGTCGCGACCATGCTGATGGCGGTGTTCGTCGCGGTCAATTTCCTCGGTGTGAAGGTCCTCGCCCGGACCAACAGCATCGCCACCTGGTTGAAGATCTTCGTTCCTCTGCTCACGATCTTCATGCTGGCGATCACCAGCTTCCACGCCTCCAACTTCACCTCGCACGGATTCGCCCCGTTCGGCGCCAAGGGCGTGCTCGCCGCGATCAGCACCAGCGGCATCATCTTCGCCCTGCTCGGCTTCGAGCAGGCCATCCAGATCGCCGGTGAGAGCCGCAACCCCAAGCGCGACATCCCCCGCGCCGTGCTCGGCTCGGTCGCCATCGGCACCCTGATCTACACCCTGCTGCAGGTCGTCTTCATCGGCGCACTGCCGGTCACCGCCTTCGCCAACGGCTGGGCGAAGCTGGACTTCCCCGGCATCGACGGCCCGTTCGCCGGCCTGGCCACCCTGGTCGGCCTCGGCTGGCTGTACTACGTGCTCAAGGTCGACGCGGTGATCTCCCCCGCCGGCACCGGCCTGATCTACACCACCTCCACCTCGCGCATCTCCTACGGCCTGAGCCGCAACGGCTACGCGCCGCAGAAGTTCGAGCAGCTGGACCGGAACGGCGTGCCGTGGTTCGGCCTGATCCTGTCCTTCGTGACCGGCGTGATCTGCTTCCTGCCCTTCCCGAGCTGGCAGCAGCTGGTCGGCTTCATCACCTCCGCCAGCGTGCTGATGTACGCCGGCGCCCCGCTGGCCTTCGGCGCCCTGCGCCGCCGGCTGCCCGACCGCGAGCGTTCCTACCGGCTGCCGCTGGGCGGCGTGATCTCCCCGGTCTCCTTCGTGGTCGCCAGCCTGATCATCTACTGGGCCGGCTGGCAGACCCTGTCCCGCCTGGGCATCGCCATCGTGCTCGGCTACGCCCTGCTCGGCGGCTACGCGGCCTACGCGATCAAGAACCGCCTGCCCAACGCGCCGCGGCTCAACTGGAAGGCCGCCCAGTGGCTGCCGGTCTACCTGCTGGGCCTCGGCCTGATCTCCTGGCAGGGCGGCTTCGGCAACGGCACCGGCCTGATCCCGCTCTGGTACGACATGGCGCTGGTCTCGGTGTTCGCGCTGGCGATCTACTACTGGGCGATCCGGGTGGCGCTGCCCGCCGAGGAGATCGAGCGGGAGGTGGCCGACGTCGAGGTGGTCGACGCGGGCGGTCACTGACCGCCTGAGCACCCCCTGTGACCCCCGAGACTCCTGACCCATGACACCCGGGACCTGACGCCTGGGACCTGACAGGACGGGCCCGCCGGTCGTGACGACCGGCGGGCCCGTCCGCGTGCGTCAGAGGTTCAAAGGTCCAGCACCGCCCGCAGCGCGGCCTCCACCTCGGCCTCCGGGTCCTCGACCGGCCCCGGCGAGCGCCAGGCGACGAAGCCGTCCGGGCGCACCAGCAGCGCACCGCCCGGGCCCACCCCGTGCAGGGCGGCGAAGTCGCTGCCCGGCTCCGGCGCCAGGTCGTCCTCGGCGCCGTCGCCGATCCGGTAGGCGTCCAGCGGGACGGCGAGCCGGTCCGCCGCCCGCCGGGCGCCCTGCTGCCAGGCCGCGCCCTCGGGGTCGGTGAGCAGCACCATCGCCTGCTCGTACAGGTCCAGCGTGGACAGCCGCACGCCCGCGCACAGCAGCCACTGGTGCGGGGCCCGGCTGCCCGGCTCGCCCGACGACTCGAACTGCTCCGGGACGACCGCACCCTGCGGGTCGGTGCCGACCACCGCGCCCCGCGGGTAGCGGTAGCCCAGCGCCACCGACAGCACCCCGGCCTGCCGCCCGACGCCGGGGACGACCGCGTAGCCGGGGTGGCTGTGCTCGGCGGAGCGGGCCGAGGCGCGCTCGCCGGTGACCTCGGCGACCGGGCGGCGCTCCTGCCCGTACGTCTCCAGCAGGCCGGGCCCGGCCCAGCCGCAGAGCACCGCGGCCAGCTTCCAGGCCAGGTTGTGGGCGTCCTGGATGCCGGTGTTGGAGCCGAACGCGCCGGTCGGGGACATCTCGTGGGCGGAGTCCCCGGCGAGCAGGACCCGGCCGACGCCGTACCGCTCGGCGACCCGTTCGGCGGCGTGCCAGGGCGCCTTGCCGGTCACCTCGACGTCCAGCTCGGGCAGGCCGACGGCGGTGCGGATGTGCCGTTCGCAGCGCTCGTCGGTGAAGGCCTCCAGGGGCTCGCCGTGCTCGGGGTGCCAGGGCGCGTGGAAGACCCACTCGGACTGGTTGTCCACCGGCAGCAGCGCGCCGTCCGCCTCCGGGTTGGTCAGGTAGCACGCGATGAAGTGCCGGTCGCCGACCACGTCGGCCAGCCGCTTGGCCCGGAAGGTGATGCTGACGTTGTGGAACAGCTCGCCCTTGCCGGTCCGGCCGATGCCCAGGCCGGTCCGGACCGGGCTGCGCGGGCCGTCCGCGGCGATCAGGTACTCCGAGCGCACCACCCGCTCCTCGCCGGTCTCCCGGCTGCGCAGCACCGAGGTGACGCCGTCGGCGTCCTGCTCGAAGGACATCAGCTCGGTGCTGAACCGCAGGTCCGCGCCGAGGTCGCGGGCCGACCGCAGCAGCACCGGCTCCAGGTCGTTCTGGCTGCACAGGCACCAGGAGCTGGGGCTGAACCGGGCCAGCCGCCCGCCCGGGTCGATCTCCCGGAACAGCCACTCCTGCTCCTCGCCGGTCAGCGAGGGCGCTTGCAGGATGCCGTGGTTCGGGGCCAGCACCGAGGCCGCCTCACGGATCGCCGGCTCGATCCCGGCCACCCGGTACAGCTCCATCGTGCGGACGTTGTTGCCGCGCCCGCGCGGGTGGTGCGAGGTGTCGGCGTGCTTCTCGACCAGCAGGTGCCGGACACCCAGCCGACCGAGGAACAGCGAGGCCGACAACCCGACCAGGGAGCCGCCCACGATCAGGACCGGCACCCGTTCGTCCACCTTCGGATTCATCAATTGCTCCACCCTGTAAGGGGATTCCGCGGCCCGGCGACTGGACTCGGCGCCGCCCTGGACGGGCCCGCTCAGCCGGGCCCCGCTCTTCCATCCCCCGCCCGAGGGGGCCTGTGCCGCCCCTTCGCCCGGATGGCCCGCAAATCTCGCGCCGCGCCCGGTCGGCCGCTCACGATCGACCTCAGGCCTGGCGCCGAGCGCCCCGGGCCGACCGCCACCGCACCGCCCTCCCCCAGCCGGGAGCACCCGCCGGACGCGGCCGCCACGGCCCGCCGCGTGCGGCCAAGAGCAGAAAGTGGATCATGACGACTCTGTCCGAACCGCAGCCGAAGCAGCACGAGGAATCCGACACCCGGCTGAGGGTGGTGCTGATGCTGGAGATCCAGGACGGCGCCCAGCAGCGTTTCCTCGACGTCTACGAGCAACTGCGCCACCAGGTGGCCTCGGTGCCCGGCCATGTCAGCGACCAGCTGTGCCAGTCCATCAACGACCCCCGCCAGTGGCTGATCACCAGCGAGTGGCAGGACCAGGAGACCTTCCTGCAGTGGGTGGACAGCCCCGCCCACCGCGAGATGGTCAAGCCGATGCACGGCTGCGTCAGCGACAACTTCCGCTCGCTGCGCTACGCGGTGCTGCGCGAGACCTCGGCGGCCGGGTCCACCGGCACCAGGGCCCCGATGGAGGTGCCGCCCGGCCTGCCGCGCAGCGAGCCCGCCGGGCACGTCGGCCCGCCGCGGGCCGACCCGGGCCCGGACGGCGTGGTGCGCCACGCGCTGACCTTCACCGTCAAGCCCGGCAGCGAGGCCGAGGTGGCCCGGATCCTGTCCGGCTACACCTCGCCCCGGGCCGAGGTGGACGAGCACACCCGGCTGCGCCGCACCTCGCTGTTCATGCACGGCAACCGGGTGGTGCGCGCGGTCGAGGTGGTCGGCAACCTCGGCGACGCGCTGCGCCACGTGGCGATGCAGCCCGAGGTGCGGGCGGTCGAGGAGGAGCTCAACCCGTACCTGGAGGAGGCCCGGCAGCTGGGCGACCCGCAGTCCGCCCGGGCCTTCTTCGCCAAGGCCGCGCTGCCCGCCCGGCACCAGGCGATCGCCAGCTCCCCCTCCTCCGGGCGGCTGCACCGGCACGCCGTGCTCTACCCGGTGCGCCCGGGCCGGGGGCCGGCCGTCGCCGAGCTGCTCTTCGACCACGACAACCTCGCCACCGCCGACCCGACCGGCCCGGTCGCCGCGGCCATCGTCTTCCAGCGCGAGGACACCGTGGTGCGCCTGGTCGACCTCCGGGTGCCGGCCGAGGCCGAGGCCGCCGCCGCGCTCGGCGTGGCCGGCGACCAGGAGGCCGCCGAACTGGCCGCCCTGCTCGACCTCGGCCCCGCCGGGGACCTGCGCACCGCCGCGGGCCTGGGCGCGTTCCTCGCCGCCCGCGCCATGAGCCCGGTCACCGACCGCAGCTCGCAGAACGACTGACACCCGGCCAGCCCTCCCGGAGGAAAGCCATCATGACCACGCAGTTCCCGCCGATCATCAACGTCGACGAGGCCCCGGAGAACCGCCGCCACGGCGCCCTGTTGCGCACCATGCTCACCCCGCCCAGCTGCGGGGCGACCAGCGGCTTCATGGGCCTGGCCATCATCGGGCCCGGCGAGCGGATCAACGAGCACTACCACCCGTACTCCGAGGAGTTCGTGTTCGTCGTCTCCGGCGACCTGGAGGTCGACCTGGACGGGGAGACCCGGCCGCTCAAGCCCGACCAGGGCCTGATGATCCCGATCAACATGCGCCACCGCTTCCGCAACGTCGGCGACACCGAGGCCCGGATGGTCTTCCACTGCGGCCCGCTCGCGCCCCGCCCCGACCTGGGCCACGTGAGCACCGAGGAGACCTCCGGCGCCGGGGGGTCCGCCCCCGCCGACCCCCCGGAACACGCCAAGGTGGCCTCGTGACACGGCGGGTCGCCGTCACGGGGATCGGCGTGGTCGCGCCCGGAGGGATCGGGATCCCCGCGTTCTGGGACCTCCTGACGGCCGGCCGCACCGCCACCCGGGGCATCACCCTCTTCGACCCGGCCGGGTTCCGCTCCCGGATCGCGGCCGAGTGCGACTTCGACCCGGCCGCCCACGGGCTGAGCCCGGAGGAGGTCCGACGGGCCGACCGCTACGTGCAGTTCGCGATGGTCGCGGCCGCCGAGGCGGTCGCCGACGCCGGTCTGGACCTGGCCGCCGAGGACCCGTGGCGGATCGCCGTCTCGCTCGGCACCGCCGTCGGCGGCACCACCCGGCTGGAGCACGACTACGCCCTGGTCAGCGCCTCCGGCGCGCGCTGGGACGTGGACCACCGGCACGCCGAGCCCCACCTGCACCGGGCCTTCGCGCCCAGCACGCTGGCCTCCGCGGTGGCCGAGCGGGTCGGCGCGCACGGTCCGGTGCAGACCGTCTCCACCGGCTGCACCTCCGGCCTGGACGCGATCGGCTACGGCTTCCAGGCGGTCGAGGAGGGACGCGCCGACATCTGCGTCGCCGGCGCCTCCGACTCCCCGATCTCGCCGATCACCGTCGCCTGCTTCGACGCCATCAAGGCCACCAGCGAGCGCAACGACGACCCGGAGCACGCCTCCCGCCCCTTCGACGCCCACCGGGACGGCTTCGTCCTCGGCGAGGGCGGCGCCGTCCTGGTGCTGGAGGAGCTGGAGCACGCCCGCCGCCGCGGCGCCCGGATCTACGGCGAGATCGGCGGCTTCGCCACCTTCGGCAACGCCTACCACATGACCGGCCTCACCACGGAGGGGCTGGAGATGTCACGGGCGATCGACCACGCGCTCGACCACGCCAAGGTCGACCGCGGCGACGTCGACTACGTCAACGCGCACGGCTCGGGCACCAAGCAGAACGACCGGCACGAGACCGCCGCGGTCAAGCGCTCGCTGGGCGGCCACGCCTTCGAGACGCCGATGAGCTCGATCAAGTCGATGGTCGGGCACTCGCTGGGCGCGATCGGCGCGATCGAGGTGGTCGCCTGCACCCTGGCACTCGCCCACGGCGTGGTGCCGCCGACCGCCAACTACGAGACTCCGGACCCGGAGTGCGACCTCGACTACGTGCCGCGCACCGCGCGCGAGCTGCCGCTGAGCCACATCCTCTCGGTCGGCAGCGGATTCGGCGGATTCCAGTCCGCCGTCGTGCTCAACAGAACGGGGTGAGTTCCATGACGTCACGTCAGCAGGGCCGCCGGGCGGTCGTCACCGGTCTCGGCGTGGTGGCACCGAACGGTGTCGGGGCCGACGCCTTCTGGAAGGCCACCAGGCAGGGCGTGAGCGTCCTCGACCGGATATCCCGCGAGGGCTGCACCGAGCTGCCGCTCAGGGTCGCGGGCGAGGTGCGGGAGTTCGAGCCGCAGTCGGTGATCGACAGCCGCTACCTCGTGCAGACCGACCGCTTCACCCACTACGCGATGGCCGCCGCC
Source organism: Kitasatospora sp. NPDC001309 (assembly GCF_042896295.1). Lineage (NCBI taxonomy): Bacteria > Bacillati > Actinomycetota > Actinomycetes > Kitasatosporales > Streptomycetaceae > Kitasatospora > Kitasatospora sp. NPDC001309. The sequence goes on along the minus strand of NZ_JBIAXC010000017.1, from coordinate 135,660 downwards.
GACCTGGCGGTGGCCGACGCGGGGTTCCGGCCCGATCCCGAACGGCCCTTCGCGGTCGGCGTGGTGACCGCGGCCGGCTCCGGCGGCGGCGAGTTCGGCCAGCGCGAGCTCCAGCAACTCTGGGGCCAGGGGCCGCGGTTCGTCGGCCCGTACCAGTCCATCGCCTGGTTCTACGCGGCCAGCACCGGCCAGATCTCGATCCGCGGCGGCTACAAGGGCCCGTGCGGGGTGGTCGCCAGCGACGAGGCCGGCGGCCTGGACGCGCTCGCGCACGCCGCCCGCTCGGTCGAGCGCGGCACCGACGCCGTGGTGGTCGGCGCCGCCGAGGCCCCGCTCGCTCCGTACTCCATGGTCTGCCAACTCGGCTACCCCGAGCTGAGCCTGGCCGACCGGCCGGAGGCCGCCTACCTGCCGTTCACCGCGCAGGCCTGCGGCTTCGCCCCCGCCGAGGGCGGCGCGATGCTGCTGCTGGAGGACGAGTCGGCGGCCCGCCGGCGCGGCGCCGCCGTCCGGGCCCACCTGGCCGGACACGGCGCCACCTTCACCGGGGCCTCCCGCTGGGAGCAGTCCCGGGAGGGACTGGCCGCGGCGATCCGGATCGCGCTGGACGAGGCCCGGATCGCGCCCGAGGAGATCGACGTGGTCTTCGCGGACGCGCTCGGCGTCCCCGCCGCCGACCGGGCCGAGGCCCTGGCGCTGGTCGACGCGCTCGGCCCGGCCGCCGAGCGCGTCCCGGTCACCGCCCCCAAGGCCGGCACCGGGCGGGCCTACTGCGGCGCCCCGATGCTGGACGTCGCGGCCGCCGTGCTCGCCATGGAGGACGGCGTGCTGCCGCCCACCCCCAACGTCACCGAGGTCTGCCACGACCTCGCCCTGGTGACCGGCCGCGCCCGCCCGGCCGAACTGCGCACCGCGCTGGTGCTCAGCCGCGGGCTGATGGGCTCCAACTCCGCGCTGGTGCTCCGCCGCGGGGAGCCGACCTGACCCCCGCACCCCCGATCCACTGGACCTCCTCGAAGGGAACCCCGTGAGCAACACCCTCAGCTATCCCGAGCTGGCCGCCCTGCTCCAGGCCCGGGCCGGCGTCACCGTCGCCCCGAACGACCTGGAGCAGCCGGGCGCGCAGTTCGACGACTTCGGCGTCGACTCGCTCGGACTCCTCGGCATCGTCGGCGAGTTGGAGAACCGGCACAGCCTCAAGGTCACCTCCGGCGCCGAGTCCGCCAAGACCCCGGCCGAGTTCCTGGAGCTGGTCAACACCTCCCTCGCCGCGAAGGCGGGTGCCTGAGATGCCCGGACACACCGACAACGAGATCGTCATCAACGCCCCGCTCGACCTGGTCTGGGAGATGACCAACGACCTGGAGAACTGGCCGGACCTCTTCAGCGAGTACGCCTCGGTCGAGGTGCTGGAGCGCGACGGCGACCGGGTGCAGTTCCGGCTCACCATGCACCCCGACGAGAACGGCCAGGTGTGGAGCTGGGTCTCCGAACGCACCACCGACCGGTCGTCGCTGGAGGTCAACGCCCGCCGGGTCGAGCCCGGACCGTTCGAGTTCATGGAGATCCACTGGGAGTACGCCGAGGTCCCGGCCGGCACCCGGATGCGCTGGGTCCAGGACTTCGCGATGAAGCCCACCGCGCCGGTGGACGACGACGGCATGGTCAACCACATCAACAAGAACTCCCGGATCCAGCTGCAGCTGATCCGCGAGAAGGTCGAGAAGCGGGCGGCCGAGCAGTGACCGGCGCCCACCGCGCACTGATCGTCGCGCGGATGAAGCCCGAGGCCGCCCCGGACATCGCCGAGGTGTTCGCCGACTCCGACCGCGGCGAACTGCCGCACCTGATCGGCGTCACCGGGCGCAGCCTCTTCCAGTTCGGCGACGTCTACCTGCACCTGATCGAGGCCGACCGCCCGCCGGGCCCGGCCGTCGCCAAGGTCCTCGGCCACCCGGAGTTCCGGACCGTCAGCGACCGCCTGACCGCCTTCGTCCAGGCCTACGACCCGGCCACCTGGCGCGAGCCGAAGGACGCCATGGCGCGCGAGTTCTACCGCTGGGACCGCTGAGCCGCGTCCCCGCTCCGCTCTGGGCCCGCCCCCGGCACCACGCCGGGGGCGGGCCCATGCTCGCGCCACGCGGGGGGCGGGCCCGTGCGTGCGCCACGCCGCAGGCGGGCCGGTGCGTGCGCGCACCACTACCACCCCGCCTCGAATCCGAATCACCCGGATCGCCGGGCCACCCGGGTGAACACGCCCCGGACTCCACCCGAAGGGCGCACTCTCCGTACCGGAGCTGCCACGCTCGGGTGGCAGGCGGCCCCACCCTGGTTGACGGTGGATCAGGCGCCACTTGTTCGCGAGTCCCCTGACCGGCACCGTGCCGGCGGTCGCGGCCCACGCGCCGGAAGGATCATCCTCATGCGTTCTGCACGCACGCTGCTCGCCGGAGCGGCCGTCGCCGCCGTCCTCACCGTCGGCACCCCCATGGCCTTCGCCGACGGCTCCTCCTCGGACCAGGGCAAGAACCTCACCTGGCAGGAGAAGCAGCCCGAGAAGGGCGGCTCCGACAGTTCGAAGGGCTACGACGACAAGAGCTCCGGCGAGCACAAGGGCTCCGACAGCAAGGGCTCCGACGGCAAGAGCTCCGGCGAGCACAAGGGCTCGGACAGCAAGGGCTCCGGCGAGCACAAGGGCTCCGAGGGCAAGGGCTCCGACGGCCGGGAGGAGGAGCACACCCCGCACGGCGGCGTGCACACCGGCGGCGGCGGCCTGGCACTGTCCGGCGGCGGCCTCGCCTCCGGCGCGGTGCTGCTGCTCGGCGGCCTCGGGGCCGGTGCGATCGCGCTGCGCCGCGGCCGTCGCACCTCCGGCGCCGCAGCCGTCTGACGTCCGCCACCGCCGCCTCTGGGCGCTCCCCCTCCCGGGCGGGGCGCACGGGGGCGGCGGGCCGTTGCGGAACAGGCTCCCCACGAAGCACTTCGAGCGGAGGACACGGATGACCGGCGGTCCCGGCTCCGGAATGCCCAGGCTGCTGCGCGGCGGGATGGGCGCGGCAGCGGTCGGCCTGCTGCTGATCTACAACTCGGTGGACACCGGCCCCGCCGAGGACCAGGCGGCCGGCCAGGCCGCTCCCCCGGCGGCGGCCGCCCCCGCCGTCCCCGGCCCCGCGGCGGCCACCGCCGGCGCCACGGCCCCGCCCGCGGCGCCGGGCGCACCGGTGCTCAAGCGGTCCAAGCCGACCCGGCTGCGGATCCCGCAGATCGCCGTCGACGCCCCGTTCACCGAACTCGCCCTGGGCCCGGCCGGACAGCTCAACGCGCCCCCGCCGGACGACAAGAACCTGGTCGGCTGGTACCGCGACGGCGTCACCCCGGGCGAGCGCGGCAGCTCGGTGGTCGCCGGCCACGTCGACACCACCAAGGGCCCGGCGGTCTTCCTGCTGCTGAGCCTGCTGCTGCCCGGCAACAAGGTCGAGGTGAGCCGCGCCGACGGCACCGTCGCCGTCTTCTCGGTCGACAACGTGGAGACCTTCGCCAAGAACGCCTTCCCCGACCAGAAGGTCTACGGCAGGACCCCGGACGCCCAGCTCCGCCTGATCACCTGCGGCGGCACCTACGACAAGAAGCGCCGGGACTACCTGGACAACGTGGTGGTCTTCGCCCACCTGGAGTCCTCCCACAAGGCCTGAACACCCCGACGGCCGCTGCTCCCCCGGGTCGGGGAGCAGCGGCCGTCGGGCGTTCCGGGAGCGGGGGTCAGCCGCGGACGGTGGACTCGAAGGCGTGGAGGTAGGGGTTGACGGGGCGGACGGCGGCGACGTCGAGGCCGGCCTCCTGCATGAGGTGGACCATGCTCTCCTCGGAGTGCTTGGCGCCGCCGACGTTGAGCATCAGCATCAGGTCCATCGCGGTGGTGAAGCGCATCGAGGGGCTGTTGTCGACGAGGTTCTCGACCACCACGACCCGGGCGCCGGGGCGGGCCACGGCGACCACGTTGGCGAGGGTGCGGCGGGTGCTGTCGTCGTCCCACTCCAGGATGTTCTTGATGATGTAGAGGTCGGCGCGCACCGGGATCTCCACCCGGCAGTCGCCGGGGACGAGGCGGGCGCGGGCCGAGAAGGCGCCGCCGTCCTGGAGGCGGGGGTCGGCGCCGGCGACCACCTTGGGCAGGTCGAGCAGGGTGCCGTGGAGGGCCGGGTGCTTCTCCAGCAGGCTGGCGAGGACGTGGCCCTGGCCGCCGCCGATGTCGGCGACCGAGTCGATGCCGGTGAGGTCCAGGTACTCGGCGAAGTCCCGGGCGGACTGCCGGCTGGAGGTGGTCATCGCCTTGTCGAAGACCTTCGCCGAGTCGCCGGCGTCGCTGTGCAGGTAGTCGAAGAACTCCTTGCCGAACAGGTCGGGGAAGACGTTGCGGCCGGAGCGCACCGCCTCGTCGAGCTTCGGCCAGGCCTCCCAGGTCCACGGCTCGGTGCACCAGAGGGCGATGTGGCGGAGGGAGTTGGGAGCGTCGTCGCGCAGCAGGCGGGACATCTCGGTGTGTTCGAAGCGGTCGCCGCCGGTCTCCGCGAAGATCCCGTAGCAGGTGAGCGCGCGCAGCAGGCGGCGCAGCTGGCGGGGTTCGGTGTCGAGCTGCGCGGCGAGCTCGGTGGCGGTGGTCGGGGTGTCGCCGAGCACGTCGGCGACACCGAGCCGGGCGGCGGCGCGGACGGCGGCGGCGCAGGCGGCGCCGAAGACGAGTTCGCGCAGGCGCATCGCCGGCTGGGGGGTGGGGTTGACGGGGGCGGTGGTCATGGTGTGGTCCTTGTCGGTCGGGGACGTCAACGGGGGTGTCAGCAAAGGCCGGACGGCTCGGAGACCGCGCAGGTGTTGCGGACGAAGGAGTTGTCGGTGCCGGTGTCGCGGTCGGCGAGGTCGGCCGGGCGGTTGCCGCTGAGGCGGTTGTCGGCGATGGTCGCCCGGGTGTTGGGGATGCCGACGACGCTCTTGAACAGGACGATGCCGCCGGAGAAGTCGGTGGATCCGACGTTGTCGCGGACCTCGTTGTCGGTGACCCGGGTGTCCTCGGTGCCGGTGAGCACGATGCCCGCGCCCTGGATGGCGCCGAGGCGCGGATTGGCCGCGCAGAACTTGTTGTTGGCGACCACCCGGTTCCTCCGGACGTCGAGGTCCCCGGCGCGGGGCACGCCCTCGTCGCCGACCACGAAGACACCGCTGCAGTTGCCGCTGATCTCGTTGCCCTGGACGGTGAGCACCCGCAGCCGGCGCACGGTGACGCCGACCCGGTTGCCGGTGAGCACGTTGTCCTCGACGACGGTGCCCCCGGTGTCGGGCGCGCCGCCCTCGCGGTAGGCGTAGTTGGCGAGGAAGACGCCGGACTGGCCGTTGTCGACGGAGCGGTTGCCCACGATGGTGGCCTTGGTGGAGATCTCCTGGCTGATGCCCTGCTGGGCGTTGTCGTGGACGTAGGTGTCGCGGACGGTCAGGCCGGTGGTGCCGCTGGCGTCGATGCCGTTCTTGCGGAAGCCGGTGACGGCGAGGGCCTCGACGGTGACCCCGGGCAGCGGGGCCTGCTCGGTGCCGGCCACGCAGACGCCGTGCCCGGCGGTGGCGCAGGCGTTCTCGGTGCCGCCGCCGGGGGTGATCACGGTGGCGGCCCCGGCGCCGCGCAGGGTGAGGCGGGGGGTGGTGATGCGGACGCTGCCCGGGTAGGTGCCGGGCAGGAGCTGGACCGTGTCGCCGGGGGCGGCGGCGTCGACGGCCTGCTGGATCGATTCGCCGGGCTGGACGAGGTGCAGGGTGCCTTCGGCGGCGTGGGCCGCGGGGGCGGCGGCCAGGGTGGCGAGAACGGTGGTCAGGGCGGTGGCGGCGGCGGTGGCCGCGGCGAGGTGGTGGACCCGGCGCGTGGGCATGAGTGGTGACCTGTCTTTCGGCGCGCGCGGTGGGGCGGTGGGCGCGCTGGTCGGCTGCGGGAGGGCGGAGGGGACGCTCCGACCCGGCGTGTGCGGGTGGTGACGTTCGGTGAGTACGGCCGAGTCGACGGTACGGTCGCCCCCGGGGGCCCGCCACCAGGGCTGGGCTGCCGGACTGACGGGCCGTCGGCCATGGGGACGGGTCCGGCGGTTCCCGCCGGGCGCGCCCCAGCGTGGCGTGCGCACCCGGCGCGGGGACGGGCCCGCGCGCCGTCGCCGCCCGGGCCCGTGACATCCTCGGGGCATGAGCACCGCGACCGGACCGACCCCCGCCGCCCGCCGGAACCCGATCGGCGCCCACGTCCCGGTGGCCGGCCGGGGCCTGGCCGGGACGGGCCTGGCGTACGCGAGCCGGGTCGGTGCCGAGACGGTGCAGGTGTTCGTGGCCAATCCGCGCGGCTGGGCCACGCCCGCGGGCAACACGGCCCAGGACGAGGAGTTCCGTACGGCCTGCGCCGAGCAGGGCATCCCGGCCTGGGTGCACGCGCCGTACCTGATCAACTTCGGCTCGGACAACCCGGCCACCCGGGAGCGCTCGGCCGACTCGCTGCGGCACTCGCTGCACCGCGGCCACGCGATCGGCGCGCTCGGCGTCGTGCTGCACACCGGCTCGGCGGTCGGCACCGCGCCCGGCGGCGGTTCGCGCCGGGCCGAGGCGATGGCGCAGGTGCGCGCCGACGTCCGGCCGCTACTGGACGAGCTGGACGCGCTCGGCGACGACGCGCCCTGGCTGCTGCTGGAGCCCACCGCCGGCCAGGGCAGCTCGCTCTGCTCGCGGCTGGAGCAGCTGGCCGAGTACGTGGAGGCGCTGGACGGGCACCCCAAGGTCGGCGTCTGCCTGGACACCTGCCACGCCTTCGCCGCCGGGCACGACCTGGCCGCCCCCGGCGGGGTGACGGCCGCGCTGGACGCCCTGGCCTCGGCCGCCGGTCCGGGCCGGCTGCGGCTGATCCACGCCAACGACTCGGAGGACGTGGTCGGCGCCCGCAAGGACCGGCACGCCAACATCGGCGCCGGGATGATCGGCGCGGAGCCGTTCCGCGAGCTGTTCGAGCACCCGGAGACGGCCGGGGTGCCGCTGCTGGTGGAGACCCCGGACCGCAAGCACGGCGGGGACGGCACCGGGCACGCGATGGACATCGCGGTGCTGCGGGAGCTGCGCGAGCGGGCGGCCGTGCCGGTGTCCTAGCGGACGCGCGGAGCCGCCGGACGCGCGGAACCGCCGGACGCCCGGAGCTGCCGGTCGGGCGGTGCGGTGGCAGGCTGGAACGAGTCACTGCCACCTGGGGGTGGATGCATGTCCACGACTCGGAAACTGGCCGCGCTGCCCTGCGGGCGCCGGGGCAAGTGGGTGGTGCTGGCCCTGTGGCTGGTGCTGCTGATCGCGCTGGGCCCGCTGGCCGGGAAGCTGGTGGGCGCCGAGGACAACCAGGCGTCCAGCTGGCTGCCGGGCAACGCCGAGTCCACCCAGGTGCTGAACGAGCAGCGGGCCTTCCAGCCGGTGGACACCGCCCAGGCCGTCGTCGTCTACCAGCGGACCACCGGCATCACCCCCGCCGACCGGGCCGAGGCCGCCCGGCAGGCCGTCGGGTTCGCCGCCGTCCCGCACGTGGTCGGGCCGGTCATCGGCCCGGTACTGTCCGCCGACGGGCAGGCGATGCAGACCGTCGTGCCGATCGACGTCGGCACCAACGGCTGGAACGACCTCAAGCCCGCCGTGGACACCCTGCGGCAGACCGCGACCGCCGACAGCCACGGCATGACCACCCACGTCACCGGCCCCGGCGGGATCGCCGCCGACCAGGCCAAGGCCTTCGCGGGCATCGACGGCTCGCTGCTCGCCGCCACCGTCGGCGTGGTGATCGTCCTGCTGCTGCTCACCTACCGCAGCCCGGTGCTGTGGCTGCTGCCGCTGCTCTCCGCCGCCGGTGCGCTGACCGTCTCCCAGGCCTTCATCTACCTGCTGGCGAAGCACGCCGGGCTGACCGTCAACGCGCAGAGCGCCGGGATCCTGATCGTCCTGGTGCTGGGCGCGGGCACCGACTACGCCCTGCTGCTCACCGCCCGCTACCGGGAGGAACTGCGCCGGCACGAGGACCGGCACGAGGCGATGGCGTACGCCCTGCACCGGGCCGGGCCCGCCGTGCTGGCCTCCTCGGCCACCGTGGTCGCCTCGATGCTGTGCCTGCTGATCGCCCGGATGAACTCCACCCGCGGCCTCGGCCCGGTGCTGGCGATCGGTGTCGTGGTGGCCCTGGCCGCGATGCTGACGCTGCTGCCCGCGCTGCTGGTGCTCGTCGGCCGCTGGGTGTTCTGGCCGGTCAGACCGGACTACGGCACCCCGGAGCCGACCCGGACCGGCCGCTGGGCGCACGTCGGCGCCTGGATCGGACGGCGCCCGCGCAAGGTGTGGGTCGGGACGGCGCTGGCGCTCGCGGCCTGCTGCGTGGGGCTGGTCTCGCTGAACGCCAACGGGCTCAGCACGGCCGCCTCCTTCACCGGCAAGCCGGACTCGGTGGTCGGCCAGCAGGTGCTGGAGCAGCACTTCCCGGGCGGGACGGGCGCACCGCTCACCGTGGTCTCCGCCGCGGCCGGCGCCCCGGCCGTACGGGCCGCCGCGCAGTCCACCGCCGGGATCGCGGCCACCTCGCCGCCGGTGGTGCGGGACGGGCGGGCCCTGTTCCAGGCCACCCTGACCGACCCCCCGGACAGCCAGGCCGCCAAGGACACCGTCGACCGGGTGCGCACCGCCGTGCACGCCGTACCGGGGGCGGACGCCAAGGTCGGCGGGAACACCGCCGTCGTCCTGGACGCCGGGCGGGCCGCCGGGGACGACAACCGGGCGATCATCCCGCTGGTGCTCGGAGTGGTGCTGCTGATCCTGGCCGTACTGCTGCGGGCCGTCACCGCGCCGCTGGTGCTGATCGCGACCGTGGTGCTCTCGTACGCGGCGGCGCTCGGGATCAGCTCGCTGTTCTTCGCCCACGTCTTCCACTTCCAGGGCGAGGACAACGCGTTCCCGCTGTTCGTCTTCGTCTTCCTGGTGGCACTCGGGATCGACTACAACATCTTCCTGATGACCCGGGTACGGGAGGAGTCCGCCCACCACGGCACCCGGCGGGGCGCGCTGATCGGGCTGTCCGCGACCGGCGGGGTGATCACCTCGGCAGGGCTGATCCTGGCCAGCACCTTCGCGGTGCTGGGGACGCTGCCGGTGGTGGGGCTGGCCGAGATCGGGTTCGCGGTGGCGCTGGGGGTGCTGCTGGACACCCTGGTGGTGCGCTCGGTGCTGGTCACCGCGCTGACCATGGACCTGGACCGGCACATGTGGTGGCCGGGGCGGCTGTCCCGGCGTCCCGGGGCGGATGCGAAGACGGAGACGTAGGCGGACGGACGGCCGTGAGCCCGGGGACCGCTACGGGCGGTCCCCGGGCTCAGCTGCGGATCAGCCGGATCAGCAGTCGCCGATGCAGTCGTCCTCGGTGTGCGAGTGAGCGTTCAGCCAGCTGGCGTGCGGGCCGAACAGGCCGACACCCGCCGAGCCCGACTCCAGGCTCTGCCCGGTCGACGCGTGCGACCCGTGCCAGGCCGCCATCGCCGGCGCCGGCGCCGCAAGGGCCGCGGCACCCGTCACCACGGTGATCACGGCGAACTTGCGGATGTTCCCACGAAGCGACATCTGATGTCCTCTTGGTTGGTCTCTGGTCGTCAACCCGCGCCCCCGAACGGCCAGTTCGAGCCGGTCCGAAAGGCCGGGCGGCGCTCCACCGGGGAGCGCCGGGCCAAGGTTGGCACACGAACCCGCAGGCGGCGCGCGCGTCGCGGCCGCGCTGAGTCATTCGGGTGACACATCTCCCCCGGCCGGACGAACGTGCTCGTACATCCGCATTCCGGGTCGAACGCCCTCGCGGGGCGCACCGGACGAGTGCCGGTCCGACAGGCGTACGACCGTAAGTCTTGCGGTGTTCCCTCGGGCGAAATGAACAAATACCGTCGATTTGGTGCAAGGTGCCGCCCGGTCCGAGCATGAGCGGTCGCTCCACCGAGCGCAGGCAGGACCACGAAAGGCACACCACCCTCATGCAGACCAGCCCCGCCGCGACCCGGCAGGCGAACCCGCAGGCGACCCCGCACGCGACCCCGCACGCGACCCGACCGAGCAGCCCGGAGACCCCGGACCAGGCTCCGGCTCCTGGTCCGGCTCCGGCTCCGGCTCCGGCTCCGGCGAAGAGCGGCCGCTTCGGGCTGCCCGTCGCCACCGCCCTGGTGATGGGCAACATCATCGGCGGCGGCATCTTCATGATCCCGGCCGCCGTGGCGCCCTTCGGGACGGTCAGCCTGCTCGCCTTCGCCGTCATCACCGTGGGCTCGATCGCGCTGGCGCTGGTCTTCGGGCAGCTGGCCCGCCGCAACCCGCGCACCGGCGGGCCGTACGTCTACGCCCGCGAGGCCTTCGGCGACTTCGCCGGCTTCCTGTCAGCGTGGTCGTACTGGATCACCGCCGTGGTCAGCAACGCCGCGCTCGCCGTGGCGGCCGTCGGCTACCTGGACGTGCTGCTGCCGATGCACCACGACGTCGCGCTGGAGATCACCGCCGCACTGGTCCTGCAGTGGCTGCCCGCACTGGCCAACCTGGCCGGCACCCGGTACGTCGGGGCGGTCCAACTCGTGTCCACCGTCCTCAAGTTCATTCCGCTGCTGCTGATCTCGGTGGGCGGACTGTTCTTCTTCGACCCGAAGAACGTCGGCCCCTTCGAGGCCAGCGGCCAGGGCTGGATGGGCGGCATGACGGCCGCCGCGGCGATCCTGATGTTCAGCTACGTCGGCGTCGAGTCGGCCGCGATGAGCGCCGGCCAGGTCCGCGACCCGGAGCGCAACGTCGGCCGGGCCAGCGTGCTCGGCACCAGCGGCGCCGCGGTGGTCTACCTGCTGGGCACCCTCGCGGTGTTCGGCACCGTCGCGCACCAGCAACTGGTCGACTCCAGCGCGCCGTTCTCGGACGCCGTGAACGCCATGTTCGGCGGCACCTGGGGCGGCGCGGCGATCGCGGTCGCCGCGCTGGTCTCGATGACCGGCGCGCTCAACGGCTGGACCCTGCTGGCCGCCCAGGCGCCGTACGCGGCCGCCGGGGACGGGCTCTTCCCGGCCGCCTTCGGCAAGGAGAAGCGCGGCGTGCCGACCTTCGGCGTGCTGGTCAGCGTGGCGCTCGCCTCGGTGCTGACCGTCGTCAACTTCGCCAGCGGCGCCAAGGGCGCCTTCGACGTGCTCGTCCTGATCACCACGTTCACCGCCGTCGTGCCCTACCTGCTGTCCACCGCCGCCCAGTTGTACTGGCTGGTCCGCGGCGCCACCGACAAGGTCGACGGCACCCGCCTGGTCCGCGACGCGGTGCTCGGCCTCGGTGCCTTCGCCTTCTCGATCTGGCTGCTGGCCGGGGCCGGCTACGCCGCCGTCTACCAGGGCGTGTTGTTCCTGTTCGCCGGCATCCTGGTCTACGTCTGGCTGGCCGGCCGTCGCCACCGCCAGGAGCAGCAGGACCAGGAACAGGCGCGGCAGGAACAGGTGAACTGACCGCCGACCTCGACGACCTCGACGAGGTCGGCGAGGTCGGCGAGGTCGGCACGACGAACGGCCGAGGGCCCGGGACGCACAGCCGCGTCCCGGGCCCTCGTCGCGTCCGGGCCGGGTGCGAACGGCCCCCGGGAGTGCCGGACTTGTCCGTACCCGTCCGATGTCCACGAGGATTTCACTCCCGGGGTCTACCCGCGTAGCCGCGAAGCCGACACACTGGCGCACGCAACTCATCAGTCAATCCGATCTTCTGATGGAGCGTTCGCCATGGCCCTCACCGGATCCATACGCCGGTTCCTGTCCTGCCTGCCGGCCGCCGCCGCCCTCGTCGCCGCGACCGTGGTCGCCGGCGGCAGCCCGGCCCAGGCCGCACTGCCGACCCCGATCTCCGCCGCCACCGCCCGGCTCTACCTCGACGGGATGACCGCGACCCCCGAGACCCACGCGGACAGCTACGACAGAACCCTCTTCCCCACCTGGATCAAGATCAGCGGCAGCTGCGACACCCGCAAGTGGATCGTCAAGCGGGACGGCACCGACGTCACCACCGACACCTCCTGCAAGGCCACCAGCGGCAGTTGGACCTCGCCGTACGACGGCGCCACCACCACCAACCCGTCCACCTTCGACGTGGACCACCTGGTGCCGCTCTCCGAGGCCTGGGCCTCCGGCGCCTGGGCCTGGACCACCGCCCAGCGCCAGGCCTTCGCCAACGACGTCACCCGCCCCCAGCTGGTCCTGGTCTCCGCGAGCAGCAACCGCTCCAAGGGCGACCGCGACCCGGCCGAGTGGCTCCCCCAGGCCTCCTACCGCTGCACCTACGCCCGCGCCTGGGTGCAGGTGAAGCAGTACTACGGGCTCGGCGTGGACAGCACCGAGAAGACCGCGCTCACCGGCATCCTCGACAACTGCTGACCCGCCGAACGTCGGGGACGGGTGCCGGACCCGGGCGCCCGTCCCCGGGCCGGACCCACTCGCCCCCTGACCCCGGCCCCGCTCACCCCTCCGAGTCCGCGGGGAAGGCCACCGGATAGGGCTCGGTGAAGTCGGCCGAGCGGGAGACCTCGCGCCACCGGCTGTCCTCCTCCAGCAGCCGGCGGTCCTGCGCGATCGAACCCTCGGCCGCGTTGACCCCCAGCGGCAGGTGGTCCGGGACATCGCGGCGCCCGGCCATCCGCACCAGGATCTCGGCAGCCCGGTCCGGGTCGCCGGCGGCGCCGTCCACACCCTTGCGCAGCCGCTCGTTGACCGCGCCGACCGTTCCCACGTAGGCCTCCGGGACCTCGTGCACCACCATCGACGCCCCCGCCCAGTCGGTGCGGAAGCCGCTCGGCTCGACCACCAGCACCTTCACGCCGAACGGCGCGAGCTCGGCCCGCAGAACCCGGCTGAACCCGTCGATGGCGAACTTCGCCGCCTGGTACGAGGCGATGCCCGGCGAACCGCCGACCCGCCCGCCCACCGAGGAGAACTGCATCACCAGGCCCCCCTTCTGCTCGCGCAGCAGCGGGATCGCAGCCTTGGTGACGTGGTAGACGCCCCAGAAGTTCGTCTCGAACTGGGCCCGGAAGTCGGCGTCCTCGGTGGTCTCGATCGGCGAGACGTTGGCGTACCCGGCGTTGTTGACCAGCACGTCGATCCGGCCGAAGGCCTCCCGCGCCTGGGCGACGGCCGCCCGGGCCGCCGCCGGATCGGTGACGTCGAGCGCCACCGGGCGGACGCGCTCGCCGAACTCCTCGACGAGGTCGGCCAGCTGCTCCGGCCGCCGGGCCGTCGCGACCACCAGGTCGCCGGCCTCCAGCGCCGCGCGCACCAGGCTCCGGCCGAAGCCGCGCGAGCTGCCGGTGACGAACCAGACCCGCGCCTCGGGGCGGCGTGCGCTCTCCGCGTTCTCCATGCTCTCCGCGCTCTTCATGCTCTCCATGACTCTCCTCCGCGTTCTCCGGCGTGCCGTGTCGTGCCGTGTCGTGCCGTGTCGTGCCGTGCCATTAGTAGAACACCGTTGCGCTAATAGTGCAACGCCGTTGCGGTAATACGGCAACGGCGTTGCCCTACCATGGGTGGATGGCAGACACACCGGAGTTCCAGCGCGCACGCTCGCCCGAGGCCAAGCGCCGACGCGAAGCCGCGATCCTGGAAGCGGCCGCGGCACTCGGCCGCGAGCGCGGCGTCAGGGAGATCACCCTGACCGACATCGCCTCCGCCGTCGGCATGCACAAGTCGGCCCTGCTGCGGTACTTCGAGACGCGCGAGGAGATCTTCCTGCGCCTCACCGCCGAGGGCTGGGCCGAGTGGTCGCAGGCCCTCACAGCGCGGCTGCGGGAGACCGGGGACCCGAGCCCGGCGACCGTCGCCCGGGCCTTCGCCGCCACCCTCGCCGAGCGCGGGAGCTTCTGCGACCTGCTCGCCCACGCACCGCTCAACCTCGAACGCCACGTCTCCGTCGACGCGGTCCGCGAGTTCAAGCTCGCCACGGTCGCCGCCCGCGAACCCGTCACCGCCGCGCTACGGGAACAACTCCCCACTCTCGACGACCAGGACGTCACCGACCTGTTCGCCACCGCCGTCTCCCTCGCCGGCGCCATGTGGCAGATCGCCAACCCGGGCCCCGAGGTCGCCGCCCTCTACCGCAGCGACCCCCGCCTCGCCCACGCCGTCGTCGAGGTCGAACCCCGGCTCGCCCGCATCCTCACCGCGACGATCACCGGCCTGGCCGGGAAGTCCGAGGGCTAGGGTCCGTCCCGCGTTCAGTCGGCCGGCCGGGACGGGAAGGCCCGCAGCGTCCGGAGGTCTGCGGTCGCGATCAGGGGCAGGCAGGAGAGCAGGCCGATCCCGGCGATCGTCCACAGCGTGGGGCGGGTGCCGAGGACCGAGCCGAGGTAGCCGCCGGCCAGTGCCCCGAGCGGGCGGGTGCCCCAGATGGCGAACCGCACGGAGGCGTTCATCCGGCCTTGCAGGCCGGTGGGGGTGATGGCCTGGCGCAGGCTCACCTGGCCGATGTTGTAGACGGTGATGCCGCAGGCCATGATGCCGGTCGCGACGCCCAGGGTCGGCACGGCACGGGCCGGCGCCGCGGTCGCGAGCACCAGCACGGCGATCCCCGACATGGACTTGGCCGCGACCAGGACGGGGCCGAGGCCCACGCGCCGGATGACCCGGCCGCTGAGCGTGGCCCCCAGCAGCGCACCGCAGTTGCCCATGCTCAGGGCCAGCCCGAGCTCCCCCGGCGAGAGCCGCAGGTCGCGCAGCGCGTACGCGGTCAGGACGGCGCCCAGCGCGCCGCTCAGGCCGACGAGATTGCTGATGCCCGTGGCCAGGGTCAGCGAGCGCAGGGTCCGGTGGCCGAAGACGAACCGCAGCCCCTCGGCGATCCGGGTGCGCATCCGCTCCCTCGTCCGCGGCACCGGCACCCGGGGCGTCCGGATGAGGCAGAGGAGCAGCGCGGACACCAGGTAGCTCACCGAGTTGACGGCCAGGACCAGGGGCGCGGCGACGGTCTGCAGCAGCAGGCCGCCGATGCTGGGGCCCGCCAGCTCCGCCGTCGAGCGGGAGAACTCCAGCCGGCTGTTGCCGTCCGGGGTCTGCTCCCGCGCCACGACCGTCGGCAGGAACGCCTGGTCGGCGATGTCGAAGAAGACCGTGCACAGCCCGATGGCGAACCCGACCGCGCAGAGCAGCGGCACGCTCAGCACCCCGGCGAGGTGGGCCGCCGGCAGCAGGGCGATGGTCACGGCCCGGCCGACGTCCGCCACCACCATCACCCGCCGGCGGTCCCACCGGTCGAGCAGCGCGCCCGCCGGCAGGCCGACCAGGAGGAACGGCAGGGACTCCATCGCCGAGACGAGTCCCAGCTGGCCGGTCGAGGCGGACAGGGTCGTCAGGGCGAGCACGGGGATGACGAAGAACGTGATCCGCGTCCCGAACTCGCTGACGGTGTGCGCCGCCCACAGGACCTGGAAGTTCCGCTGCCGCCAGACGCTGACCAGCGGTCCCGGCCGCGGCCGGGACCGGGGCCGGGCGGGAGCGGCCGGCCCCGGGGGCGGGACCACCTCGACCGGCCGGCTCACAGGTACAGCGGGTGCGGCCGTCCGGAGCCCGCGACGTTGTGGCGCTCCCCGTAACCGGCGCGGGAGAAGGCCGAGACCAGCCGGCCGTCGACGGCGCCCAGGGCCACGTCGTGGCGGGGAGCCGGCCCGTCCACGACCCCGAGGAGGTGGGGACTGGTCACGTACTCCTGGACGAGCCAGCCCTCGGCGCCCGCGAGGTCGACGGCGGCCTCCCAGGCCGGTGCGTCGGCGGCCTCCCGGCCGATCACCACACCGTTGCCGCGGGTGTCCAGCGGGCGCTTGAGGACGTAGCGGTCGCGGTCGCGGACGACGGCGTGCAGCGTCGCCGCGTCGCAGTGCGCGAGGTTGCGCGACCACGGGATCGCCGGACGGACCCGGCGGTAGTCGGCGGCGTCGAAGAGGTGGGCGAAGCGCGGGTCGGAGAGCACGGCGAGGCACAGCTTGTTGTCGCCGATCAGGCGTCCGCGCAGCCCGTTCTGCACGAACAGCCGGCCCTCGCGCACGGCCTCCAGGTAGGACGCCGCGCCGTCGCCCATCCGCAGCAGGTCCTGGATGCCGACCTTGGCGAACGCGTGCCGCACCGCCTCCCCGCGTACGACGACGCCCCCGCGCCCGTCGAGCGAGATCTCGCGCGGGTCCGCGTGCAGGACCCGGACGCCCAGGGCCGTCAGGGCGGTGTCGTAGTCACGGGTGTCGGCGCGGTAGCTGCCGTCCGGGCAGAGCAGGGCCACCGTCTCCGGACGGGTCCCGGTGTGCTGCTCCGCCAGGCGCAGCAGCCAACTCCCCGGCCAGAGCGGGTCGTCGGCCGGCAGCGGGCCCGGCACGTCGACGCCGTGCCGGGCCAGCAGCGACCGCCAGGCCGCCCGGCCCCGGCCGGCCCCGGGCAGGCCCCCGGGGCAGTTGGCGTTGGTCTCCAGCACCCGCAGCGTGCCGTCGGCCTGGGGCAGCAGATCGATCCGCAGCAGGTGCACCCGGGTGTCACGGGCGGCGTCCACGTGCTCGCGCAGCACCTGGGGAAGCGTCAGCACCTCGCGCAGGTCGCGGTCGTGGTCCCAGGCCGCCACCAGCGTCTCGATCACCCGGTGGTACGAGGCGACGAACGCGTCCAGCTCGCTGCGCAGCTGCGGGCGCACCCGCAGCGGCAGCCCCTGCGGCTGCGGCTGCGCCCGGACGATCTCGAAGACCTGCGACTCGGCGAGCTCGCGCCCCTCGGCCGTCCGCGCGATCGCGACGACCTCCCGGGTGAACTCCTCGTCCAGCCCGGGCCAGGTGTACCCGCCGGCCCTGGGCCCGTCCGGGGACGGCACGTGGGGTCGGGCCGGCATGACCGTGGTCGTGCCGGTCGGCCCGCCGACCGCGCCCTGGTCGCCGCCGGGGCCGCCGGGGCCGGGAATCGACTGCATGATCCGGTGTCCTTCCGCAGTTGGGAGGCGTGCGCCCGCGCCCCGCCACGGCCGGTGCACACATGTGATCCCGGAGTATCCAGCCAGCCGCGGACGACTCGGTGGACCGCAGCGCGCGGTTCGTCAGATCGAGTGAGGGGACCGGACCCGCACAGGACTGCCTGCACCGGTCGGTCCGCGTCGCCCCGCCCACCGACGCGGCCTGGTCACTGGGCGCTCGCCGCGGGGCGGACCACCAGCTCGTTGACGTCGACCTCCCGGGGCTGGGACACCGCGTAGGCGATGGCCCCCGCCACCGCGGAGGCGGGAATGGCCACGGCGCGGTACGCCTTCATGGCCTCCCGCGCGGCGGGGTCCGCGATGCCGTCGGCGAGTTCGGACTCGGTCACGCCGGGAGAGACGAGGGTGACCCGGATGTCGCCGGCCGACTCCTGGCGCAGCCCTTCGGAGATCGCTCGGACGGCGAACTTGGTGGCGCAGTAGACGGCGGCGGTGGGCGAGACCTCGTACGCGCCGACGGACGCGATGTTCACGACGTGCCCGCCGCCCTGGGCCCGCATCACGGGCAGCGCGGCGGCGATGCCGTGCAGGACTCCCCTCACGTTCACGTCGATCATGCGGTCCCACTCGTCCGTCCTCAGCGCCTCCAGGGGCGACAGCGGCATCACGCCGGCGTTGTTGACCAGGACGTCGACCCGGCCGTAGCGCTCACCGGCGGCGGCCACGAAGGCCCGGACGTCGGCGGCGTCCGTGACGTCGAGGCGCCGGAACGCCGCGGTGGCGCCCGCGGCGGTCAGCTCGCCGGTGAGCGCGTCGAGGCGGTCGGTGCGCCGGGCCCCGAGGAACAGCCGGTGGCCGTCGGCGGCGAGCCGGCGGGCGGTGGCCTCCCCGATGCCGCTGCTCGCCCCGGTGACCAGTACGACCTTGGATGTCTGCGTCATGCCTGCTTCTCCTCCTGGTGGAGCACGGGGTTCGTCGACGGATGCGGATCCGTTCCGCCGGACCGAGTCTGGGCGGGGCTCGGGCGACCGACCAGGACGTGTCCCGCCTGGGTGCGGTACACCCAGGCAGGGCCCGGGCGGCGCCACCTAGGGTGAGGGCGTGACCGACAACCACCTGGGAGAGTTCCTACGCGCACGCCGCGCGGCCCTGCGGCCGCAGGACGCCGGCGTGGCGAGCCACGGGGTGCGCAGGGTCGCCGGACTGCGCCGGGAGGAGGTCGCCGTCCTGGCCGGGGTGAACGCGGACTACTACACCCGCCTGGAACAGGGGCGGGAACGCCACCCGTCGGCCCAGGTCCTCGACGCGCTCGGCCGCGCCCTGCGGCTCGACCCGGACGGGCACGCGCACCTGCACCAGCTGGCGGGGACGGTGCCGGGCAGCCGGTTCGCCCACACCACCGACCTGGTCGGCCCCGCCCTGCGCCAGCTGCTGGACGGCTACCCGACCGCCCCGGCGTTCGTCATCAACCGGACCCTGGACGTCCTGGCGGCCAATGCCCTGGCCGAGGCCCTGCACTCGCCCTTCGAGCGGATGGACAACCTCGCCCGGATGGCCTTCCTCGACCCGGCGGGCCGACAGTTCCACGAACGGTGGGGCCACACGGCCCAAGCCGTCGTGGGCCATCTGCGGCAGGCCGCCGGGCTCGACCCGGACAGCCCCCGGCTGCGCGCGCTCGTCCGCACCCTCACCGACCACAGCACCGACTTCACCCGGCTGTGGAACACCCACGCCGTACGCGGAAAGACCCAGGAGGCCAAGCACTTCCTCCACCCGGACGTCGGCCCGCTGACCCTCACCTACCAGGCCTTCGACGTGCGCGACGCTCCCGGCCAGCAACTGGTCGTCTACCAGGCGGAGCCCGGCAGTTCCAGCGCCCAGGCCCTCGCCCTGCTCGGGTCCCTGCGCGCCACCGCGAACCGCGCCGCCGGCTGAGCCGGAGGTCGGCTCCGCGACTCGAACGGTCGCCACCCGACTGGGTCAACTGGCGAGCGTTCCAACGGATTTGGGCCTACGGTGCGGTCCCAGGGGGCCATCGAGCGAAAGGCTGTTGACGGCATGGCTGGGAAGTTCGAGCTGTACACGGACGAGAGCGGGATGCACCGGTTCCGGCTCAAGGCGAGCAACGGGACCGTCGTGGTGACCGGTGACCCGCAGGAGAGCAAGGACGACTGCCTGAAGAGCATCGAGTCGATCCGTAAGCTCGCGCCGTACGCGGAGCTCAAGGAGGCGGCCGGGTCGATGTGACGCGGCGGTGCCGGGGCGCGGGTCGGCGGTGCAAATCGCCGACCCGCGTTCGCTTGTACGACAGATCCCTTTGGCCGGGTGCACGCCGTGCGCGGAGACAACACAGGCATGCGCGTCGCCATCGTCACCGAATCCTTCCCTCCCGAGGTCAACGGAGTCGCCCACAGCGTGCTGCGGACGGCCGAGCACCTGCTCCGTCGGGGCCACCGGCCCCTCGTCGTCACCCCCGCACCGGCCCGGGGCGCCCAGTGCCCGCCGCAGACCTTCGGCTCCGGCGCCGACGCGGAACGGATCCCCGTCGTGCGGATCCCGTCGGTGCCGCTGCCCGGGTACCCGCAGGTGCGGATCGCCCTGCCGAGCCGGCAGCTGGCGGCCGCGCTGGCCGGGCACCGGCCCGACATCGTCCACCTGGCCAGCCCGTTCGTCCTGGGTGCGCGCGGCATGCAGGTCGCGGCCCGGCTCGGCGTGCCCGCCGTCGCCGTCTACCAGACCGACCTCGCCGGGTACGCCCACGCCTACCGGGCCGGACGCGGGCTCGGCGAGGCCGCCGCCTGGCGGCGCATCCGGGCCGTGCACCGGGCCGCCGCCCGCACGCTGGCGCCGTCCACCCCCGCCGCCCAGGACCTCACCGCGCACGGGGTGCCCCGGGTCCAGCTGTGGCCGCGCGGGGTGGACTCGGTGCGCTTCCACCCCCGGCACCGGGACGAGGCGCTGCACCGGGCCCTCGCCCCCGGCGGGGAGGTGCTGGTCGGGTACGTCGGGCGGCTCGCGCCCGAGAAGCGGGTCGACCTGCTGGCCGCCGCCTCCGCGCTGCCCGGGGTGCGGGTGGTGGTGGTCGGGGACGGCCCCTCGGCGCCCGGCCTCAGGGCCGCCATGCCCGGCGCGGTGTTCCTCGGGCGCCGCACCGGCGAGGAACTCGCGCGATGTTTCGCCACCCTCGACGTGTTCGTCCACACCGGCCCGCTGGAGACCTTCTGCCAGACCATCCAGGAGGCGATGGCCAGCGGCGTCCCCGTGATCGGCCCGGCCGCCGGCGGCCCGCTCGACCTGGTCTCCCACCACCGCACCGGACTGCTGGTGCCGCCCCGCGACGGCACGGCGGTCGCCCGGGCCGTCGCCGAACTGGCCGCCGACCCGGCCCGGCGGGCCCGGTACGGGCAGGCCGGACGGGCCGAGGTGACCGCCCGGACCTGGGAGGCGGTCGGGGACCTGCTGCTGCGGCACTACGCCGAGGTGCTGGCGGAGCACCGGGGGGTGGGGGTGGCTCCTTCGGCGGCTCCGTCCGGGGTCGGGGCCGAGGTCGGGGCCGAGGTCGGGATCGGGGCCGGGACCGAGGTCGAGGCCGAGCCCGGGCCGCCGGGGGCGTCGGCCGGGACGGTGGTGCCGGTGCTGCCCGTGCTGCCCGTACTGCCGGAGGAGTTGCCGGCATGACTGCGCCGCCCCGCGGCGGGCCGCTGACCATCGTGCGGCTCGCCAACTTCGTCACCCCGGTCTCCGGCGGCCTGCGCACCGCGCTGCGCCACCTGGGCGCCGGGTACCGGGCCGCCGGACACCGGCCCGTCCTGATCGTGCCCGGCGAACGGCGCACCGAGGAGGACACCGAGCAGGGTCTGGTGATCACCCTGCCCGGCCCGGTGCTGCCGGCCAGCGGCGGCTACCGGCTGCTCGCCGACCGACGGGCGGTCGCCGCCGAACTGACCCGGCTCGGCCCCGACCGGCTGGAGGTCTCCGACCGCACCACCCTGCGCTGGACCGGCGCCTGGGCCCGTCGGCACGGGGTCCGCTCGGTGATGGTCTCGCACGAGAGCGCCACCGGAGTGCTGCGGACCTGGGGCCTGCCCGGCCCGCTCGCCGCCGCGGCCGCCGACCGGCTCAACGCGGCCACCGCCCGCGGCTACGACTCGGTGCTCTGCACCACCGACTGGGCGGCGGCCGAGTTCCGCCGGATCGGCGTGCCCAACCTGGTCCGGGCCCCGCTCGGGGTCGACCTGGCGGCGATGCGCCCGCTGCCCACGGCCGTACGGGCGCTGGAACGGGCCCGGTACGCGGCGCCCGGGGACGTCCTGCTGGTGCTCTGTTCCCGGCTCTCCGCCGAGAAGCGGCCCGAACGCGCCGTCGAGGCACTGGCCCGGCTGCGGGCGCGGGGGCTCCCCGCCGTCCTGGTGGTGGCCGGGACCGGACCGCTGCGGTCCCGGCTCGCCGCCCGGGCCGCCCGGCTGCGGCTGCCCGTACGCTTCCTCGGACACCTGAACGAGCGGGCGGAGCTGGCCGCACTGCTGGGCAGCGCGGACGTGGCGCTGGCCCCCGGACCGGTGGAGACCTTCGGACTGGCCGCCCTGGAGGCACTGGCCTGCGGCACCCCCGTCGCGGTCAGCCGCTCCTCCGCGCTGCCCGGCCTGATCGGGCCCGCCGGGATCGCCGCCGCCGACACCGGGGCCGGATTCGCCGCCGCCGTCACGGAGTTGCTCCGCCGACCGGAACCGGCCCGGCGGGCCGCCGCCCGGGCCCAGGCCGAACGGTACGGCTGGTCGGCGGCGGTGGCCGCCTTCCTGGCCGCGCACGGGGCCCGGACCGCCGATGCCACCGGGAGGAGTGGGGATGAGCGTGCTCGACGCGGGGCCTGACCGGACCGCCGACGACCGGCCCACCGCGGGCGAACTGCTGCGCTTCGTCGCGCTCGGCGACTCGCTCACGGAGGGCGTCGGGGACCAGGTCGGCGAACGGTGGCGCGGCTGGGCCGCCGTCCTCGCCCGGTCACTGGCCCCCGAGGGCCAGGACGTCGAATTCGCCAACCTGGCGTACAGCGGCGCACTGACCGCAGATCTGACGACTCGTCAACTCCCGGCGGCACTCGCCCTTCGGCCCCAGCTGGCGGCGGTCCTGGTCGGCGGCAACGACACCCTGCGGGCCGGCTTCGACATCCGCCGCACCACCCGGGAACTCGACGCCACCCTCGGCGAACTCTCCGGCCACGGCGCCGTCCTGCTCACCGCCTGCCTGCCCGACCCCGGCACCCTCCTCCGGCTCCCCGCCCCGCTCGCCCGACCACTGGCCCGACGGATGCGCGCCGTCAACACCGTCGTCCACGCCCTCACCACCCGGCACCGGGCCGTCCACCTGCACATCGCCGAACTGCCCTGGTGCGAGCAGCGCGGCCTGCTCAGCGTCGACCGCCTCCACCCCAGTGCCGAAGGACACCACCTGATCGCCCGCCGCTTCCACGAACTGCTCGCCACCCAGGGCCACCCCCTCGGCCCGCCACCCGCCGCCGAACCCGTCGAACCGCCGCCCGGCCTCGCCGCCGACCTGTGGTGGATGGCCACCCGCGGCACCCGCTGGCTCGCCGCCCGCAGCACCGACCTCCTACCGGGCCTGCTCGCCCTCGCGGCCGTCGAAGGCGCCGCCCGCCTCCGCGGATCGAGCGCCCGGCACGACGAACAGATGGCCCGAGCGGCCGCCCAGGCCCTGGCCTCCCTGGGGTGACGGCCCGCCGGGCGGGGCCGGGAGGGCAGGTCGGGCGGCGGTGCGGGGGCGTGTCCCTTCCGGGTGGTGGTCGGGGTGGGCGGGAACCATCGGGTGCGTGGGGATGTCGTCCCCCGGGAGATGAGCGGGTGGAAGGAGTCGGGGTGGAAGGAGTCGGGGTGGAAGGAGTCGGGGTGGAGGGAGTCGGGGTGGAGGCGTCGGGTGCGGCGGGACGAGAGATGATGGCGGCCGCCGGGGTGCTGTTCCCGGACGGGCGGGGGCGGGTGCTGGTGGTGCGGCTGCCGTACGACCGGAAGCATCCGGTGGCGATCCCGGGTGGCGGGTGGGAGCCCGGCGACCGGTCGCCGCGGGAGACGGCGTTGCGGGAGATCGCCGAGGAGCTGGGGTTCACGCCCCGGCTGGGAGCGTTGGCGTGCGTCGACTGGGCGATGTCCCCGAGCCGGCCGCCGATCGTGGCCTACCTGTACTGGGCCGAGGCGTTGACGCCGGAGCAGGTGTCGGCGATCCGGCCGGACGCGGCGGAGGTCGGCGGCTGGGTCTGGCTGACGGCGGAGGAGGCCGGGCACGCCCTGCCGCCGCGGCTGTCCCGCCGGGTGGCGGCCTGTCTGCGGGCGCCGCGGGAGGCCGGGCCCCTGGAGCTGGAGGACAGCCGGCCGGTGGGGCACACCCTGGGGGCGCTGCCCGCCGAGGGGCCCGTGCCGGAGTACACCGGGCTGGCCGCCGCGCCAGGGCTGGGGCCGGGGTCGGGGTCGGGGTCAGCTGCGGGGCAGCCGTCGGAGGCGCCGGAGCCGCTGGAGCCGCCGATGGACCGGGACACCTACTACGCCACCCGGCCGCGGATCCGGGCGAAGGCGCGGGCCCTCTTCACGGACGGTGACGGCCGGGTGCTGCTGGTGCGGCTGCGGCCGTGGGACGGGCCGCGCGGGCGGGTGCCGTACTGGACACTGCCGGGCGGCGGGGTGGAGGCGGACCGCGAGACGCCCCGCACGGCGGCGGGGCGGGAGATCCGCGAGGAACTGGGCTGGGAGGTCGAGCCCGGGCGGCTGCTGGCGTTGGACTGGCTGCCGGGGGCGGCGGCCGATCCCGGGGCCGATCCCGCGACCGACCCTGCGACCGGTCAGGACACCGCCGTGCTGGTGTACGTCTACGACGGCGGCGCGGTGACGGAGGAGTCGCTCGGCACGATCGTCCTCCAGGAGCAGGAACTGGTGGAGTGGCGGCTGTGCGACCCGGCCGAGGCGCGGACGCTGCTCTCCGGACCGTCCTGGGACCGGGTGGCCGCGGCCCTCGCGGCCCGGGAGCGGGCGGGCGGACCGGTCGAGCTGGTACGCGGACGGCCGGTCGGTCCCGTGGTTGGGAACGCGTCGGCCGGTGAAGACTGGGAGCATGCAGAACACGATCACTGAGGTGCTGGCCGGCCGGACGGTCGAGGCGGTCAGCGGAGGCGACCGGCTGGACCTGCGGCTCGACGGGCCGGTGACCGTACGAGTGGTGCACGAGTTCCGCTTCGCGGCGCCGTCCTTCACCACGCCGGAGGAGGTCGGGCACTTCTTCCCCGCGCTCACCTTCCGGCCGACGCCCACCCTGCTGGCCCTGGTCGGCCGGACCGTCGGCACCGCCCGGATCACCCTGGCCGGCGGCCTGGAGCTGGGTTTCACGGAGGGCGGTGAGCTGTCCGTCCCGCCGCACGCGGTGCTCGCGCCGTGGAGCGTGCTGAGCGCCGAGGGGGCGGTCTGCGCGGGGCTGGCCGGCGGGGAGGTCCAGTGGGCACCGCCGGACGGGGCCGGGCCCGGCAGGGCGGGGCCCGGCGGGGCGGGGCCCGGCGGGGCGGGGCCCGGCGGGGCGTGAGCCGCCGCCGGGGCCGTGCCGGTGCCCGGTCAGACCTCCAGGTCGGCCTCGATCTTGACCAGCTGGTGGCGGGCCATCGCCAGGTTGGCGCGGCCCTTGTCCAGTGCCAGGTAGAGGAACAGGCCCTTGCCGGTGCGGCCGGTGAGCGGGCGGATCAGGTGGTACTGGGTGCTCAGCGTGATGAGGATGTCCTCGATGCCGTCCTGGAGGCCGAGCATGTCCATGGTGCGCATCTTGGCGCGCATCACGTCGGTGTTCCCGGCCGCGGCGACGTTGAGGTCCAGGCCGCCGGGGCCGTCGAGGGTGGCGAGCGCCATGCCGCTGTTGTAGTCCACCAGGGCCGCGCCGATGGCGCCCTCGATGACGGTCATGGCCTGCTTGAGCGCGCCGGCTGCGTCGGTCATTCTGATCAACTCCTTTGGGTCGGTTGGTCGGTGGGTCGGTAAGTCGACAGGTTGGTCGGTGGGTGGGTCAGTGGGTCGGTGGGTCGGTACGGGGGCGGCTCGGTACGGGGGTGGGCGGGGCGTTCGGTCCCGGGACGGGTCAGAGCGCGTCGCGCGGGTCCTTCGGCACCAGGGCGTCGTTGAGCAGTTCGGCGATGTGCCGGGCACTGCGGCGGCCCTCCAGGTGGAGCCGGCCGACGTTGACGTCCGGGAGCGCCAGCAGGGTCAGCACGCAGCTGCCGCCGGCCGCGTAGGTGGCGACGTAGCCGTGCTCACCGCGCACCACGGACTCGCGGAACTCCCCCTGCCCGGTGGTGTCGGCGAGCCGCTGGGCGAGCGAGAGCGAGGCCGCCGTCATCGCGGCCAGGCCCGAGGGTTCGGTCCCGTGGGTGTCGTGCGCGACCAACAGGCCGTCCACGCTGGCCACCAGCCCGCCCGCGAGGTGCGGGACGCGACGTTTGACGGCGCGGAGTTCGGCGAGCAGCTCGGTCTCCAAGGCGATCAGTTGTCTCCTTCCGACACGCTGCTTGAGTGCCCGCCTCATGGCCGGTACGGCGGGGTCGCGGGCGGGGAGTGACTCAAAGTCGGGCCTCCAGAAGGTCTCGGACCCGGGTCAGCAGCGCGATGTCCGGGTCGGGGACGGTCAGCGGGTGGGCCGCTGCCGTGGTGGGCGGTCGGTCGGAGCGCGTGGGGGCGGGGGCTACAGGGACTGCGGGGCTGGTCGTTGCTGCGGAGCCGGTCGTTGCCGCGGGGCCGGTGCTCGGGAGGCCCCGGAGGGTGGCTCCGGGGACCCTGCGGTGCAGGCCGCTGCCAGGCCGGGAGGGTGCGGCGGCCGAGAGGACGGGGTCGGCGACCGGGCGGACGGGGTCGGCAGCCGGGCGGGAGGGTGCGGCGGCCGGCGCGGCGTGCCGGGGGGTGTCGAGCAGTCCGGCGGCGGCCAGGCGGCGGATGTCCGCCGTCACGCCGAAGCCGGAGCGGCCGAGCAGCCGGGCCAGGTCCGCCGGGGTTCTTCGGCCGTCGGCGTGGTCCAGCAGTTCGCGCCGCCGACGGCCGGGCGGGCGGTGGGAGGGCGATCGACTGTGCTCGACCGGCCGGACCGGCGCGGTGTCGAGCTGCGGCCAGGGCCAGATCCGGTCGAGGAGTCGGTGCCGGCGCTCGACCTCGCGACCGAGCCGCGCCGGGTCGACCGGCGTCACCGTGCCGAGCCAGTGCCGGGCCTCGGACTCGAACCGCCAGGTGCCGCCGGCCCGGTCGGCGAGCACGAAGTAGGCGGCGTCGAACAGCGTTCCCAGGTGGCCGAGTTCGAGTTCGCCGCGGGTGAGCAGCTGCCGGTCGACCAGTGCCTCGCCGACCCGCCCCTGCGGGCCGTGGCGGTGCAGGAGGTCGGCCCACTCCTCGGGGGTGAGCCGACCGCAGCCGGTGAGCAGGTCGGCCAGGCCGGGCGCGCGGGGGGACTCCGCGGCGGCGACCTGGCCGTCGACCAGCCACAGGATGCCGAGCGGGCCGTGCAGGGCCCCGGTGGCGCGGCGGGCGGCGAGCAGGGCGACGGCCTCGCCCGGGGTCCTCGGCGCGGCGGGTTGGACGTGGTGGTCGGCGGCCTCCACCAGGGGCGTGTACGGGGCGGCCACGCGATCGGCTGGCCGGAATGCGACGGTCGGTGCGGGCCTCGTGTTCACCCCAGCACCAGTTCCTCGGCGAGGGCCTGGAGGCGGAACCGGGCCGCGGCGAGGTTGCCCGACTCGCGGTCGAGCCAGAGGTGCAGGACGAGCCGGCTGTCGAAGACGGTGTCGATGAAGCGGATCAGGTGGTAACTGCGGCCCGCAGTGACGATGATGTCCTCCAATGGGGAGCGCCGGCCCTCCGCCGCGGTGAAGGTCTGGCTCTCAACGGCCGCGCGCACCAAGTCGGTTGCCTCGGCGGCAGCGGTCTCGTGTTCGCCGACCGGGCTTTCGCCCAGGCTCCCGAGGGCGAGTCCGCTGCTCCAGTCGACCAGGCTCGCCGAGCGGGCTCCGGCGATCGCCATCGCTCCGGAGAGACATTCGTCGATACCCGGCACACCGGCTCCTTCGAGGGGGTCTGGGGGTGGCCGGGCGCAGCGCAGATCCGGCCGGATCGCCACCAGCAGTGGCAGGTTCGACACGGAAGGCTACTGCCGGTTTCCGTATGACGAACATTCCAATGGCATATTCACACCAGCTACGGCGACTTCCGGCCAAGGTGCGACGATCCACCGGCTCGACCGGAGCGGCAAAACTGCTGGCCGCCCGGCCGCCGCAGACCGTCACTCGTCGGCCACCTGGTACGGGACCTTGGCCGATACCGGATCGCCGCCCGGAGTTTCGCCAGCGAAAGTGCGATAAGAGGACCCGGCGCGCACCAGGGCCGAGGACGGTGCACAGCCGGACATGGCGAAGGGGCCCGTTCCCTTGACGGAACGAGCCCCTTCGGATGGAGCGCCAGGCCCGGATCGCACGGACTCTTCCTACTGAAAGTAGGACGTGCTCTGGTAGCACCACTGACGCACGTTCAAGGGTTCCGGGATCTCCGTTTCGGAAGATCATTTCCCCTCGACGAGAAGAACAGTAGCAGGCCATCGGGCCTGGTCAGAAATCCGCCCGGACGGCCGGGGAGCGGTGGAGTGGGCGGTGGCGCGGGCTGCGGAACGGGCAGCGCGGCAGGCGGCGGGCCGCAGCCGGTCAGAGCAGGCCGACGGCCTCGGCGAGCAGTCGGTACGAGTCGAGCAGGGCCGTCCGGTCGTAGGTACTGGTGGCGATCAGGACCTCGTCCGCACCGGTGCGTGCCACCAGGGCGGACAGCTCGGCGGCCGCCTGCTCCGGGGTGCCCGCGATGTGGCCCTTGAGCGACTGCTCGAAGGCCGCCCGTTCGCGCGGGCTCATCGTGCGCGCCCGGATCTCGGCGGCCGGGGCCAGCGGCGGGAACTCCCCGTGGGTGCGGGAGTAGGCGCCGGCCCAGGCCTCCGGGAGGAGGAGGTCATGGGCCCGCTCCTCGGTCTCGGCCACCGCGACCGTGCCCGAGACCACCACGTACGGTTCGGCGGCCTGCGCGGAGGGGCGGAAGCGGCTGCGGTAGCCGTCGAGCGCGGCGAGCATCCGCTCCTCCCCACGTGCGGCGGCGATGACCAGCGGCAGCCCGGCCTCGGCGGCCAGCTCGGCGCCCGCGCCGGTGGCCAGCACGAAGGCCGGCACGTGCAGGCCCTCGGCCGGGCGGGCGTGGACGCCGCGGTGCACCTGTTGGGAGCCGTCGAAGTACCCGAGCAGCTCGGTCAGCTGGCCGCCGAAGTCCTCGGCCGCGTCCTTCTCGCGCCCGAGCGCCCGCCGGACGCCGTCGGTGAAGCCCACCGAGCGGCCGAGCCCCATGTCGATCCGGCCCGGGAACAGCGCCGCCAGCACCCCGAACTGCTCGGCCACCACCATGGGCCGGTGGTTGGGCAGCATCACCCCGCCGGTGCCGACCCGGATCCGGCTGGTGGCCGCCGCGACCGCCGCGGCGAGGACCGTGGGCGCCGACCCGGCCACCCCGGGCACGCCGTGGTGCTCGGAGACCCAGAAGCGGTGGTAGCCCAGCCGCTCGATCTCACGCGCGAAGGCCACGGTGTCGCGCAGCGCCTGCGCCGGCTCCTCGCCCTGCCTGGTCCGGGAGCGGTCGAGGACGGAGAGCCTGGTCGCGGGCGTAGCGCTGGTCACGTGGGTGGACAACGCCCACCCGCCGTACGGGCATTCCCCGCCGGTACGCCCGGGCGCGCCGTCACCGACCCTCGGGCCCTGGCCCGGCCCCGGCCGCGCCGGAGGCCCCGGGTATTCGGCCCGTACGCGTGCCCGCGGCCTTGCGGCGGCCCCAGGGCTTGTACACCGAGAGGATCACGTTGAACAGGTAGAGCGCCAGGGCCACCGCCGGGACGATCACCGTGTTGTAGCGGACGAAGCCGAGGTCCGCCACCGGGATGGGGCCGGTCGGGTGGGCGTCCGCCACCCGGACCGCGTCGTGCAGCCGGGCGGTGAGGGCGAAGACCGAGGCCGCCATCGCACCGAGCGTCAGCCAGAACTTGGTACTCACCCAGTAGTACCGGAACAGGCCCCAGGACGTGCCGAGCCCCAGCGCCACCCCGCTCAGGAAGGTGAGCAGGCTCAGCGGCAGGATGAGCGCGTCGCCGAGCAGGCCCATCGCCCGGTAGGCCGTTCTCAGCCGGTCGGCGTCGTCGGTGGTGAGGGCCGTCACCGCCAGGGTGAGCAGGCAGAGCATCAGGGCCAGCCAGCTCACCGAGGCGACGACGTGCAGCACCACCAGGCGTTTGCGCGCTCCCGGCGACAGTCGGCGGCCGGCGGACCGCCGCCCCGCGCCGGGGGCCGCGACGGCTTCGGTGGACGGGCGCACAGGTACCTCCTTCGAGTCGGGGTCACGAGGACGCGCCCAGACTCCCCCGTCCGCCCCTCATCGGGCATCTGACGGCGGAAGTAACCTCGGCTACTCCCCGGCGAGTACGTCACCGGCCGTCGCCGCGACCGACCGACTCCCCGGGGAGTACCCACACCGACCCGCGGCCCCGCAGCGCCCCGCCCGTCGGCCCGTCAGTCCGTCAGTCCGTCACCGCGAACCCCCGCGCCGCCCCCAGCCGGTGCAGCGAGTCCCGCCCCGGGATCCCGTCCGCGGCACCCGCCGAGTACCCGCAGCGCCGCTGCCAGCCCGCGTACGCCGTCACCGTGAGGCTGCCGTAGGACCCGTCCACCCAGCGCTGTTCGAGCAACCCCTCGTCCGCCAGCGCCTGTTCGACGATCGCCACCTCGGCCCCGTACGTCCGGTGTCCCTGCTCCGCCCCCGGGTCGCTGCGCGCCGCCGCGACGACGTGGGCGAGCGAGACGGTGCGCGGGCCGGGCAGGTAGCCGAGCAGCCGGCGCAGCGAGGCCTCGCCCGGGACGCCGTCCGCCGCCGGCCCGGAGTACCCCAGGCTCGCCTGGTAGTCCGCGTAGTTCTCGGTGTCGGCGTCCGTCCAGGTCGGTCCGGGCCCGGAGTGGTAGTGGGTGCCGAAGCCGGCCGTGACCAGCGCCCGTCCGACGGTGGTCACCTGGTAGCCCTGGGCGCCGTAGCCGTACGCCAGGCCGTTGACGGTGACCTGGTAGCGGGCGGGGGTCGGGTCGGCGGGCGGGGCGGGGTGCTGCTGGGAGGGCGGGCCGGTGGGCGAGCCGGGGCCCGCGGTGAAGGCGGGCCAGGAACCGGGGTCGACGTGGTCGTTGTACGGCACGTGGGCGTGCGCGTACCAGCCGCCCGCGGTCTCCCAGACCCGCTCGTCGCGGTGCTCGGTGAAGTCGGTCGGCCGCCCCATCGGCCAGGCGTCGGGCACCCCCCAGGAGGTGATCCAGGCGTGGATCCGGTCCCAGCCCGCGCACGGGGTGTCGACCAGCCGGGGGTAGACGGTGCCCTGGTGGCGGCAGTAGGGGAAGAACACCGCCTCGATCTGGATCACCACCAGCCCGGCCCGGTTGGTGCGGGTGGGGCTCTGGGCCGGGCTGAGCAGGCTCTTGGAGCGGGAGTCGGCGGGGAACAGCTGCGCCGTGCGGCCGCTGAACGGGTCCCAGACCAGGTGCGGGGCGTCGCCGGCGCCGGCGCCGGTGAAGTACCCGACGAGGTCCTCGTAGGTGCACCAGTCCTGCGGCGCGGCGGCGGTGGCGTTGCGGTCCCAGGTGATGTGGGCGATGGCCTTCGGGGGGTACTGGTGGTCGGTCGGCGCGTGGTCGCCGAGGTCGTGGATCTCGGCACCGGGCAGCCACGGTTCGGGCATGCTGGCTCCTCCGAACGGCGTAATGACGTCGTTGCCGGTATCGGCAGGTCCGGGTCGCGGATTGACCCCGGCGGCGGGATCGGCGGGGTTGAACCGCCCGGGGCCGCACGGCCGTTCGGATCAACGAGGGGAATTCGTCCTCACGTGCGGAACCGGCGGCGACAGGGCGCGCCGCCGGTTCCGTGCTCCGCCCTGTCCGGAAGCGGGTCCGGGCTCGGTCCGCACGGCCCCCGGACGACCCCGAAGGCCCTCCGAGGGCCCTCCGGAGCCACCGGGCGGGGGCGCATTCCACCCCGCCGCAGCCCCGCTGTCAATCGTTGACTTGGGAAGTGGTCTAGTCCACGGTGGTGCGCTCGAAGCCCTCACGGCGCCACCGCCGCAACCGTTCTGACGAACCGACGGAGAACCACCGCCATGCAGAGAGTCTGCCTCGCCCTGCCCACCATGCGTTCCTGCCCCGAGACCATCGCGGAACTCGCCGAGGAGGCGGCCTACGCCGTCGCGACCTTCGGCGTCGAGGTGCACCTGCTCATCCTCGACACCACCGGCGCCGCCGCCTTCGCGCAGAACGCGGACGCCGTGGCCGCGCTGGAGCCGACCCCCGGCGTGGCCGTCCACCACCTGGGCGAGGCGCGGCAGCGGGAGTTCCTGCGCCGGGTGGCCGAGCGCTCCGGCGCCGCCGACCCCGGCCTGCTGCTCGACCTGATGCTCCCGCCGGCCGTCGCGTACGGCTCCTGCGTCAACCGGCTCTTCCTCGGCGCGGCCGCCCTCGGCTGCACCTCGGCGCACCTGCGCAACGACGACGCCGACTTCCAGGTCGTCGACGGCCGGAAGGTCTTCCCGATCCACCACGAGCTGCTCTCGATCGGCCGGCCGGCCGGCGAGGCGGTGGCCGGGGTGACCCGCTCCGAGCTCGACCCGGCCGACGCGGACAAGCCGGTGATGCTGGTCAGCGGCTCCTTCATCGGCGAACTCAACGTGGACATCAGCGAGATCCACGAGCTGGACCCGGCCGTCTACCGCGAGATCGTCCGCCTCTGGACCCCGCCGGTCTGGCCGGAGGAGGACCGGGACGCGATGGTCGACGTCTCGTTCAAGGGCGCCGGCTCCGAGCCGTTCACCGCCGACGAGTCCGTCCTCGGCGTCCCCGACATCTGGGACGTCTACATGTGCAACATCGCCCTGGACCACCGGGCCTACGAGGTACTGCCGCTGCTGCCCTCGATCGAGACCATCGGCAGCGACTACGCCCTGCTGCACGCCCTGGTCCACTCCCGGCTGCCCGGCGTCGTCCACAACCGGCACATCGTCAACTACTACACGCCCGAGCGCCGCATCGGCGCCGGCTTCGTCAACTACCAGCTGCGGTTCGTCAAGTTCCTGCTCTCGATGCTGTACCTGTACCCGGTCTACGGCGGCATGATCGACCTGGGCCGCGGGCTGCTGGACGAGCGGCACGGGCTGAAGGTCGAGCCGATCGTCGACCTGGTGCGCGGCAGCGTCGACTGGGACCAGGCCGGGAACGAGCACTGCCTGGACGTCCTGGACCGCTCCTACCGCAAGCTCGGCGGCAAGTACACCGAGCTCGCGGACGTGGTGGCCGAGCGGCGCGGACAGCTCCTGGACGAGGCCCGGCAGGACGCCGAGCGCTGGGCGGTGCTGGTCGAGGCCTGGGCCGCGATGGTGTCCGCCGCCCGCGCCCACGGACTGGACGCCGGTCCCGAAGGTGCGGAAGGCCCGGAAGGCCCGGACGCCGGTGCGGAGGGGGCGACCCGGTGAGCGAGGACCTCCGGATCCGGCGGCTGGCCGACGGGGACTGGGACGCCGTGGTCGCGCTCGAACACGACGCCTACGCCGCCGACGGCCTGTCCGAGGGCCGGGAGGCGCTGCAGTCCCGGGCCCGCAGCTCACCGGACACCTGCTACGTGCTGGAGCAGCAGGGCGTCGTCCGCGGCTACCTGCTGAGCCTGCCGTACCCGCCGCTGCGCTGCCCGGACCTCACCCGGCCGGAGGAGACGGCGTACACCTCGGCCAACCTGCACGTGCACGACCTGGTGATCGCCGAGGACCTGCGCGGCCGGGAGGTCGCCCTGGGGTTCATGCGGCACTTCCGGGAGCGTGCCGAGGAGTCGGGCTTCGAACGGATCTCGATGGTCGCGGTGCGCGGCGCGGACATCCTGCTGCGGCTGCTCGGCTACCGGGCGCACCGCGAGGTCACGGTGCCGGAGTACTACGGGCGGCGGGCCGTCTACATGTCGGCGCCCGTGCGCTGACCCGGGCCGACGCCCCGGCGGGCGGACGACGGCAACCGGTCGGACGACGGCAACCGGTCGGGCCCGCACGGAAATCGGCGGCGGGCCCGACCGGGCGGCGGGCAGAATGCGCGGATGCCCACCCTGCTGTACGCCGTCGCCCGCAACCCCGCCCTGCCGCCCGAGCTGCTCGGGCAGCTGATCGACCGACTCCCCGCCGCGGACGAGGAGTTGGCGTGCGCACTCGCGGAACGGCCGGACCTCGACCCGGGGCAGGTCCGGCTGCTGGCCGAACGCTTCGAGGACGCCGCCGTACGGCTCGCCGAGCGCGGCCTGTTGCCCGTCGGGGACGTCGACCCGCTCGCCCGGCCGCGGGTCGCGCTCGTCCTGCTGGACGAAGGACGCGGGGACCCGGCCTGGGCCCGGCTTTTCGCCCGCGACCCGGACGAGCTGGTGCGGGAACGGCTCGCCTCCGCGGTCGGGCTCCCGGACGAGGTCGCGGACCTGCTCGCGGTGGACGAGTCCGACGACGTGGTGGCCGTTCTCGGACACTGCACCGGGCGCCCGGACCTGCTGGCACGGCTGGCCGCGCACCCGGCGGCGCAGGTCCGACGCGCGGCCGCGGCCAACGAGGCCACGCCCGCGGAACTGCTCACGGCCCTGCTGGACGATCCCGAGGTGATGGTCCGCGAACGGGCGGCGGCCCATCCGACCACCCCGGGGTCGGCCGCCGCCCGCCTGGTGGGTGACCACATGATGATCCGGCAGGCGCTCGCCACCCACCCCGGGCTGCCCGCCGAGGCGTACCGCCGGCTGGCCGGGGACGAGATCCCCTGGGTCCGCTCCAACCTGGCCCGGAACCCGGGGATCGACGCGGCACTGATGAGCCGGCTCGCCGAGGACGACGGCTACGACGTCCGGCGCTCGCTCGCCCACAACCCCGCCATCCCGTTCGACCTCCTCGCCCGGCTCGCGGCCGCCGTCCGGATCGGCTCGACCCTGCTTCCCCGGATCGCCGCCGCCACTCCGGCCGAACTCCGCGCCCTCGCCGCCGTACCCGAACCCAGGGTCCGCGTGCTGGTCGCCGAGCACCGGGCCCTGCCGACGGACCTCCGGGACCGGCTCGCCGCGGACCCGGACGCGAGCGTGGTCAAGTCGGTGGCCCCGCATCCGGGCCTCAGCGGTGCCCAACTGGCCACCGTGCTGGACCGGTTCGGCACGAAGGTGGCCACCGCCGTGACCAGGAACCCGGGTACCACCACCGCACTGCTCGACCGCATCGCCACCACCCCGCCCACCCCCGTCAAGGCCCTGCGGACCCTCGCCGCCCACCCGAACGCCTCCCCCGCCGCGCTGACCGCCTGCCTGGCCTCCGCGGACCACCGCACCGCCGAGGCCGCGGCCGCCAACCCGGCGCTGCCGGTAGCGGTGATGGCGGAGCTGGCCACCCGGTGACGGACCGGACCGGCGACCGACGGGACCGGCGACCGACGGGACCGGCGACGGACGGGACCGGTGGGCCGCCGGGTCTCCGCCAGGTCCGCGCGCGGTTGCAGTTGCGTCTCCGTTCAACCGGAGGGGGGTGTGCCCCGGCGGCCGGTCCGGGAGCCTGGGGGCAACGACTCGTACGGCGGGGGGAGTTGCCATGGGGGACGGCCGCGGGCTGGTGGCGGGTGTGGTGGGGGCGCTGGTGCGACTGGCCCGGGGCACGCCCGGCGGGCGGGGGCGGGCGGTGGCCGAGGTGGTCCGGGCCCGGTTGCGGCTGACGCCCGAGGGGGCCCGGGCGCTGTCGGCGATCGAGGCGGACCCGGACGATCCGGCGGCGCGGGCCGAACTGGCCGCGGCCGTCGCCCGGCTGCTCGCCACCGACCAGGGGTTCGCGCAGTACCTGACCACCACCGACCTCGGCGGGACGGCCGATCCGAACACCGTCCAGCTGCGGACGGACGCGAGCCCCAGCACGGTCCAACTGCGGACCGGCCCGAGCACCGTCCAGCTGCGCACCGGGGGGCCGGACGCGGAACCGGAGCCTCGCACCGTCCGGCCGGGGGCGGACCCGGACGCCCCGGCCGGCGGCCCGAGCACCGTCCAGCTGAGGGTCGACCCGGCGGCCGCCGGCGCCGCCCGGGCCCTGGCGGCCCGGCGCGGCAACGTCGCCGTCCTCACCGTCCTGGCCCTGGTCCTGATCGCCGCGCTGGTCGCACTCGGGATCAACCTCGGCTCGCGCCCGCTGCTGCAACCCACCGGGCCCGACTTCGCCCACGCCGCCCGGACCATCCGCGATCCCGCGCGGGTGCAGGGCGTGCTGCCGGACGCCGCCGCGATGCCGGGCGGCTGGCAGCAGCAGGGGGCGCCGCGTTCGGGGACGGGCAGCGGGCCGGGCGCGCCCTGTCTGCTCCCGGGCGCCTGCGACCAGCAACTCGCCTATGCGACGGTGTCGTTCAGTGCCGCGCCGCTGCCGTCCGTGCAGTTCACCGTGGTCACCTTCAGCTCCGCCGAGGCGGCCGGCCGGGCCTTCGACACCCGGCTCGACCTCCTCGACGCCCGGGGCGACGCGGCCCCGGCGGCCGTCCAGGCGGTCGGCGACCGGAGCGCCGCCCGCACCCGGGGCGACTCGACGGCGGAGACGGTGGTCCGGGTCGACTCGACGCTGCTCTACGTGCACTACGCCGGGCCGGGGGCCGCGGTGGCACTGCCCGGGCTCACCCCGTTCGCCCGGATGCTCGCCGAGCGCGCCCGGCAGGCCGAGGACGGCCGGACCCCGGACGCCGTCTTCCACGCCACCGGGGGCTGAACGCCGACGCTTCCCGGCCGCCCCGGCAAGCCCGGCCACCCGGCAAACCCGGCAAACCCGGCCGCCCAACGAGGCACAGCCACCCCGGGAACCCCACCCGCACCGCAGCTCCCCTGCGCCCCGCAGGCCCCACCGGCCGGCGGGGCGCTCCGCTCGCCCCGCCCCGCCCCTGACCTGCGCCGACCGCCCCCGTCGCCCGAATGCATGTATCGCTCTCTTGACTGGCGTCACGAGCGCGCCATACTGGCTTCACTCCCGCTCGCCCGACGAGGTGCCGCCCATGGAGCTCTCCCCCTCGGCGCACATGGACACGTTCTGCCGAGACCATCTCCCGCCCTTCGACCAGTGGCCAGAACTCCTCTTCGAACTCCCGGAGTTGGCCTACCCCGACCGACTGAACTGCGCGTCCGCCCTGCTCGACGACACCATCGCCCGCCTGGGCCCCGACCGCCGCTGCCTGCTCACCCCCACCACCCGGTGGAGCTACGGCGAACTGCGCGACCACGCCGACCGGACAGCCCGCCTGCTCACCGAGGAACTGGGCCTGGTCCCCGGCAACCGCGTCCTGCTGCGCGGCCCCAACACCCCCTGGCTGGCCGCCTGTTGGCTCGGGGTCCTGAAAGCCGGCGGGGTGGTAGTCACCACCGTGCCGCTGCTCCGGGCGGCCGAGCTGACCGAACTGGCCCGGATCGCCCGCCCCACCCTCGCCCTGTGCGACCACCGCTTCCGCACCGAGCTCGACCTCGCCGACGCCCCCGGGCTGCGGGTCCTCTCCTTCGGCGGCCCCGGCCCCGAGGACCTCACCGCCCGCAGTGCCACCCAGCGGCCCGGCTTCACCGCCGTACCGACCGCCGCCGACGACGTCGCGCTGATCGCCTTCACCTCCGGCACCACCGGCCGACCCAAGGCCACCCTGCACTTCCACCGGGACGTGCTGGCCAACGCCGACACCTTCTCCCGCCACCTGCTCCGCCCCACCCCCGACGACCTCTTCACCGGCACCCCGCCGTTCGGCTTCACCTTCGGCCTCGGCGGCCTGCTGGTCTTCCCGCTGCGGGCCGGCGCCGCCAGCCTGCTGCTGGAGCGGGCCACCCCCGAACAGCTCGCCGAGGAGGTCGCCCGGCACGGGGTGAGCGTGCTGTTCACCGCGCCCACCGCCTACCGGGCGATCCTGGCCGCCGGGCTCGCCGACCGGCTGTCCGGCGTACGGCGCTGCGTGTCGGCCGGCGAGCCGCTGCCCGCCGCCGTGTGGGAGGCCTTCCACGCCGCCACCGGCCGACGGCTGATCGACGGGATCGGCGCCACCGAGCTGCTGCACGTGTTCATCTCGGCCGCCGACGACGACGCCCGGCCCGGCGCCACCGGCCGCCCCGTCCCCGGCTACCGGGCGGCGATACTCGACCGGCAGGGCAACCCGGTGCCGGACGGCCAACCCGGACTGCTCGCCGTCAAGGGCCCCACCGGCTGCCGCTACCTGGACGACAAGCGCCAGCGCGAGTACGTCCGCGGCGGCTGGAACCTCACCGGCGACACCTACCTCCGCGACCGGGACGGCTACTTCCGGTACCAGGCCCGCAACGACGACATGATCGTCTCGGCGGGGTACAACATCGCCGGCCCCGAGGTGGAACAGGCCCTGGCCGCCCACCCCGCGGTCGCCGACTGCGCCGTGGTGGCCGCGCCGGACGAACGGCGCGGCACGGTGGTCAAGGCGTACGTGGTGCTGACCGGGGGCACCCCGGCCGGCGCCGGGACCGTCAAGGAGCTCCAGGAGCACGTCAAACGCACCATCGCGCCGTACAAGTACCCGCGCGCCGTCGAGTTCGTCCCCGAGCTGCCGCGCACCGCGACCGGCAAGCTGCTCCGCGCCGAGCTGCGCAGAAGGGCCGCCGTGACACACCGATCCGAGCCGGAGCCCGCCCCGGCCGCCATCACCATCGAGCGCCGGGTCGAGTGGTCGGACACCGACGCCGCCGGGCACTACCACTTCTCCGCCGTCCAGCGCTGGGCCGAGGCCGCCGAGGCGGCGCTGCTGCGCCGGCTCGGCCTGGCCGAGCTGTTCGGACGGATCCCCCGGGTGCACTTCGAGGCCGACTACCGGGAGCGGCTCTGGTTCGGGGACGTGGTCCGCACCGAGCTGCGGGTCGTCCGGGTCGGCGGCTCCTCGCTGCACTACGCCTTCGAGGTGCACGGCCCGCAGGGGCTGGCCGCCAGCGGCCGGATGTCGGTGGTGCACGCCGCGCCGCGGGTCAAGGGCGCCGAGCCCTGGCCCGACCCGGTCCGCCGGGCGCTCACCGAGGCCGGTCCGCAGCAGCCCGAGGTGGTCGCGTGACGGGCGGGCCGCAGCAGTCGACGGCCGGACAGCAGACGGGCGGGCAGCGGCCGACGGGCGGGCCGCAGCAGCCGACGCCCGGCGGGCCGCGCCGCATCGCGGTGATCGGCGCCGGCCCCGGCGGGCTCTACTTCGCCGCCCTGGCCAAGCAGTTGGACCCCGCCCGCGAGATCACCGTGTTCGAACGGGACGGCCGGGAGGACGCGTTCGGCTTCGGCGTGGTGTTCTCCGACGAGACCCTGGACGGCATCGCCCAGGCCGACCCGAAGGTCTTCGCCGCGATCAGCGCCGAGTTCGCCCGCTGGAGCGACATCGACATCCGCTACGCCGGCCAGGTCCGCACCAGCGGCGGGCACGGCTTCGCCGCCCTGGACCGCAACCGGCTGCGCGCCGTCCTCCAGGACCGCTGCGCCGAGCTGGCGGTGGACGTGCGCTACCGCACGCCCGCCCCGCCGGCCGACCGGCTCGCCGCCGAGTACGACCTGGTGGTGGCCGCCGACGGCATCCACTCCGGCACCCGGGCCGCCCGCCCGGAGGCGTTCCGCACCGAACTGGACGAGCGGCACTGCCGCTACATCTGGCTCGCCACCGACAAGGTCTTCGAGGCCTTCACCTTCATCGTCGAGGAGTTCGACTTCGGCACCGTGCAGGTGCACGCCTACCCGTACAGCGCCACCCGCTCGACCTTCATCGTCGAGATCGCCGCGGACGCCTGGCGCCGGGCGGGCTTCGAGGCCCTCGCCGCAAGGGAGTTCGCGCGCGGCGAGAGCGACCTGGCGAGCGTGGAGCGCTGCGCGGAACTGCTCGCCGGGCACCTGGACGGCCACCGGCTGATCCCCAACGCCTCCCGCTGGATCCGCTTCACCACCGTCCGCAACGCCAGTTGGCGCCACGGCAACACCGTGCTGCTCGGCGACGCCGCGCACTCCGCGCACTTCTCGATCGGCTCGGGCACCAAGCTGGCCCTGGAGGACGCCCTCGCCCTGGCCGCCGCGCTGAGCGAACAGCCCACCCCGGACGGCGCGTTGGCCGCCTACGAGGCCGAGCGGCGGCCGGTGGTGGAGTCCACCCAGCGGGCCGCGCAGGCCAGCCTGGAGTGGTTCGAGACGGTGGGGCGCCGCACCGGGCGGGACCCGGACCGGTTCGCCTTCGACCTGCTCACCCGAAGCCGCCGGGTCACCTACGACAACCTGCGGGCCCGCGACCCGGAGTTCACCGCCGCCGTGGACGCCGCCACCGGCGGCTCCCCCGGGGTGCCGCCGATGTTCCGGCCGCTGAAACTCGGCGCCCTGGAGCTGCGCAACCGGATCGTGGTGCCCCCGCTGGCGACCTTCACCTCCCCCGACGGACTGCCCAGCGCCTTCGACCGGGCCCAGCTGACCGCCCACGCGCTCGGCGGCGCCG
The DNA here is from genome assembly GCF_042896295.1 of Kitasatospora sp. NPDC001309. Taxonomy (NCBI): domain Bacteria; kingdom Bacillati; phylum Actinomycetota; class Actinomycetes; order Kitasatosporales; family Streptomycetaceae; genus Kitasatospora; species Kitasatospora sp. NPDC001309. The sequence goes on along the minus strand of NZ_JBIAXC010000017.1, from coordinate 96,050 downwards.
GGCTGGTGATCGCCGGGATGACGGCGGTCAGCCCCGAGGGCCGGGCCACCGACCGCTGCCCCGGGCTGTGGACCGACCGCCAGGAGGGCGCCTGGGCGGAACTGCGGCGCGCCGTCGCGGCGGTGAGCGACACCCCGGTCGGCCTCCAGCTCACCCACGCCGGCCGCCGGGGCGCCACCGCCGCGCCCGGACCGGACGGCATCGGCCGCCCGCTCGCCGACGGCTGGCCGCTGCTCGCCCCCTCACCGCTGCCCTGGGACTCCGGCAGCGCCGTCCCGCACGAGGCGAACGACGTCCACCTGGCCGTCGTCACCGCCGACTTCGCGGCCGCCGCCGAACGCGCCGCCCGGGCCGGGTTCGACGTGCTGGAGCTCCAGTTCGGCCACGGCCACCTGCTCTCCGCCTTCCTCTCCCCGCTCACCAACCACCGCACCGACGGCTACGGCGGCCCGCTCGCCCACCGGCTGCGGCTGCCGGTCGAGGTGCTGTCCGCCGTCCGCGCCGTCTGGCCCGCCGGGCGGCCGCTGCTGGTCCGGATCTCGGCCGCCGACTGGGCCCCCGGCGGCACCACCGAGGACGAGGCGGTGGCGATCTGCCGGGCGCTGGGCGAGGCCGGGGCGGACGCGGTGGACGTCTCCACCGGCGAGGTGGTGGCGCACCAGCGGCCGCCGTACGGGCGCGGCTTCCAGACGCCCTTCGCCGAACTGGTCCGCGCCGCCACCGGCCTGCCGACCGTCGCGGTCGGCGCGATCTCCGGCCACGACGACGCCAACTCCGTCCTGCTGGCGGGCCGCGCCGACCTGGTCGCGGTCGGCCGGGCCCAGCTGCACGACCCGTTCTGGACCCTGCACGCCGCCGCCGAGCAGGCGTACACCGGCCCGGGCGCCCCCTGGCCCGCGCCCTGGCTCGCCGGGCGCCGCAGGCCGCCGGGCCCGGGCGCCGACAAGGTCGCCCCGCGCCTGCACCTGCTGCGGGAGGCCGCCCCGCCCGTCCACCGCCGCTGGCGGCCGGCTCCGGACGGGCAGTGAGGAGGACGCATGGACCTGCCGCGCTTCACCGCCGCCGCCGTCCAGGCCGCCCCGGTCTACCTGGACCCGGCCGCCACCGTGGACAAGGCCGTCGCCCTGATCCGGGAGGCAGCCGGCCGCGGCGCCGAACTCGTGGTCTTCCCCGAGGTCTTCGTGCCCGGCTACCCGTACTGGAACTGGACGATGACCCCCGTGCAGGGCTCCCCCTGGTACGAACGGCTGTACCGCGCCGCGGTGGACGTCCCCGGACCGTACGTGGACGCCCTGTGCTCGGCCGCCCGGCAGGCCGGGGTGGTGCTGGTGATCGGCGTCAACGAGCGCGGCCGGCACAGCCTCGGGGTGCTGTACAACACCCTGCTGATCATCGGCTCGGACGGCGAACTCCTCGGCGTGCACCGCAAACTGGTACCCACCTGGGCCGAGAAGCTGACCTGGACCCAGGGCGACGGCAGCTCGTTGAAGGTGCACCGCACCGCCGTCGGCCCGCTCGGCGCCCTGGCCTGCGGGGAGAACACCAACACCCTGGCCCGCTTCACCCTGCTGGCCCAGGGCGAACTCGTCCACGCCGCCGCCTACATCGCCCTGCCGGTCGGCCCCGAGGACTACGACATGGCGGAGGCGATCGCGCTGCGCGCCGCCGCCCACTGCTTCGAGGGCAAGCTGTTCACCGTGGTCTCCTGCTCGACCGTGTCGCCCGAGATGATCGACCTGATCGCCGGTGACGACCGCCGGCTGCGCAGCCAACTCGCCCGCCCGCACAGTGCGTTGTCCGGGATCTTCGGACCGGACGGCCGGGCGGTCACCGAACCGCTGGTCGACGAGGAGGGCATCGTCTACGCCGAGATCGACCTCGGCCGCTGCATCCAGCCCAAGCAGATGCACGACATCGTCGGCCACTACAACCGCTTCGACGTCTTCCGGCTGCACGTGGACGACCGCCCGCTGCGGCCACTCACCTTCCCCGAGGAGGAGTCATGAGCACCGAAGGCACCTACGACGACGGCCGGATCGGCCGGGCCCGCGTCAACGACAGCACCGAACTGCTCGCCTACTACGAGGAGTTGGCCAAGCACGAGGCCGGCGCCCTGTGGACGGTGGCGAACGAGATCGAACCCTGGTACCCGCAGCCGAAGTCCGTCCCGGTGCTCTGGCGCTACGCCGACCTGCGCCCGCTGGTCCGCAAGGCCCTCCCGCTGGTGAAGGCCGACGACGCGGGCCGCCGGGTGGTGATGCTGGTCAACCCCGGGCGCCGCGAACTCAGCGCCGCCGTCGGCCTGTTGTACACCGGCCTGCAGATCATGGGCCCCGGCGAGGCGATGACCGCGCACCGCCACCAGGCCTCCGCCCTGCGTTTCGTCCACGAGGGCACCGGTGCCTGGACGATCGTCGACGGCCAGAAGCTCCGGGTCGGCCCGCGCGACTTCGCGATCACTCCCAACAGCACCTGGCACGAGCACGGCAACGAGGCCGAGGACAACCCGGTGATCTGGCAGGACGGCCTGGACATCCCGCTGGTCAACACCCTGGACGCCAACTTCTACGAAGTCCACCCGGACCTCTACCAGCGCCCCGGCCCGGTCCCGAACTCCTCCCTGCTCAGCTACGGCGGCAACCTGCTCCCGTACGGCGTCGAGAAGTGGACCCGCCCGTACTCGCCGCTGCTCGGCTGGCCCTGGGAGCCCAGCTACCACGCGCTGTGCCGACTGGCCCGCGCCACCGAGGGATCCCCGTACGACGGCGTGATCATGGAGTACACCAACCCGGTCACCGGCGGCTCGGTGATGCCCACCATGGCCGCCCACCTCCAGCTGCTCCGCCCCGGCCAGGCCACCCGCGCCCACCGGCACACCGGCTCGGTGGTCTACACCGCCGCCAAGGGCCGGGGCGTCTCGGTGATCGCCGGGCAGCGCTTCGAGTGGCAGCAGGGCGACATCTTCGTCGTCCCGTCCTGGGCCTGGCACGAGCACGAGAACCTCGACCAGGGCGAGGACGCCTGCCTGTTCTCCTTCAACGACTTCCCGGTGATGCACTCCCTCGGCCTCTACCGCGAGGAGGCCCACCCGGCCCACGACGGGCACCAGGACACCCCCGAGCCCACCGCCCCGTAACAGGAGTCCACCCGATGCAGCTGCTGACCTTCCGCGCCGACGGCGACCCCACCCCCCGGCTCGGCGCCCGCACCGACGGCGACCGGGTCGTCGACCTGACCGCCCTGGCCACCGCCGCCGGGGCCGAACTCCCGCCCGACCTGCTGGGGTTGATCCGGGCGGGCGAACCGGCCCTGGCCACCGCCCGCGCCCTGACCGCCCGCGCCCTGACCCCTGGCGCCCTCACCGCCGGCGCGCCGACCACCCGGCCGCTCGCCGAGGTCACGCTGTGCGCCCCGCTGCGCCCCGGCAAGATCGTCGGGGTCGGCCTCAACTACGTGGAGCACGTGGCCGAGTCCCACCGCACCCTGGACACCGAGCGCGAACTCCCGGACCGCCCGGTGCTGTTCGGCAAGCCCACCACCGCCGTCACCGGCCCCGGCGGGCCGATCCTGCACAACGCCGACCTCACCAAGCAGCTCGACTGGGAGTGCGAACTCGCCGTGGTGATCGGCGAGCCCGCGTTCCGGGTGAGCGAGGCGGACGCCTGGCGGCACGTGTTCGGCTACAGCATCGTCAACGACATCAGCGCCCGCGACCAGCGCCGCAGCGGGCAGTGGTTCTTCTCCAAGGGCCAGGACAGCTACGCGCCGTTCGGCCCGGTCGTGGTCACCGCCGACGAGATCCCCGACCCGCAGCGGCTCGACCTCTCGCTGCGGGTCAACGGCGAACTGCGGCAGGACTCCAACACCCGCCACATGCTGTTCGGCATCGCCCGGCTGATCGCCGACATCTCCGCCGGGATGACCCTGGAACCCGGCGACGTCATCTCCACCGGCTCCCCCTCCGGGGTCGGCGCCGGCATGGTCCCGCCGCAGTTCCTGCAGCCCGGCGACCTGGTCGAGGCCACCATCGAGCGGATCGGCACCCTCGCCAACCCCGTGATCGACGCCCGCTGAGAGGAGTCCGGCGCAGATGACCACCTACCGGATCGGCCAGATCGTCCCGAGCTCCAACGTCACCATGGAGACCGAAGTCCCGGCCCTGCTGCGGGCCCGCGAGGCGGTCGCCCCGGAACGGTTCACCTTCCACTCCAGCCGGATGCGGATGACCAGGGTCACCCCCGAGCAACTGCGCGCCATGGACGGCGAGTCCGACCGCTGCGCCGCCGAGCTCTCGGACGCCCGGGTCGACGTGATCGGCTACGCCTGCCTGGTCGCGGTGATGGCCACCGGCCCCGGCTACCACCGCGAGGCCGAGCAGCGGCTGCACCGCCGCACCGTCGAGAACGGCGCGCCCGCGCCCGTGGTGACCAGCGCCGGCGCCCTGGTCGCCGGGCTGCAGGCGCTCGGCGCGCGGAAGGTCGCGATGGTCACCCCGTACCTGCGCCCGCTGGCCGCGACGGTGGTCGACTACCTCGGCGGGGAGGGCATCGAGGTGCTCGACCACGTCGCGCTGGAGATCGCCGACAACCTCGACGTGGCCGCCCACGACCCGGCCCGGCTGCCCGGGATCGCCAAGGGCCTGGCGCACGGAGACGCGGACGCGGTGGTGCTCTCCGCCTGCGTGCAGATGCCCTCGCTGTCCGCCGTCGAGGAGGCCGAGCAGCAGCTCGGCAAGCCGGTGGTCTCGGCGGCGATCTGCACCACCCACCAGTTGCTCCGGGCGCTCGGCCTGCCCGCCGTCGCCCCCGGCGCCGGGCACCTGCTCTCCGGCGCGTACGCCTGAGCCACGCCCCGGTCACGCCCGGCCCCCACCCGCCCCGAGGCCGATCCGCACCAACCCGCCACCGGCCCGCGCCCGACCCGCGGTGCCGTCGCTATGATCACCACCAGCCGTCGGGGAGGAGGGCCCGCAGATGCCGGAGAGCACCACCCGGCCCAGCTCCCTGATCAACACCGTCTACGGAGAGTTCGTCCGCCGCCTCGGCGGCTGGATATCGATCGCCGACCTGATCGCGCTGATGGCCGAGCTGGACGTCGACGGCCCGGCCGTCCGCTCGGCCATCTCCCGCCTGAAGAAGGCCGGCACCCTGCTCCAGGAGCGCCGTTCGGGCACCGGCTACCGGCTGGCCCCGGCGATGGGCCCGGTGTTCGACGAGGGCGACCGCCGGATCTTCCACAGCCTGGAGCCCGCCGAGCTCGCCGACGGCTGGGTGGTGGCGGTCTTCTCGGTGCCGGAGTCCGAACGCGCCCACCGCCACCAGCTGCGCTCCCGGCTGAGCTGGCTCGGCTTCGGCAACGCCGCCCCCGGCGTCTGGCTGGCCCCCGCCCGGCTGCTGCCGGACGCCCGCCGGCTGCTGGAGCGCCTCGGCCTAAGCGCCTACGTCCACCTGTTCCTCTCCGCCGAGTACGCCGGCTTCGCCGAACTCCGTACGGCGGTGGCGACGTGGTGGGACCTCCCGGCGATCGAGGCGCAGTACGCGGCCTTCACCGACGCCTGGCGGCCGGTCGCCGAGCAGGTGCGCGGACGGGAGCGGATCGACCCGGTCGAGGCCTTCCGGGACTACGTGCCGATGCTCACCCAGTGGCGCCGGCTGCCGTACCTCGACCCCGGGCTGCCCGCGCCGCTGCTGCCCGAGCACTGGAACGCCGTGCCGGCCCGCGCGGTGTTCACCGAGGTGCACGGGCTGTTCGCCGAGCCGAGCCTGCGCTACGTCGAGAAGGTCACCGGACTGTCCCACCCCGAGGAGCTGCCATGACCGCCCCGGACCGCACCCCCACCCCGGACCGCACCCCCACCCCGGACCGCACCCCCGCTCCGGCCACCAGCACCCCCGCTCCGGCCACCAGCACCCCCGCCCCGGCCGCGAGCACGCCCCCCGCCGATCTGCTGATCCGCGCCGCCGCCGTGCACACCCTCGTCCCGGGCGGGGCGCCGCAGCGGGCGGTCGCCGTCACCGGCGGCCGGATCACCGCCCTCGCCGCCGAACCGAGCGGCCTGGACGCCCTGGTCGGGCCGGACACCGAGGTGGTGGACGCCCCGGACGCGACCGTGCTGCCCGCCTTCGACGACACCCACACCCACCTGATCCTGGCCGGGCACAGCGTCCACGGCGTCCCGGTGCACCGGGCCCGGGACCTCGACGGCTTCCTGGCGCTGATCCGCGACCGGGCCGCCCGCACCCCCGCCGGGGAGTGGATCGCCACCACCGTCAACTGGCAGGAGGTGCTGCTCGCCGAGCAACGCCTGCCGACCACCGCCGAGTTGGACGCCGTCACCGCCGACCACCCGGTGCTGGTGCGCCGCGGCGCCTACAACATGGTGCTCAACTCGGCCGCGCTGCGGCTGGCCGGGATCGACGAGTCCACCGAGGCCCCGGACGGCGGGGTGATCGAGCGGGACGCGCGGGGGCGGCTGACCGGCCGGCTGATCAACCGGGCGGTCGAGGCGGTCGAGCGGGTGCTGCCGCGGCCGACCCTCGCCGAGCGGATCGAGGGGCTGCGCGCGGCCTCCGCCGACTACGCGGCCACCGGGATCGGGACGGTGCGCGACTGCCTCGTCCCGGTCGAGGACCTCGACGTGCTGGACGCGGCCCGGGCCGCGGGGGCGCTCGCCGTCCGGGTCCGGGCCCTGGTCTCCGGCTTCGCGGCCCGCACCCCCGCCCAGGTGGACGCCCTGCTCGACCGGATGGACGGCTGGCGCGCGGACGGCCGGGACGACGCCCGACTGCGGCTGTGGGGCGTCAAGTTCGGCATCGACGGCGGCTTCGAGGCGGGCGCCCTGGAGCAGCCGTACCAGGGGCAGCCCTGCTACCACGGGCGGCTGCTCTGGGAGCCGGCCGAGCTGCTCGCCGCGGTGGAGCGGGTGGTCGGGCGCGGCTGGCGGGTGGGTGTGCACGCCTGGGGCGACCGCGGGCTGCGGGTGCTGCTGGACGTCTTCGAGCAGGTGGTGAAGCGCCACCCGGGGCTGCCGCCGGGAACGCTCGTGGTCGAGCACGGCGGACTGGCCCGGGCCGACCAGCGGGCCCGGGCGGTGGCGCTGGGCATCCCGGTGACGGTGCAGCACCCGCTGCTGCACGACGGCGCGCTCACCCAGCAGCGGGCCTGGGGCGAGGAGCGCACCGCCGCGCTGTTCCCGCTGCGCGAGTGGCTGGACGAGGGAGCGCAGCTGTCGGCCGGATCGGACTTCCCGGTCGGCCCGTACGGCGCGATGGTGTCGGTGTGGGGCATGACGACCCGCGGCACCACGGCCGGGGTGGTCGGCCCCGAGCATGCGATCGGACGGGCCGAGGCGATCGCGCTGCACACCGTGAACGCCGCCCGGCTGACCGGCGAGGAGGCCGAGCGGGGCAGCCTGCGGCCGGGGGCGCTCGCCGACCTGACGCTGTGGCCGGTCGACCCGCTGCACTGCCCGACGGCGGACCTGCGCGGGCTGCTGCCGCTCCGTACGGTGATCGGGGGCCGAACCGTGCACGGGGGATGACGGCCCGACCGTGCACGGCAGTTGATGGGCCGTCAGGCCGCGATGAGCTCCCGCAGGTCGATGTCGCCGCGGTGCAGGGCGCGCAGGTCATCGTGCAGGGTGGACGGCGGGACGACGAGCACGCCGCCGCGCGCGTGGTCGAGGCAGTGGCGGGCGACCGAGCCGCGCAGCAGTCGGCGCAGGCGGCCGCGCAGCGAGCCGTGCCGGCCGGCGCTGATCACCAGCAGGTCGCCGGGCCGGTCGGCCAGTGCGGTCAGCACCGGGCCGGGCTCGCCGCGCATCACCAGCGGCTGCACCGGCAGGCCGATCGGCAGACCGCCGAAGGCCTGGCCGAGGGCGCTCTCCAGCCGGGCCCCGGCGGCGTCCCGCCAGGCGCGGAGCAGCGGCGGGCAGGGCCGGGCGCGGTAGCTGCGCTCGCCGCCGACCGGGGTCCAGGCCAGCACCGGGACGAGGACGGCCCCTCGGGCCCGGGCCTCCTCCGCCGCCCGGTGCAGGGCGGTCAGGCTGTGCAGGGAACCGCTGACTCCGACGATGACGCGGGCGCCGTCCGACATGATCCTTCGCTTTCCGATGTGAAGCCTATCCAGTGTCTGCGATTATGCTGCCACACCGTCGCGCAGACCTACAAATCAAAGGTATTCACTGAATATCGCCTTGCAATCGACCCAACTGGGCGCCCGAGCCGGCCTGGTCCAGGTAATTCGAGCGCCTGTTCGAATCACCGCGTACGCTGGCCCTATGCCCGGCACCGTCCACCTCCAGCCCTCGCTGTTCGAAGAAGCCGCCGACCCCCGGCTCGGCCCGCTCGACGGCGTCCAGCGCCTGCTCCTCGGCGACGGCGCCTGGCTGGACGTGCTGCCGGGCTGGCTGCACGGCGCCGACCGGCTGTTCGACCAGCTGGCCGCCGACGTCCCCTGGCGGGCCGAACGGCGGGAGATGTACGAGCGCACCGTCGACGTCCCCCGGTTGCTCGCCTCCTACGGCGCCGACGCCGAACCGCCGCACCCCGTCCTCGGCCTGGCCCGGACGGCGCTGAGCCGGCACTACGCGGCGGAGCTGGGCGAGCCCTTCCGCACCCTCGGGCTCTGCTACTACCGGGACGGCCGGGACAGCGTGGCCTGGCACGGCGACCGGATCGGGCGCGGCGCCCGGGAGGACACCATGGTGGCGATCCTCTCCGTGGGCGAGCCGCGCGTCCTCGCGCTGCGGCCCCGGTACGGCGGCGGCGCCGTCGTCCGCCGGCCGCTCGGCCACGGGGACCTGGTGGTGATGGGCGGCTCCTGCCAGCGCACCTGGGAGCACGCGATCCCGAAGACCGCCCGCCCGGTCGGCCCGCGGATCAGCATCCAGTTCCGCCCGTACGGGGTCGCCTGAGGGCCACCCCCTCGCTCATCAGTCCTTGACCGCGCCGGCCAGCCCGGACACCAGCCTGCGCTGCACCGCGATGAAGAACACCAGCACCGGCACCGTCATCAGCGTGGACGCCGCCATGATCCCGCCCCAGTCGTTCTCGTCCGGCTTGAAGAACACCAGTAGCGCGGAGGGCAGCGTCTGGTTCTGGCTGGCGCTGATGATGAAGGTCTTCGCGAAGACGAAGTCGTTCCACGCCGCGATGAAGGAGAACACGCTGGTCGCGGCCAGGCCCGGGGCCACCAGCGGCAGCAGGATCCGCCACAGGATGCGGGTCCGGCTCGCCCCGTCGATCTGCGCGGCCTCCTCGATCGAGACCGGCACGGCCGCGACGAAGCCGCGCATCATCCAGATCCCGAACGGCAGCGAGAACGCCAGCTGCACCAGCACCAGCGAGGCCAGGGTGTTCAGGCCGACGCCCGGGGCGAACCGGCCGGCGTCGCGGAACATGAAGAACAGCGGGATGGTCAGCGCCTCGACCGGGATCATCTGGGCGATCAGGAACATCACCATGATCGTGGTGCGGAACCGGAACCTGAACCGGGTCACCGCCACGGCGGCCAGGAAGACCACCACCGCCGACAGCACCACCACCGACAGCGCGACCACCAGGCTGTTCACGAAGTACCGGCCGAAGCCGTCCACGCTGAGCACCTGCCGGAAGCTGTCCAGCGTCGGGTGGGCGGTCCACGGCCTCGGGTCCAGCGACTGCACCTCGCCCTTGGGCTTGAAGGCCGAGAGCACCATCCAGAAGATCGGGAAGGCGGTGACCACCGCCAGCACCACGGCACCGCTGTTCGCCGCGAGCCGCCACCGGCCGCGGGGGTTGCGCAGGGCGTTCACAGCTCGTTCCCCGTCCGTCGCAGGCTGCGGATGTACAGGACCGTCGGTACCACCAGGATCAGCAGCATGATCACGCCGATCGCCGCGCCCAGCCCGTACTGCGAGGAGGCGAAGGCCTTCTGGTACGCGTACACGTTGAGCACCAGGTTCTGGCCGGCGATGCCGCCGCCCTCGGTCATCACGTAGATCTGGGTGAAGACCTTGAAGTCCCAGATCACCGACTGGATCACCACGATGGTCAGGATCGGCCGCAGCATCGGCGCGGTGATCCGGCGGAAGGTGGTCCAGGTGCCGGCGCCGTCCAGGGCGGCGGCCTCCATGACCTCCTCCGGGATGGCCCGGATGCCCGCGTAGAGGGTGACCATGACGAACGGGTAGGAGTGCCACACCACCACGGCGCCGACGATCAGGAACGCCGTCCACTTGTCGTAGAACCAGTTGAACTCGTGGAAGCCGCTCAGCCCGAGCCGCACCAGGGTGTGGTTGACCAGCCCGAGGTTGGTGTCGAACAGGAAGCTCCACACCGTCGAACCGGTCATCGCGGGCGCCGCCCAGGCGGCCATCGCCGCCGTGGTCAGCACCAGCCGCGGCCAGCGGCCCACCCTGGTCAGCAGCACCGCGAGGGTCGCACCGACGGCCAGGGTGGCGACCACGCAGAAGGCGGCGAAGCCGACGGTCTGCACCAGCACCGTCCAGAACTGGCCGTCCTCCAGGATCTTCGCGTAGTTGCCGAGGCCGACGAAGGAGGTCGGGACACCGCCGGAGGCCTGGGCCTGCCCGAAGTCCAGTACGGACAACAGCCCGAGCTGGTAGATCGGGTAGGCCACCAGCGGGACCAGGATGACCGCGGCCGGCAGGAGCAGCAGCAGCGGGGGCCGGCGGCGCCGGCCGCCCGGGGGTGCGGCCGGCGCCCTGCCCCCACGGCGCCGCTGCGGGGAGGCCGGCGCCGACGGGGCGGTCGTGGTGGATGCGGACACGTGCGGGACCTGCTCTCTGCTCGGCGGGTCAGTGCGCGGCGAAGGCCGAATTGATCTGCGCCGCGGCGTCGGCGGAGGCCTTGGCCACGTCCGCCTTGCCCGTGACCACCTGCTGCAGCATGGTCGGGATCACCGCCTGGGCGTCGATCTGCGCCCACGCCTGGTCCAGCGGCACGAAGCGGGTGCCGGCGGCGATGGTGTCGGTGAACGGCTTGAGGAAGGCGTCCTTCGCCCCGACCTCGGCGCTGACCGACTTGAGCGTCGGCAGGTTGCCCATCGCGTCGTACATCTGCGCCTGGTAGGCCGGGCTCGCCAGCAGCTTCGCGAACTCCACCGCCAGCGTGCGGTGCTTGGCCGCCTTCATCACCCCGAGGTTGTTGCCGCCCGCGAAGGCGGGGGCGATCGAGCCGGCCTTCTCCCCGGGCAGCGGCACCACGCCGTACTTGCCCTTGACCGCGCCCGCCTCCACCTTGCCGCGGTTGGAGTTGACCAGGATCGCCATCGCCGACTTCCCGGCCGCGAACAGGTCGACGGTCTTGCCGCCGGTCAGGTCCGCGCACTGCTGGGCGGGGCAGCCGTCCGGGCCGAACAGGTCGGTGTAGCGCTTGATCCCGGCCTGCGCGGCGGGCGAGTCGATGGCGGCCTTGAAGGCCGTGCCGTTCTTGGCCGCGATGTCGCCGCCCGCGTCCCAGACGAAGGGCAGCGCGCCGAAGGTGTACTTGCCGCCGACCGCGATGCCGAAGGTGTCCGGGTGCGCGGCGTGGATCTTCGCACCGGCCGCGACCAGTTCGGCGTACGAGGCGGGCGGGTTGAGCCCGGCCTCGGTGAACAGGTCGGTGCGGTAGTACAGGGCGCGCACGCCGACCCACCACGGCAGGCCGTAGGTCTTGCCGTCGACCACCGCCGTCCCCGCGATCGCCGGGTCGAGGTCGCCCTTGGACTGCCACGTGTCCAAGTCGGCGCCGATCTCGGCCAGTCCGCCGGCGGCGACGTAGCCGGGCAGGTCGGTGTTGCCGAACTCGACCAGGTCGGGGGCGCTGTTGGGGTCGTTGAAGGCGCCCTTCATCTTGGCGGCGCGGGCCGAGGCGTCGGTGTCGATGTAACCGACCTTCACCGTGACGCCCTGGTGGGAGGCCTGGAACTCGTTGACGGCCTTGGCCACCACGGCCTCCTTGGCCGCGTTGCCCGCCTCGTTGTACAGCCACACCTGGAGGGTGCCGGTGCGGTCGTCGGCCTTGCCGCCGGCCGGCGCCGCGGTGCCCGGGGCGCAGGCGGTGGCGGCGAGGCAGCAGGCGGCGAGCGCGACGGCCGCGGCGGCCCGACTGGTGAGTCGCATGGGTGGAGACCTCCCCTCCCGACAGCTGCCGCCGAGACGCTCCCCGCCGGGGGACGGGCGCGTCGAAGCAGGCCCTGACCGGGGCCGATGGTGGGTGAAGTGGTGGGGGTGACGGCAGGGCGCAGCGCCTCGGGTGGGCGACGCCGCCTGCTCGATGGCAGGGACGTTAGGCGTGGGCGATCGGGCCCAACAAGAGGTGGTTCACGAAGTTTTGCACTGCACAACGTTGTATCGAGGATGCGCCGACCCGGGCCCGAAGGGGTACGTTCTGACCACCCCCGCCGACGTGCGGGGGCCACGCCAGCAGAACCCGGACCAGGGAACGGACCCATGACGGAGACGTCGCCCCAGCAGCCCACGACGACGGCCGCGCCCGCGTCGAAGCCCACGACCGAGCGCAACCAGTCCTCCTCGCTGCGCCGCGCACTCGCCGTCCTCGGCCACGTCCGCGACCACGGCGACGGGCGCGGCGTGCCGCTCGCCCAACTCGCCGACGCCCTGGGCCTCAACAAGAGCACCGTGCTCCGGCTGGCCGGCCCGCTGCTCGACGAGCACCTGCTCGAACGGGACCGCGAGACCGGCTGGTTCCGCCTCGGCCACGGCTCGCTCCGGCTCGGCCAGGCCTACCTGACCACCCTCGACCTGCGCAGCGTCGCCGCCGAACACCTGCGCCGGCTCCAGCGCGAGGCCGGCGAGACCGTCCACCTGACCGTCTGGCAGGCACCCGGGATCGTCTACCTGGACAAGGTCGAGGACGAGACCAACGTCCGGATGGCCTCCCGGGTCGGCAGCCGGGCGCCCGCCTACTGCACCGCCACCGGAAAGGCGATCCTCGCCTGGCTGCCCGAGGAGGCGGTCACCGAGGTGGTCGCGGCCGGCCTGCGCCCAGTCACCGCCTGGACCATCGCGGACGAGACCCGGCTGCGCGCCGACCTCGCCCGGATCCGCGCCCGCGGCTACTCGATCGACGACCGGGAGAACGAACCCGAGGTGCGCTGCGTGGCCGCGCCGATCTTCGACCACACCGGCGAGGTCACGGCGGCCCTGTCCGTCTCCGGCCTCACCTCCCGGATGACGGCCGCCCGGGTCCGCGCCCTCGGCCCGGTCGTCGCCCAGGCCGGCCTGCGGATCTCCCGCGAACTGGGCTCCGACCGCCAGCCGTCCTGAACTCCCGCTCCCCGCGGACGGAAACGCGGACGGAAACGCGGACGGGGTCCGGCACCCGTGAAGGTGCCGGACCCCGTCCGAACCGTGGAGCGCCAGGCCCGGATCGCACGGACTCTTCCTACTGAAAGTAGGACGTGCTCTGGTAGCACCGCTGACGCCTGACGAGAGATCATCTCCCTCGCGACAGGAAGTACAGTAGCAGCTCCGTGACCACCCATCGAATCGGAGGCGAACCCGGCATGACGACCGCGCGACCGGAGGCCGTTCCGTACGCGGACGGACGCCTGTTGGACGTCCACCGCCCCGCCGCCACCGACTCCGGGCCCGCCCCCGTCGTCCTGCTCTGGCACGGCTCGGGCCCCGACGAGCGCGACGTGCTGCACACCCTCGCCCAGGAGGCCGCCGGACTCGGCCTGCTGGTCCTCGTCCCGGACTGGCGCTCCGACCGGGCGGACGGCGGCCGCGCCGACCTGCTCGCCTCGCTGGCCTTCGCCCGGCGCAACGCGGCGGCGTACGGCGGGGATCCGGACCGCTTCGTGCTCGCCGGCTGGTCGCTCGGCGGCCGGGAGGCCGTGGCGGTGGCCACCCACCCGGACACCCCGGCCGAGCTGCGCCCCACCGCCGCCGTCGGCATCGCCTCCGCGTACGGCCGCCCGGCGGCCACCACCGGGGACGTCCCGCTCGACCACCTGGCGGCGGGCCCGTCCCCGGTGCCGGTCCTGCTGGTGCTGGGCACCACGGACGAGGTGGTACCCGGCTGGCTGACCCATCAGCTGCACGCGGTCGCGCCGACCGCCGAACTGCTCGAACTCCCCACCGACCACGCCGGCGTGGTGATGACCACCTACGACCCCGGGGCTGACCGCTGCCTGCCCGCCACCGACCCCGCCACCCTGGCGGCCGGCCGGCGGACCGCCGCACTCCTCGCCCGGGCAGCCGGGCTCCGGTAGGGCCTGGCGCCGCCCAACGCCCCTACTCCGCGCGCCAGTTGACTGCCTAGTTGCCCGCCACCAGGTCCCGCAGGCCGTAGCCGCGCTCCAGCGCCTCCAGGTCCCGCTGGAGGGGCGGGCGCGGCACGGTGAGCACCGGGCAGGCCGCGTGCCGGACGCAGTAGGCGGTGACGGACGGCCGGATCAGCCGGGAGAGGCAGCCCCGCTCCCGTCCGGCGCCGAGCACCAGGACGTCGCCCGGCCGGTCCGCGCAGCGCAGCAGCGTGTGGGCGGTCTCGCCGCGCACGGCCTGGCAGCGCAGCCGGGCTCCGGCGTGCCGCCCGGCGAAGGCCTCGTCGAGCGCCTGCCGCAGCCGGGTGACGGCCGCGTCCCGGCCGGCGCCGACCACCGGCGGGCAGACCGAGCGGCGGTAGCCGAGCTCCTCCCCCGGCGGGGTCCAGCACAGCACCGCGAGCACCTCGGCGTCCGTCCGCCGGGCCTCGGCCACCGCGTGGTGCAGGGCCGCGAGGCTGCCGAGCGACCCGCTGACGCCGACCACGATCCGGCCGTCGCCCGCACCCGTGTCCGTCATCGCCCGCCCCGCCTCTCCGTCCGCGCCGCCGCCCCCGGGCGGATCACCCCAGCTAACCGGCGCACCCGAGCCCGCCCGCACCCGTTGACACGGTCCTGACGCCCCACCCGGCGTTCCGTACGCGTCCCTGATGCCGACAGGAGGGCAGGGGAGGCGGGGGAAGGGCGGGGGCGGTCAGGCCTCCGGGGCCCCGGCCTCCCACAGGTCCGCGAACATCCGGTCCAGGTGCTCCTCGCCGATCGGCGGGACCGGCAGCGGGTGGGCGGCCCGCGCGCGGAAGCCGTCCAGCAGCAGGGCGAGGTACCGGCGCCAGAGGTCGGGGCGCAGCTCGGTGGCGGCGGGCAGGGCGCGGCAGAGCGGGCCGAGCAGGAAGAGCAGGTCCATGGTGACCACGTCGCGCCGCATGGTGCCCTGCTCCTGGGCGCGGGCGATCAGGGCGCCGACGGTGGCGGCGTGCCCGCGGCTGATCTCGATCATGCCGGGGATGACCGGGATGGCCTGGGTGACCAGGTCGTTGATGCCGCGGTCGGCGGCGACGAGGGCGAAGATCCGCTCGAAGTAGCCCTCCAGACCGGTCCAGGCGTCCTCGGCGGCGAGCGCCTCCCGCCCGGCTTCGGCGAGTCCGGTCCCGGCGTCCGCGAAGACCTCGGCGATCAGCGCCTCGCGGGTCGGGAAGTGCCGGTAGAGGGTGGCGTTGCCGACGCCGGCCTCCTTGGCGATCTGGTCCAGCGGGACGTCGAGGCCGTGCCGGGAGAACATCTCGCGGGCGGCGGCGAGCAGCTGGTCCCGGTTGCGCTGCGCGTCGCGCCGGAGCCGTCCCGGGGGGTTCGCGCTGCTCGGTGCCATGGGCAGACCCTAGCAACCGCACGGCCGCCGGGTGTTCACCGGCACGACGGCCGGTCCGGTCCGCGCCCGCCCTGCAACTACCCTACGGGGGCGAGGAGAAGAGCGGCCCGAGCGGCCGCGGACCACGGGGGCGGCATGGCGACGGTGACGGAACTCCGGTACTACCCGGTGAAGGGCTGCGCCGGGGTGCGCACGGAGCGGGCGGAGGTGACCGCGGCGGGGCTCGCCCACGACCGGGAGTTCATGGTGGTGGACCAGGACGGCGTGTTCCGCTCCCAGCGGCGGGATCCGCTGCTGGCGACCGTCCGCCCGGCGGTGGCGGAGGGCGGCGCCCGGCTGGCGCTGGCCGCGCCCGGGGTGGCGCCGGTGGCCTTCGCCGTGGACACCGCGGGCCCGCGCCGCAAGGTCGAGCTGTTCGGCGTGCCGTACCCGGCCGTCGACCAGGGCGAGGAGGTCGCCGCCTGGCTGTCCCGGGTGCTGGGCGCGCCCAGCCGGCTGGTCCGGGTGCCGCCGGAGCACGACCGGGCGACCGACGGGCTGACCCCGGGGACCTCGGGCTTCGCCGACAGCAGCGCGATGCACCTGCTCTCCCGGGCGACCTTGGACGACTTCAACGCGCGCACCGGCGAGGGCGTCGCCCCGCTGCCGGTGGAGCGGTTCCGCCCGAACCTGGTGGTGGACGGCTGGCCGGAGCCGCACACCGAGGACCTGCTGCGCCGCTTCCGCGTCGGCGGCGCCGAATTCGGCTACACCAAGCTGGCGATCCGCTGCGCGGTGACGCTGGTGGACCAGTCGACCGGCGCCAAGGCGGGCCCGGAGCCGCTGCGCACCCTGGCGCGGTACCGCCGGGCGGCGGTCGGCGGGGTGGCCCTCGGCAGCAAGTTCGCCGTACTGCGCCCGGGCACCGTGCGGGTGGGGGACGAGCTGGCGGTGGACGACTGGGGGCCGTCCGAGCTGTGACGCGGGTCCCGGTACGACGGTGGCCCGGCGGAAGGATCCGCCGGGCCACCGTCGTACCGGGACTCAGCCGCACGTGGACTCAGCCGTACCGGGACTCGATCAACAGATCAGCAGGTCAGCAGGTCTGGTCGATCAGCGAGAACGTGGCGTAGTGGTCACCGGTGTAGTAGTCCTCCTGGGAGGACTCGCCCGTGATGATCCGGCGGGCACCGCGGGTCGGGGCGCCCGGGGTGATGACGGTGTACTCGTGGTAGTACCCGTACGACTGGCTCGGCAGCACGCCCTCTCTGTTCTGGAAGACCACGCCGTCCTGCGAGTACGGGAACGGCCCGTCGGAGGCGATCAGGTTCAGGGTGTCGGTGGCCTGCGACGGCAGCGCGGACAGGCACACCGTGCCGCTCACGTCGGCGTGCGCCTCGGTGGCGACGGCGACGGGGGCGAGGGTCATCAGGGCGACGGCGGTGATGGCGGCAGCGCGGGTCTTCCACGCGCGTAGAGTGCGGGTCATGTCCATCAGTGTGGCGGGCCACCGACAACTCCGGAAGGCTTGAATCAACTTTTTACCGACGGGTAACTCGCTTGTCCCATCTGAGACTTCACCCGTACGCCGGCCGCCGGAGCCGGCACGCCGAAGCCGTCCACGAACGGTCCGCGCCACCCTTGGGTCGACCGCTGTCGAACTTCCGTCCGCCCCCGCTGTCGGGCTCCTCACACCTTCACAGCACTCCCACAGCGCCGCGCCCGCGCCGCATAGAGTGACGGACCGTGCCGGACCGGAACGATCACTGACGGGGTGGACATGGACACGGGCGCGAGCGCAGGGGCGAACACGGGCGGCGGCACGGGCGGCGGCACGCCGACCGCCAGGGCCACCGCGCTGACCGCCCACCAGCTGATCGGCCTGCTGGTCGACCCGGGCGGTTTCCACAGCTGGGACGAACCCCCGTCCCTCCCCACCGCCGACCCCGACTACCGCGCCTCGCTCGACCGGGCCCGCGCCCGCACCGGCCTGGACGAGGCCGTGCTCACCGGCCGCGGCCTGATCGACGGCCGGCCGGTCGCCCTGGTCGCCTCCGAGTTCGGCTTCCTCGGCGGCTCGATCGGCGTCGCCACCGCCGAACGGATCACCCGGGCCGTCGAGCGCGCCACCGCCGAACGCCTCCCGCTGATCGCCCTGCCGGTCTCCGGCGGCACCAGGATGCAGGAGGGCTCGGCGGCCTTCCTCTGCATGCTCCGCATCACCGCCGCCGTCCAGGCCCACCGCGCGGCCGGCCTCCCCTACCTCAGCTACCTGCGCAACCCGACCATGGGCGGGGTCTTCGCCTCCTGGGGCACCCTCGGCCAGCTGGTCCTCGCCGAGCCGGGCGCCCGCCTCGGCTTCCTCGGTCCCCGGGTGTACGAGGAACTGCGCGGCGTGCAGCTGCCGCCGGACGTCCAGCGGGCCGAGACCCTGGCCGGGCAGGGGCTGGTGGACGCCGTGGTCCCGCCGCGGGAACTGCGCGAACTGCTGCGCCGCACGCTCGCCGTCCTCGGGACCGTCCCTCCTCCTTATAAGGGCGCCCCTCACCAGGACGCCCCGCTCCTCCCTACGGAGCCTCCCACCGCCACACCCCCCGACGCCTGGGACTCCGTCCGCCGCACCCGCCGCCCCGACCGCCCCGGCACCCGCGAGCTGCTGCGCCGCACCGCCGAGGAACTGGTCCTGCTCGACGCCCCCGGCGGCCACGACGGCGCCCTGGTCCGCGCCCTCGCCGTGCTCGGCGGCCACCCCGTCCTGGTCGTCGGCCAGCAACGGCAGGGCGACGACCGGCAGCGGCAGGACGGCGACCACGAGCGCCCCTTCACCGCCGCCGACCTGCGAGCCGTCCGGCGCAGCGCCCGACTGGCCGAGCAGCTGGGCCTGCCGCTGGTCACCGTGGTGGACACGGCCGGCGCCGAACTGTCGGCCCGGGCCGAGCGGGAGGGCATCGCGGTCGAGATCGCGCACTGCCTGACCACCCTGCTGGCACTGCGCACGCCCGTCCTCGCCGTCCTGCTCGGCCAGGGGTCCGGCGGCGGGGCGCTGGCGCTGCTCCCGGCCGACCGGGTGCTGGCCGCCGGGCACGCCTGGCTGGCACCGCTGCCGCCGGAGGGCGCCTCGGCGATCGTGCACCGGGACGGCGCGCACGCCGCCGAGCTGGCCCGGGCGCAGGGCATCGGCGCCGGGCAGCTGGCGGCGGTCGGCCTGGTGGACGAGGTGGTCCCCGAGCTGCCGGACGCCGCCGAGGAGCCGGCGGCCTTCTGCGAGCGGCTGGGCGCGGCGGTCGCGCGGGCGCTCGGCGAGCTGTCGGCCGCCGGCGAGGCGGACCGGCTCGCCGCCCGGGCGCTCCGGCACCGCCGTCTCGGCGACCTTCGGTGATCCCCGGCGGCCTTTGACGGCCTTCGGTGACCTCCGATCAGGGGACGGTCACGCATCGTGGCCGATTCCTGTGGCGCCGGGCACAGATCGTCAGTACCCAAAGTGCTGTGACCGGACCGTCCGGTGACGGCCGCGCCGCCCAAACGGTGAGTGCGCTCACAGCCGAAAAGCGGCTACGACGGCGGGTAGTGGTGGCCGGGAGCCCCTCGCCGCACCCCCTGACCTCCCGTCGGCCGACCGTCGGCCGACCGCCGTCCGCCCGGCTCGACCCCGGTCCGAGCGCCCCGCCCGAGCCGCCCTTCGAATCCACGGCCACCCTCGCGCCTACGACGGTGCGTCGTAACGAGGGGGTCTTGGCGGCGGCCGATCCCGTCTGGCAACAATGGCTCTCGTCGTCAGCCGCACCGGTTCCTGTCCCACCGGTCGACGGCTTACCGCCGAGTCGCGCCCCACAACCGCAACGGCCCCTGTCCGGCCCGTGGTCCTGGGTGGGGCGCGACTCGGCCCAACCTGATTGAGGTCCTGTTCTACATGCCCACTTTCAAGCTCCGTATGCGCACTTCCGCCGCGATTCTCGCCGGCACCGCTGGTCTCACCGCCCTGGGCGCGGGCGTCCTGCCCGCCACCGCGAACGCCGCGACCGCCTCCCCGCAGGCCATCGCCGCCCAGATCGTCCCGGCGAACCAGCTGGCCTCGTTCAGCCAGATCATCTCCCACGAGTCCGGCTGGAACGTGACGGCGACCAACCCGAGCTCGGGCTCGTACGGCCTCGGCCAGGCGCTGCCGGCCTCCAAGATGGCCTCCGCCGGTGCGGACTGGAAGACCAACCCGGCCACCCAGATCAAGTGGGCGCTGGACTACATGAACACCCGCTACGGCAGCCCGAACGCCGCCTGGAACTTCTGGCAGGCCAACCACTGGTACTAAGCCGACCGACCACCGGCGTACCGACGTGACACCCGTCTCCTGACCACTCCCCCTCACCCCGGGGGTCGGACAGGGACCACCGGGGTGACCCGGGAGGGCCCGGGCCCGCGCGATCCGCGTGGCCCGGGCCCTCCCGTGCGTTCCCTCCCGTGCGTTCCCGCCCCTGCGGGTCCGCCTCTGCGGGTCCGTCCGCGCCCGTGCCGCTCCGCGCCCTCAGAGCTCCCCGGTGAGCCCCAGCAGCTCCCGCATCCGCGCGTACTTGGCGGCCAGCCGCTCGGCGGTCGCCCCGTCCAGCACGGCCAGCCGCGCCGGGTCCGAGTTGTGCGCCAGGTCCGCCCGCTTGACCAGCAGCGCGCCCGGCGTGGCCAGGATCCGCGCGGTGTACGCCTCCACCGGCTCCCCGGGCCGCCGGGTGAGCGCGTCCACGATCGCCTTGGTCGCCTCCGGCAGCGCGGCCCCCGCCAGCCACTCCCGGCTCAGCCGGTCGTCCTCGACGGTGTCGTGCAGCCAGCCCGCCGCGATCTGCGCCTCGCTGCCGCCGCGCGCCGCCGTCCCGCCCGCGACCGCCGCGATGTGCTCGGCGTACGGGTGCCCGTTCTTGTCCACCTGCCCCTCGTGGGCCCGACGGGCGACGGCCTCCACCTCGGACAGGCTCAGGTACTGGTCCTCCACCCGCTCATCGTAGGCCCGCCCCGCGACGCCCTCGCAGCCCCGGCCACCGGCCCGGATCCCACCCCGGTCACCGGTCCGGATCCCACCCCAGGACCCGGGCCCCCTTGATCAACACCCGGACGGCCACTGGTTTACTGCCACGGGGGGTTCTCGGCGGCACCGGTGTTCCGGGGCCCTCCGGCGGGCGATCCCCGCCGCACCCGGCAGACCCGTCCGAGCGATCCGAGGAACCATGCCAGACCTCCACCCGCTGCTGTCCGCCTTCGCCCCGATCTGGGCCCTCACCGCGGTCGGCTACGTCGTCGCCCGCGCCGGGCTGCTCGGACCGCAGGCGGAGCTGGTGCTGACCCGCTTCGTCTTCCACGTCGCGATGCCGGCCGCGCTCTTCCTGATGATCTCCCGCACCCCGCTGGGGCACTTCGCCAACCCGTCGATGCTCGCCTTCGTGGCCGGCACCGCCGTCTCCACCGGCCTCGGACTGCTCGTCGGGTGGCGGCTGTTCGGCCGCAAGCGCGGCGAACTGGCGATCGGCGCGATGGCCTCCGGCTACGTCAACTCCGCCAACCTCGGCATCCCGGTGACCATGCAGGTCGTCGGCGACGCCTCCTTCGTCGGCCCGGTGGTCCTCTTCCAGATCCTGGTGGTCACCCCGGCCGTCCTGGCCGTGCTGGACAGCGGCGCGGCCGGCCGGCGCGCCCTGGTCACCCTGCCGCTGCGCAACCCGATCCTGATCGCCACCGCCCTCGGCGCCGTCGCCTCGGCCACCGGGTTCCAACTGCCCGCCGAACTCCACCACTCCGCCGACCTGCTCGGCGGTGCCGGCGTGCCGACCGCCCTGGTCGCCCTCGGCATGTCGCTGCACAACCGCCCGGCGGCCGACGGCCGTTCGCGCCGCGCCGAGGTCGGCCTGACCGTCGCGATCAAGACCCTGGTCCAGCCGCTCGTCGCCCTGCTGGTGGCCGGCCCGGTGCTCCACCTGCCCACCCACCAGCTGCTCACCGTGGTGCTGTTCTCCGCCCTGCCGACCGCGCAGAACATCTACACCTACGCCCGCGAGTACGGACAGGGCACCGACCTCGCCCGGGACACCGTGCTCTGGTCGACCCTGGTGTCGATGGCGACCCTCTCGGTGATCGCCTGGACCCTGGGCCCCGCCTAGGCTCCGTCCTCGGGCGCGCCCCGAGGGTCGTCCTGCCGGGCGGCGGCCACCACGGAGGTCATCGCCTCCAGGAAGCGGCGGGCCGTCGCCAGCTCCGCCGGTTCGAACCGGCCCATCGCCGCGACCAGGTCGCCGATCAGCCCGCCGAAGAAGCCCTCGCCGAGCTCCATCGCCCGCTCCTCCACCACCAGCCGCACCCGGCGCCGGTCCTGCGGGTCGCGCTCGCGCCGGATCAGCCCGAGCCGCTCCAACCGGTCCACCAGGCCGGTGGTCCCGGCCGAGTTCAGCCGGAGCGCCTCACCGAGCCGCCCCGGGGTGACCACCTGCCCGGCCCGGGCCGCGTCCAGCAGGTGGATCAGCGCCCGCAGATCGGTCGGGTGCAGGCCGCTGCGGGCCGCGAACTCGGCCCCGAACAGGTCGAGTTCGACCGTCAGACCGCGCAGCAGGTGGACCAGCCGCATCAGCTCCTCGCGTTCGGACACCCTCTCATCCTTCCTCGGGCACTCCCGTGCCATTATTCTCTCGTTCAACGAGATACTTGTCCAACGAGTGATTCTACGGGCGGGCGATCACCCGCCCGCCCGCACGCGATCACACCACACCCGCGGAGGCCCCACCATGTCCGCCCGCACCGCGCCCTTCCTCGCCGCCTACGACGAGCTCCTCGCCCGCTGGCCCGTACCGGTCGAACCCCTCACCGTCCGGACCGTCCACGGCACCACCCGCGTCAACGCCTGCGGCCCCGCCGACGGCCGCCCCCTCGTCCTCCTCCACGGCGGCGGCGCCACCTCCGCCATGTGGTTCGCCAACGCCGGCACCTGGGCCGCGGCCGGCCACCGCGTCCTCGCCGTCGACCTGATCGGCGACCCCGGGCGCAGCGTCCACGACGGCGCCCCGCTACGCGACGTCCCCGGCCTGCTCGGCTGGCTGGACGCCGTACTCGACGGGCTGGGCGTCCACGAGGCCGACCTCTGCGGCCACTCCTACGGCGCCTGGACCGCCCTCCAGTACGCGCTGCACGCCCCCGCCCGGGTCGGGCGCCTCGTCCTCCTCGACCCCACCCAGTGCTTCACCGGCTTCCGCCCCGGCTACCTCCTGCGCGCCCTGCCCCTCTTCCTCCCGCACCGCACCCCGGACCGCGCCCGCTCCTACCTCGACTGGGAATCCGGCCCCGGCCCCGCCGTCGACCCCGACTGGCGCGAGCTGTACGCCCTCGGCTACGCCGACTTCCCCGCCTCCCCCGTCGTCACCGGCCCCCGCCCCACCCCCGCCCGGCTCCGCACCCTCACCACCCCGGTGCTGGCCCTCTACGCCGCCCGCACCCGCACCCACGACCCCCACCGCACCGCCGGAGCCACCCGCCGCGCCCTCCCCCACGCCACCGTCACCACCGTCCCCGCCACCTCCCACCACACCCTCCCCAGCGCCGGCGCCCCCCAGGTCAACCCCCACGTCCTGACCTTCCTCACCCGCCCCTGACCCCCCAGCCCTGACCCCCCAGCCCAGGGAGAGCCCTCCGCGCCACGCCGTGGAAAACATGAGAGGACCCGGGAGCGTAGCCAGCTCCCGGGCCCCTGTTTGCCGCCCAATTGCGCACACCGGCACGTTTAAGGGTCGCGGATCAGCTTGAAATCGACGCGTTCTACCTTTGAACTACCGTGCCACGGAGCGGCACAGACAGGACTTGAACCTGCATTCGTCGATATTCGTCCGCACCCGGTCGATCCGGTGTTCGGCGGCGAATGCTGAGACTTGAGCGAGAGTCTGAGATTCACGGGGCCTGCCTCTGCCTGGCTTGGGCTACCCCGGCCGGTGGTGCCGGGGGGAGGATTCGAACCTCCACTGTGACCCCTGGTCAGCTTCAACGTCAGTGTCAGCTTTCGCACCGTGCAGCGCACCCGCCCGGTCTCCCAGGACGGTTCGGCGCGCTCGGTGCACCCGCCCGGCTCCCCGGGCGGGCGATCGTGAGGCTACCGGAACAGGTAGCCGAAGACGGCGTCGCCCACCCGCCGGTCGGTGACCTCGACGGCGTTGGCCTCCTCGCGGGCGAACTTGACCGCCTGCTGGAGCTTCTCCACCCGCTCGGCGAGCTCGTTCACCCGGCGGGCCGGCAGCGCGCCCGAGAACTTGACCGTGGTCCAGTAGCCGACCGCGATGTCCTCGTAGTACACCTCGACCTGGGCCGGGTGCTTCTCGGTGGCCTCGGCCTTGACGTGGTTGCGCGGCACCTTCTTGGTCCGGATGGTGCGCACCGGCTCGGTCTTCCAGGAGTCGGTGGACGGGTCGAGGTTCCAGGACTCGGAGGCGTCCAGCACCGGGAGCTTCTTCACGAAGGTGGACAGGTCGGTGAGCTGCTTCTCCAGGAAGAGCAGGTACGGCACCGGCACCTGGGTGAGGAGCACCTGTCCGTCCACCACCACGTCCGCGCTGGCACCGATGTTCGCCCAGTCCTTGGTGGCCGTCACGTCGAAGAGCCGGGTGAGGGTGTTCGCGGTGGACCGCAGGATGTCCTCGGCCTTCAGCTGCACCCGGGTCGACTCCGGCGGCAGCTGCTCGCCCTCCTCGTCCTTGGGCTGGTAGGTCCGGGAGATCCCGGCCAGCAACGCGGGCTTCTGCAGGTCCTGGTGGGCCTGCGTCAGCTCCTGGAAGGACTTGGACTTGACGCCCTTTTCAACGGCGATGATCTGGTTCAGCTTTGCCACGCCCGGGACGCTACCAGCCCCGAACCGACCGATGACACCCAATTATCGACCGGACACCCGACCCCCGGATCCTGGGCCGCAGCGGCAGCCGGAGACCCGGTTTCACGCACCAGCACCCTCACGAAGCCGCCGGCCGACAGAGCCCCTCATCGGTCTCGCCCGACGAAGCGTTGAACGACAGGCCAAGGCCGGCTGCCCTTCGCCGGGCTTCCTGTGACCCACCAGTCCGTCTGGCGTTCCTGGCCGTCAACATGTCGGTGGGCCCTGACAACATCACGGTCATGACCGACATCGATGGCCTCGTACAGCGCGTCGCCGCCCGAGCTGCGTCCGACGGCACGGACCTTCCCGCACCCGTCGGCGATGCCCGGATTGCCGAGGCCGAGGCGCGACTGGGCTTCTCGCTGCATCCCCTCCTCGTACGCCTGTACCGCGACGTCGCCGACGGCGGCTTCGGTCCCGAATACCGGCTACTGCCGTTGCTCGGCCCGGGTTCCAGCGTCGTTGGCGAGTACCTGACGCGGCGCGAGGCGTCCGTCGGAGCGGAGCACCCCCAGTGGCCCGAAGGCGTTGTACCGATCCTGACCTGGGGGTGCGCCATGTACGCGGGCGTTGATTGTCTCAGTGGGGACGGTCAGGTCCTGCTCTTCGAGCCGAACCCGTACAGCGGCGGATCGTGGGATGAGTGCTGGTTCCTCGACTCCACCAGCCTCTCAGCGTGGCTGGAGACATGGCTCGCCGGGACGGGCTGGTTCGAGGAGGAGGCGCTCGAAGGCGACGACCTGGTCGAGCCGCGTCCATGGGACCAGGCCGCAAGTCGGCTGCGCTCCTAGGCCGATGGGCCACCTGAACCGGGTTCTGCCGCAGGTGACAGTGTCAGCAGGTCATCGATGCAGCTGTGCTGCCAGGGACGCCTGGCAGCGAAGAGAGGGGACTAGGTAGGGAGGAGCGGGCCGGTTGCGACGTGCGGCACCGGGCTGCCGACCGCCCCGGATAAATCCGTTGGCACCGAGAGCTTCCGAGTGACAAGACTGCACCGGTGAACACCCCGCTACCGCTGCCCGGCCAGGGCCATCGCCCTGGTGCGTGCCGTCTTCGATGCCGTCTCCCTGCTTCTCCGCCCCCATCCACGGCAGAAGCGGCAGCCGTCGACACAGGCCAGGCACAGCCTGAGGGCCGACTCGCCCGGCTGTGGGAGGAACACCGGTGCGCCCTGTACCCCGACGGCTTCCGCGGCGTGGACATCGAGGGCGTGGAGCTGATCCTCCTGGACGCCGACGTCGCCGGCCTCGTCCGGCAAGAGTTGGACGGTGGGCTCGACGACAGTGGCATCGCCGTGCTCTGGGCGTGCATCGCCGGCCTCGACAAGGTCGTGCCCCTGATCAACTCGGAGTACTGCGCTTCCTACTTCGCGAGACTTCGGACGCTGGCCAAGCTCGCAGCAGCACGCCACATCCCCACCGCGACCTGACCGGTGGAGTCGTAACCGCAATCTCCCACGACCCTCGTCAGGTTCGGGCCCGGCCGCGTTCGATGCTGCTCCCCCCTGCGCGCCTGACGGTCGTGCCGACGTCGTAGCAGGGTGGCGGACTGCCCGTTGCCTCTGCGCCCTCGCCGCACCCGTGGGGGCGGTGCGTTCCGCGGACGCCCGCCTGGCAGGGAACTGCGGCCCGCAGCTGCCTCATCGAGGGGATCCTTCCCACCGCAGCAGCTCCTCCCTCACCTGTATGCTGCGTCATCGAGCAGATCCTCCACCTCAGTTGACCGTTGGTATGCCATCGGACACCTTCCCCTGACATGACGCAGCGTCAAAGCAGTTCGCTGCAAAGGGAGAGAGTGTGTCCATAGCCACGTTCCCGAAGCCGGTCACCACCGGCTTCCCGATCAAGCTCCTGGTCGTCCGCGAAGGGGTCATGGCCAACGCGGTCATCGACGGGGAGAACCTGCTCCACCTCGTCAACGACCCGGCGAAGGTCGAGGAGGACGCCAAGCGCGCCGCGAAGGCCGGCTACGAGGTCGACCCCTACGCCCGCATGCGCGCCGAGGTGCAGCGGCCCATCGGCACTGCGGCCAGCAAGAAGGCGAAGAACGTCGGCGAGTACGCGGACTACATCGCGGCCGGCCTGCGGGGGGACTTCGACAGCGCCTGGTCGGTTCCGCAGATCACCCTCTGGTCCCCGCGTCCTCTGGCGCCGGACGAGAACGGCGTCTGGCACCTGCCGATCCGTGACGGCCTGATCGCCCTCGACGCCGAGACCCAGGTCACGGCGCTGCACCGGATCAGGAAGAACCAGGCGGCGTACGGCTTGGAGGACTTCGACTTCGGCGAGATGAAGCTCTCCGTCGAGATCTTCCACGGGATCAGCGTCATGGCCGCCCGGCAGATCTTCCACGACCGCAACCTCAAGGGCGTTCCGGTCGACAAGTCCCTGGCCATGTCGATGGACGGCCGCGACTTCGGCACCACGGTGACGCGCAAGCTGATGGAGTCGCTCAAGGTGCCGGCCGGCGAGACCACGGTCCCGCTGTCCGGCCTGATCCTCACCGGCAAGCGCCAGGTGTCGGACAAGGCTCCCGAGTGGATGACGATGTCCGTCCTGCGGACCCTCATCTCCACGGCCATGCTCGGCAAGGCCGGCATCCATGCCGCCTCGACGGGTATCGAGTACGAGGACATCCCCGCCGACGGGAACAACGACCGCCCCGACCAGGCCGTCGTCCAGCGCGAGATCATGGAGACGGTCGGCACCTTCCTGGCGGAGAACGCCGAGCTCTTCCACGCCAAGACCGCCATCACCGCACCCGCGGTCGTGGCAGGACTCGGCGCGACCATGAACCGCACCATGTCCTGGTCCGCCGACCCGTTGCCCGAGGGCGTCACGCTCGACGCCCTCCTGACGGACGTCCAGTGGGACCGTGAGGCGAAGTACTGGGGCGGCGTCGCGGCCAAGGTCACCGACAAGGGCGCGGTCAGCTGGGCCGGTGGGGCCCGCGACTCCGGCCACAAGGTCTACGACGCGCTGAACTACCCGGAGACCGACACCGGCATGCAGATCCGCGGCCGCTTCTAGCCCGCGGGTGACGGCGGCTCCTCCCCGGCAGCAGTGGGGAGGAGCCGCTCGGCGGTCTCGCACCCGAGCGGGTTCCCGACGGGCGTAGCTCTGGGCGGGTCCGGACAGGGTTGCCGACGAGAGCCCTGTCCGTCCGGTGCGACATCCCCCTGACGGACTCCGGAACGGTCCGAGCCGGCCGCACAGAGGTACGGCCGCGCTCCTGCGACGTTGACCGGTGCCCGTCGAGAAGTGTCTCTCGGCCAGGCTCTTGAGGGCGTCGTCGCCCGGGGACGTCGGAGCCGTGGGGTGTCCGTGTGGGAGGGTACGGGGCGATCACGAATCCTAGGGGGTGGGTCAGTGCGTACCCGTCATGTGGCGGTGGCCGGGGTTTCCCTGGCGATTCTCGGTGTATCCGCGTGCTCGGCCGAGCCGCAAGCCCGTCCGAAGGCCAGTGTCGGCGGGGGCTCCGAACGTGCGTCCCCGGACCGGCTGCGGAGCGACCTACTCACTCGGGACCGGCTTCCCGGCGGTTTCCAACTCCTCACGGAGGAAGTCAACCTGACGACGACCGGGGCCTCGCACACCCCGTCAACCGTCTCGATCGCGTCGATGCCGTGCTCCGAGCTCGGCGTCACGTCCTTCATGACAGCCCACGCCCCACCTGCGGAGGACGTAGCGGTGGGAGTGGAACGGACACCGGTCGGCGATGACGACCTCGGCTGGTTCGGCCAGGAGTCGCTCGACCGGTACGGGCCCGGGCAGGCGGCCGCGGTCATGGACGCCATCCGCAGTGTCGTCCGGGGATGCGCGAACTACACCAGGACACTCGCGGACGGTACTCGGCTCCAGGAGACCGCGTCCGTCACAGCGGCCCAGATGCCGGCCGACGACAGCCTGCTGCTGCACACCACGTCGGCGTTCCCCAGCGATCCGGACCCGTATGTCGGGGAGACTGCATTCGTTCGCATGGGCGATGTGATCCTCATGGTGCAGCAGGTGCCCGGCCAGAAGGCGTCACCGGACACGGAGCAGGTCCTCGCCGCCGCCGTGACGGCGTACCGTGC
Source organism: Kitasatospora sp. NPDC001309 (assembly GCF_042896295.1). Taxonomy (NCBI): domain Bacteria; kingdom Bacillati; phylum Actinomycetota; class Actinomycetes; order Kitasatosporales; family Streptomycetaceae; genus Kitasatospora; species Kitasatospora sp. NPDC001309. The sequence goes on along the minus strand of NZ_JBIAXC010000017.1, from coordinate 67,475 downwards.
CGCTGGCGGTTGACACCGCGCATCCCGCTCGTTCCTGCGACTGTCCGCCTCGGACGCGGCCCGCCGGTCCGACCGTCCGGTGTCGGGGGCCGCGGCGGATCGGGCCACGGCACGGCGGGCCCGTCGGCTACATCAGGTCGCTGACGACCGGGTGGTGCGTGGAGACGGGGCAGTCGAAGACGCGCATGGTCTCCCGCCCCCCGAGGACGACGTCGGTCGGCCTCTGGTTCCGGCGCTGCTCGCTGGGAGCGCCTTCGAGGTGACCGAGGGGCGCCCAGCTCCGGGTGCCCCCGTCCCACTCGTCGGTCGCGATCGCCGCGACGAAGCGCATCGCGCTGCCGCAGGCGCCGCACCGCAGCGGTCCGTGGTAGCCCTGGTAGTTCCAGGGTTCGTGGCCTCCGAGCTTCCAGCCCGGGGCCGTCGAGAGGTCCCAGGAGTAGCGGGGGTCGTACTCCTCGGGGTCGTCGGGGTCGCCGAAGGTCGCCGTCTCCCACGCCTCGACCCGGTCCTCGAACCCCTCGCCCAGGAGGCCCGGGTGCGGGTACTCGGTCACCGGCTCCGGCCGCAGCAGGCACGGGGTCGGCAGGTAGCCGGGCTCGCCGACGGCCACCGGCTCCGGCGGCGTCAGGAAGCGCTCCCCCAGGTCGCCCGTACTGCGGTAGCGGACCTGGACCCACGGGCCGGCGACTCCGTTGCGGGGGGCCGTCGGGTCGTCGTAGACGTGCTGGAACGGGCACCACAGGATCTGGAGGACGTCCGTACCCTCCGGGAAGCCGTCGTACCCCGGCACGTCACGCGCATACACCTGCAGTACGGGCAGCAACGGCCACGACGTGTCCGCGGGTATCCCGTCCCAGGTGATCTCACCGTGGTAGGCGAACCTGGTCGAGCGCTCGCCCCGGACGTTGGCCGGACGGTGGGGCTGCCGGTGCCTCGGATGACGCCCACCCGGGCAGGTCGGCCATGCCTCGTCCGCAGGCCAGGCCGGCGCCCCTCCCACGGAGCTGTCGCCCGGGCCCGGAACCGCCGGTACGGGGTGCAGCCGGACCGCCGTCCTCGCATGGGCGGCGAGCTCGGGGAAGACCGAGGTGACGTCCAGCGGCCGCGGTGGCGAGGCGACGGCCCTCATCGCCGTCCTCGACGGTTCGCCGCACGGTCGGCGCGGTCGACGGGAGACCCGTCGGACAGCTGTGGTCCCCGGGGCTGCCGGGCAGACGTTTCCTTGATCACGCACGGCATCGTACGGAGGACCGGGCGCCGGTGACAGGGGGTCCTCAGCCGTCCTCCCCGCACTTGGTGGGGAGCACCGTTCGCGCTGCGCATCGACCCGGCCGGGACGGGGACCACGCCCTGGGGGGCCTGCGGGCACCATCGAGCCGATGCCGGAATCCGGGCCTCCTGGTGGCGCGGCTGACGGCCGTGGGCAGAATGTCCGGATGGACCAGCTGACCACTCTGACCTGGCAGTACGTCGCGGGCCGCGTCGAGCCCGCGGAGCTGCCGATGGCCGCCGCCCACCTGCTCGTCGCCGGTTTCGACTCCCCTGCCCTGCGGGACCTCGCCGGCCGGGCCCCGAACGACGACACCGCCGAGGTCTTCCGCGAGGCGTTGGCGGAGCTCGGCAAGGCCCTGCTGGACGAGCGGACGGCCGACCGCTGCCTGATCCACCACCTGGCGGGCCTGCTGGCGGCTGGGGAGCTCGCACCGGCCACGGTGGCGGGAGAGGTCTGGTTCCTCGCCATGAGGGGGGACACCGAGGCGGAGGAGGCGTTCATCGACGCCATCGGGCCCGAGTACCTGATGGACGTCCGCGTGGAAGGCCCGACCGAGCAGTACCGCGCTTGGATGGAGGGGGTCCGCTCTGCCGCCGAACGGCTGTGCCGCACCGAGGCGCCGATCCGGTAGCCCGGGGAGGGCACCCCGACGCCCAGTGGCCGGCCCGTCATCCAAGTCCCGCTCCCCACACGCTACTTGGCGATGGCGATCAGCCGCCCCGGTGGGCACGGGCATGGGGGCACGGCCCCGACGGCCGGCTCGGACCTGACCGGCCGGGACGACGTTCCGCAACCGCCCGGGCGGCCCGTGCCGGGTTCGGCGTACGCGGGTTCAGTAGATGAGGTAGCCCGGGCGGTGTCCCTCGTCGTCGATCTCCCCGGTGGCCTGGGCCCGCAGCTTGCGGGACAGTTCCTCCAGGGCCCGGGAGGCCGCGACCTCCTCGCCGATCCTGGCGAGCGGGCGGTCCTCCGCGCTCTTCTCGGCCTCGCCGTGCGCGCTCAGGCCCGGCGCCCGCGCGCCCGTCAACCTGGCGTCGCACACCGTGTGCACGCCGTCTTCGTCGAAGCTGAGCTCCACGTCCCACTGGTTGTGCATGCCACACCTCCTGGCGCAGGCCCCCGTCGCGCCGGTCCCGGCCGACCCGGGCGGTGGGCCCGTGGCGGCCGCTCACACCAGCGTGCGCCCGCCCCGCCGGTGGCGGCAAGCGCGGGCCCGTGGCGGCAAGCGCGGGCCCGTGGCCACGGGCGGTGCCCGGCGCCGCGCCCGCTCGGCCCGGCCGCCGCCCCGGCGGTACGCTGACACAAGCGCGCCGCGATCGCCGTCCCTCCCCCGGAACCGCCGGCGCGGCGCGGGGCAGCGACAACCTGGTGGTCCCTCCGTGGCGGTCTTCCTCCTCGCTCTGAGCGCGGCCTGCTGTCTGGGACTCGGCTTCGTCCTCCAGCAGCACGCGGCGCAGCGGGCCCCCCGTGCCGACATGCTGCACTGGCGCCTGCTGCTGGACCTGATGCGGATGCCGGAGTGGCTGCTCGGCACCGGGTTCATGGTCAGCGGCCTGCTGCTGTCCGCGCTCGCGCTCAACCAGGGCGAGGTGTCCCTGGTCGAGCCGCTGCTGGCGACCAACCTGATCTTCGCCATGGCGCTGTCCCGGGTGCTGACCCGTCAGACCCTCGGCCGCTCCGGCTGGGCCGGGGTGCTGCTGCTCGGCCTGGGGGTGACGGCGTTCATCGTGGCCGGGCGGCCCACCGGCGGCGGTCCGCCCGCCGGGGAGCTGCGCCACTGGCTGGTGGTCGGCACGGTGGTCGGGCTGACCCTGCTGCTGGTCACCCTCGCCCGACGGCTGCCGCTGTTCGAGGAGGCCACCCTGCTGGCCCTCGCCGCCGGACTCCTCTACGGCCTCCAGGACGCGCTCACCCGCACCACCACCCAACGCCTCGACCACGACGGGCTGGCGGTGGTGCTGCGCACCTGGCAGCCGTACGCGGTGGTGGTGGCGGGCGTGGTCGGGCTGCTGCTGGTGCAGAGCGCCTTCGAGGCCGCCCCGCTGCGGATGTCCCTCCCCGCGCTGACCGCCGCCCAGCCGCTGTCCGGGATCGCCTGCGCGGTCGGCTTCCTCGGCGACCGGCTGCGGGTGACCCCGGGCGCACTGGCCTGGCAGACGGCCGGGCTGGTCGCGATCGTGATCGGGGTGATCGTGATCGGACGGCACCCCGCGATGCCCGGCAGCGTCCGCGAGACCCTGGAGTCCATCGGCGCGCCACCCGAGGACCGACCCGGCAGCGCCGAGAGCGACACCAGCGACACCAATGCCGCCCCCGACCCCGACCCCGACCGCAGAGCCGAGTAGGCCCACCGATGTGCTGGAGCGCCCAGGCGGACGCCGTGGCCGGCACGGTGGTCGCGGGCGTCGGCGTGGCCTGCCTGGTCCGCGCCCGACGGTCCGGGCGACCGCAGCGCCTGCCGCTCGCCGCGCTCCCGCTGGTACTCGGCGTGCACCAGCTCGTCGAATCCCTGGTCTGGCTCGGCACGGACGGCGAGCTGCCCGCCGGCCCCGCCGGGGCGGCCCGCACCGCCTGGGCGGTGATCGCCCTGCCGCTGCTGCCCGCCCTGGTGCCGGCCGGGGTGTGGTGCGCGGCCCGCGAACCCGGTCACCCCGCCACCCCCGCCCGTCGCCGGCTGCTCGCCCTCCTCGCCCTGCTCGGTGCAGCGGTGGCGGTACCGCTCGCGGTCGCCGTCGCCACCCACCCGGTGACGGCCACCCGGCACGGCCACACCCTCGGCTACGGAACCGGCGTCCCGCACCCCGCCCTACTGCTCACCGGCTACCTCCTCACCACCGTCGGCTCCCTCCTCCTCAGCGCCGACGACCTGCTCCGCCGCCTCGGCCTCCTCACGGCAGCGGGCGCCCTCGCCTGCGCCCTGCTCTGGAGGTTCGCCTTCATCTCCACCTGGTGCGCCCTCGCCGCCCTCGCCAGCCTGCTCCTCCTCCACTGGTCCGGACACCCACCGAGACCCACCGGCACCCACCCACCCACACCAACCACCCACCTCCCCCTCACCTGACCGAGGCGAGAGGGACGCGCTGCGGGAGGGGGCGGTGGAGGGGGTGGCTGCGGAAGGGGGCGTTGCGGGTGATTTTCAGACCGCCCACGGTCTCGACCCCCCTCGATGAGGGTCGGCGGTCGGAAAATCATCCAGCCCCCGGAGCTGCCACCCCCGGAACCGCCCCCGGCGTCACCCACCCTCCCGAGAGCCCACCCCCGAACCAAAGCCCCGCGCAGCGGCCCCCGCCACTCGGCGCCCCCGCCACCCCCCGCTCGGCGGGGTCCCCGCAGCCGTTCGCGTCCCGGAGCCGGATTGTCACCCGGGCGGAGTAGGCGCAGGCTGGCAGGAGGGCCAGGGAAGCGGCCCGCCCCGGTCGGCCGCGGAACAGATGACGGCCGTCGGTCAGGCACGAGGGGCAGGGCAATGGCACGCGGGAAGCTCTGGGGCTACGTCGCGTCGGGGGCCCGGGCGCTCGGCGCGCTCGGCGGCGCGAACGGCGCGGGCGGCGCCGAACGCAAGGGCGGCGGGGGCACTGCGGAGGGGCTCGGCCCGTATCCGCCGATCTCGATGGCCGGCCCCCGGCCGCTGTCCCGTACGGAGCTGGACCGGCTGAGCTGGACCGGCCGCCAGGCCGGGTGCGAGCCCCAGGCGCGGCACGTGCAGGTCTCCGAGGTGGTCCGCCGGGTGGTGCGCGGCGGCGGCCGGGCGGCGGCGGTCACGTTGCGGCTGGCACCGGGCCTGCCGGTGGTGGCCGGGGACGCCCGCCGGATGGAGGCCGCGATCGCCGGGCTGCTGGACCACGCGATCCGGCGCAGCCCGTTGGGCGGCCGGGTGCTGGTCCGCGCGGACGTCAAGCGCTCGGGTCCGTCGGCACCGCGCACCGCGACCGGACGCACCGCAACCGGCCACGGCGTGACCGGACACGGCACGACCGGGCACGGCCGGGAGCGAGTGGAGATACGAATCTCCGACCGCGGTTCGTACGAGCCGCCCGAGGCCCGCGAGTGGCTGCTGGCGGGCGTGCGGAGCACCGGACCGGTGGGACCGGCGTTGCACAGCCTGGTGCTGGCGGCCGGCGGCCGGCTCGCGGTGGAGCCGACCCCCGGTGGCGGCATGACGGTCGTGCTGCTGCTCGGGGTCGCCTACGACTGAGCCACGCCCCGGCCACCGCCCCAGCCACACTCCCGGCGACCGCCACCGCCACCGCCACCCCCGACCGCCCCCGGGCGCCCACCGCACGGCGAACGGCGCGCTCCGAACCTAGACTTGCCCCATGCCCCGGCTCAACGACCAGGTCAGGGAGCTGCTCCAGGAGTACGCCGACCTGATCAACATCACCGGCGGGGACGCCTTCCGGGCCCGCGCCTACGAGAAGGCCGCCCGGGCCGTCGGCGGCCACCCCGAGGACCTGGCCGGTCTGGACGTCAAGGGACTCCAGCAGATCCCCGGCGTCGGCAGGTCCACCGCCGAGAAGATCGCCGAGTACCTCGCCGGCGGGAGGATCTCCGCGCTGGAGGCCCTGCGCGCCGAGATCCCGTCCGGCGTACGGGAGATGATGGCCGTCCCCAGCGTCGGCCCCAAGCGCGCCCTCTCCCTCTACCGGGACCTCGGGATCGGCTCGGTGGACGAACTCGCCGACGCGATCCGCGCCGACCGGCTGTCCGGCGTGGCGGGCTTCGGCGAGCGCAGCGGCGAGAAGATCCTGCACGGCATCGAGCTGATGCGGCAGTCCGGCGGCCGGACCCTGCTCGACGCCGCCACCGAGCTGGCCGAGCAACTGGTCGAGGCGCTGTCCGCCGTTCCCGGCTGCACCCGCTGCGCGTACGCGGGTTCGCTGCGCCGGATGCGCGAGACGGTGGGCGACATCGACGTGCTGGCGACCGCCGCCGACTCGGCCCCGCTGATGGCCGCGCTCACCGAACTCCCGTACGTGGCCGAGGTGATCGGCAGCGGGCCGACCAAGACCTCGGTCCGCACCACCGGGGGGATCCAGGTGGACCTGCGGGTCGTGCCCGAGGAGGACTGGGGCGCCGCGCTGGTCTACTTCACCGGGTCGAAGGCGCACAACATCAAGCTGCGCACGAGGGCGGTGCGGGCCGGCCTCAAGCTCTCCGAGTACGGGCTGTTCGAGGCCGCCGGCGACACCGGCAAGGGCCCGGAGAACGGAAAGGGCCCGGGGAACGGAAAGGGCCCGGGGAACGGAAAGGGCCCGGGGAACGGAAAGGCTCCGAGGAAGAAGGACGAGGGCGCCAAGGTGGTGTCCGCGACCGAGGAGGAGGTGTACGCGGCGCTCGGGCTGCCCTGGATCCCGCCGCCGCTGCGCGAGGACCGGGGCGAGATCGAGGCCGCGTTGAACGGTGAACTCCCGGAGCTGATCCAGGAGTCGGACCTGCGCGGCGACCTCCACACCCACACCGACCTGACCGACGGCCTGGCCACCCTCACCGAGATGGTCGACACGGCGGCGGCCCGCGGCTACTCCTACTACGCCGTCACCGACCACGCGCCGGACCTGGTGATGCAGCGGATGACGGACGAGAAGATGCTGGCCCAGCGCGAGGAGCTGCGCCGACTCGCCGACCGTCACAAGAAGTTGCGCCTGCTGCACGGCACCGAGCTGAACATCGGCCCGGACGGCGGGGTGGACTGGCCGCCCGAGTTCCTGGCCGGCTTCGACGTCTGCGTGGCCTCCGTCCACTCGCACTTCACCCTGGACCGCGCCGCCCAGACCCGCCGGCTGGTCCGGGCCTGCGAGAACCCGTACGTCCATGTCATCGGCCACCTCACCACCCGGCGGATCGGCCGGCGCGGGCCGATCGACGTCGACCTGGACGCGGTGTTCGCGGCCGCCGCCCGCACCGGCACCGCGATCGAGATCAACAGCTCCCCGCAGCGGCTCGACCTGCGGGACGAGGACGTGCTGCGGGCCAAGCGGCACGGTGTGCGCTTCGCGGTCGACAGCGACGCCCACGCCACCGGCCAGCTCGGCTACCCGCGCTTCGGCATCGGCACGGCGCAGCGCGGGTGGCTCACCGTCGACGACGTGGTCAACGCCTGGACGTGGCAACGGTTGAAGCAGTTCCTCCGCAAGGACGCACTACGGAAGTAGTGCCCCGCACTACTTCCGTAGTTGCCGAGCCCGCAGTGCCCCACCCTCCTACCCCCGCCCTCCTACCCCCGCCCTCACACCCCCCGGTCGATTCCCCCGGTCGAAGCCCCCGGCGAGGCCAGCACCCGCGCCGCGCTGCGGTGCCCGAGCCCGGCCGCCAGGTGGAGGTCCCCGGTGTCCAGGAACCCGGCCAGGAAGCCCGCCGCGAAGGCGTCCCCGGCCCCGGTGAGGTCCCGCACCTCGGCGACCGGCGGCACCGGCACGGTGAACAGCCCGTCCCCCGGCACGTCCACGGTGGTCGGCTCGGCACCCGCCTTGGTGACCACCGTCGAGGCCGCCAGCCGGGCCCGCTCCGGCCCGGGCAGGCCGTCCACCAGCAGCCCGAGGTAGGCGGACTCGGAGCGGTTGGCGAACACGAAGGTGGGCGCCAACTCGGCCAGCAGGGCCAGGAAGCGCTCCCGCCCGTACTGCTCCAGCATCCCGGTGGAGGAGGCGTCCACCGAGGTGGTGCCGCCCGCCTCCCGGACCCGGTCGAGCGCGTCGACCGCCGTCCGGCCGACCGGCTCGCCGTCGAAGGAGTAGGCGGGCACGTGCAGGTGGGTCAGTCCGCCCAACCAGTCGTCCGGGACGCGTTCCAGCAGCTTGGCGGCGCCGCGGTCGGGCAGCATGGTCCGTTCGCCGTCGCGGTCGATCAGCACCACGATGCTGCCGGTCCGACCGTGCCGCTGCACCCGGACGTCCACGCCGTGGCCGCCGAGTTCGGCCACGATGCCGTCCCCGATGGCGTCCGCGCCGACGCAGCCGAGGAAGCGGGCCGGGTACTGTCCGGCGGCGAAGCAGGCGACGTTGGCCGCGCTGCCGCCGCGCCGCCGGAAGACCTGGGCGCCGGAGTCGGTGCCGTGGCGCAGCGGCCCGTCGACCCAGACCACGATGTCCTCGACGAGGTCGCCGAGCACCCCGAGCACGGGTCAGGCCCCGGCGGTCGCGGCGGCGGACCCGTCGGCCCGGTCGGCCCCAGCAGACCTACCGGCCCTGCCGGCCCCACCCCCCAGCGCCGCCAGCGCCACCGCGATCTCCCCGCCCAGGCGGACGTTGCCGCGGTAGACCTCGACGTTGACCTCCAGGCTGCGCCCGCCGGTGTCGCGCTGGATGTGGTCGAGCAGGAACGGGGTGGAGGCGTTGCCGGTGATGCCCCGGCGCTCGGCCTCGGCCCAGGCGCGGGCCAGGATGCCGTCCAGCTCCTCCGGCGGCAGCTGCTTGGCCGGGTCGACCGGGTTGGCGATCAGCACGGCCTGCGGTAGGTCGAGCCGGTCGCGGGCGTCGATCACCGCGGCCGCCTCCGTCGCGGACTGCACGGCGAAGTTGATCTCGTGGCCGGAGTCGGTGACGTAGAAGCCGGGGTACTTGGTGGTGCGGTAGCCGATGACCGGGATGTTGAGGGTCTCGAAGCGCTCCAGGGTGGCCCGGATGTCGAGGATGGACTTCACCCCGGCGCTGATCACGGTGACCGGGGTGGCGGCCAGGGTGGTCATGTCGGCGGACTCGTCGAAGCTCTCGGCGGCACCGAAGTGGACGCCGCCGAGGCCGCCGGTGGAGAAGACCCGCACGCCCGCGCGGTGGGCGAGGAAGGCGGTGGCGGCGACGGTGGTGCCGCCGTGCCGGCCGAGCGCGGCGACCACCGGCAGGTCGCGCAGGCTGACCTTGTCCAGGCCGTCGGTGGCGGCGAGTTCGGTGATCTGCTCGGTGCTCAGGCCGACGGTGGGGACGCCCGCGTGCACGCCGATGGTGGCGGGGACGACGCCCGCCGCCCGCAGCTGCTGCTCGGCCTCCAGCGCGACCGCCAGGTTGCGGGGTCGCGGCAGGCCGTGGGTGAAGATCGTCGACTCCAGGGCGACCACGGGCCGGCCGTCGGCGACGGCCCGGGCGACCTCCTCGGAGATCTGAATGGCGGGGGTGCTGGCGGGCTGTCCGGTCATGGCGGGAGCTTCCTGTGAGATGCCACTGCGGTGGGGCAACGTGACGCTCAGCGTATGGACGGTTCGGATCGGAAACCAGAATGAGTCCTGGGGTTTCCGATAGCCGGTCAGCTATTGGTTCGCACTAGGATGACCCGCATGGGCTTCACCTTGCGGCAGCTGGAGGTCTTCCTGACCGTCGCCGAGACGCTGCACTTCGGCCGGGCCGCCGAGCGGCTGCACATCTCGCAGCCGACGGTCAGCCAGGAGGTCGCCCGACTGGAGCGGACGGTCGGGGTCGAGCTGTTCGACCGCAGCCGCCGCTCGGTCGCGCTGACCGAGGCGGGCGAGGTGATGGCGACCGAGAGCGCGAGACTCCTGGAGCAGGCCGGCGCGATGCTGGCCCGGGTCCGACTGCACGAGGAGTCCCGGCTGGGGACGGCCCGGATCGTCGCCTCCCCGAGCGTGGCGAACCGGCTGCTGCCCGCCGTGGTCAGCCGGGCCGAACAGGAGCTGCCCGCGCTCGACACCGCCGAACTCGCCGTCGACACCGGCCAGGTCTCCGCCACCCTGGCCGGCGAACTCGCCGACATCGGCCTCGGCCGCTTCCTGGAGGACGTCCCCGGCTACCGGCTGGAGCGGATCGCCGACGAGCCGGTCCGGGTCGCCCTCGGCCGGGACCACCCGCTGGCCGCCCGGACGACCCTGCGGCTGGCCGAACTGCGCGACCTGCCCCTGCTGTTGTGGCCGCGCGAGCAGCACCCCCGGTACTACGACCACGTGCTCGGCCTGTGCGCGGAGCACGGCGTCGACCCGCCGGTGCTGGTCAGCCCGCCGCGGATCGTCGGCTCCCGGCTCTACCTGCTCGCCCGCAACCGCGCCTTCTCCCTGGTGCCCGGCTCGATGACCGGCCACCTCACCGAGGACGTGGCCACCGTACGGCTGGACGGCCGGGCCACCCTGCCGCTGGAGATGCAGTGGCGCACGGACGACCGCCGCCCCCCGCTGGCGACGCTGCGCAACCTGATCCGCCAGGAGGCCGCGGCCCTGGAGGAGTGGTAGCGGCAACGGCCCGCCCCCGTTCCGGGAGGGCGGACCGACGCCCCGCCGGAGGGCCCGAAAGCAACTCTTGACGGTCACATGCCAGCGCCGGAAGGATGCCCGGATCAGCCACCCGGCCCGTCGCGCGCCGACGGGCCGCCCGACCCCGGGGACCCACCTTGGCCCTGTTCCCCCGGCGCTCCCCGCGCCGCCCGCTGCGCCGCCTCGCCGGACTGCTCGGCGCCGCCGTCCTCACCCTCGCCGGCACCCTGACCGCCGCCGCCCCGGCCCACGCCGACTTCGGCCGCGGCTACCACGACCCGGTCACCGCGACCAAGCCGCTCACCCGCCCCGACACCCGCTCCTGCACCGTCGAGGTGATGCACGACCGGGAGTTCCGCAACGGCTACGGCAACCCGCCCGACACCCCGTACACCGCCACCCTCACCCCGCCCGCCGACTGCGCCGGCCCCTGGTCCGCCGTGGTCCTCGACCTCCACGGGCAGGTCGCCGGGCGGCAGTTCGACCGGATGTTCAGCGTCCGCGTCGGCGGTGTCGAGGTCCTGCTGTCCTCCACCCCGGAGCCGTCCCCGGACGGCATCCAGTGGAACGTCGAACGCGATCTCACCCGCTACGCCCCGCTGTTCGCGGCCGGACCGCAGCCGTTCTCGCTCGACCTCGCCAACGTCACCGACGCCACCTACACCGGCGTCTACAAGGTCTCGGTCGGCCTGACCTTCTACACCGCGAACGACCGCTGGCCCGCCGCCCACGGCGCCGACCAGGTGCTCACCACCGGCGCGTTCTCGCTCACCCAGGCCGCTCCGGGCACCGCCAAGGACCTCACCTTCCCGCAGAACCTGCAACGGCTGACCGCCGAGGTGTACGCGCGGGGCGGCGGCGCCTGCGAGGAGTTCGCCTACGCCTCCGCGCCGGACGCCTTCGTCGCCGCGAACCCGTCGATCGGCGCCTGCGGCAAGGGCCCGTTCCGCGAACTGAGGCTGACCGTGGACGGCCGGGTGGCCGGCGCCGTCTGGCCGTACCCGGTGATCTACACCGGTGGTTGGGACCCGCTGCTGTGGCGGCCGGTCCCCGGCATCTTCGCCTTCGACCTGCCCGCCTACCGGCTCGACCTCACCCCGTACGTCGGTCTGCTGCTCGACGGGCGCCCGCACAGCGTCGGCATCGAGGTGAACGCCTCCGAGGCGCAGAGCAACGACGTCTGGACCGGCCAGGTCAACCTGTTCGCCGAGGTCGACCACGACACCGCCCGCACCTCCGGGCAGCTCACCGACTACCGGGTCGCCCCCGAGGCCGCCGTCACCACCCGGCTCACCGACCACGGCGGCGGCAGCGGCGACTGGACCGTCACCGCCGCCCGGCACGACCTGGCCCGCGGCTGGGTGCAGACCTCGCACGGCCGGATCACCACCGAGGTCCGCGACGACCTCGCGTTCAGCTCCGCCCAGCAACTGCGCGACAGCGGCAACGACGTGACGCTGCACAACGGCACCGACCTCACCCGCACCACCGCCACCTGGGGCGGCGGACCGCACCGCACCACCACCGTGCACGAGGGCGAACCGCTGGACGTCACCTACAAGGTGACCCACGACGCGGCCGGGAACACCGACCAGAACACCGCGATGGACCTCGGCTACCACCGCGAGGCCACCACCGCGACCGGCGGCCACGTCACCGGGCGCAGCACGGTGGACCACACCCTGCGGCCCACCGCGACCCGCCACGACGGCGACCGCACCGTCCGGACCGGCAGCAGCACCGAGGACTACCGCAGCACCGGGCCGGACGGGCCGTACCACCGGACGCTGAGCTTCGTCGACGGGTGGCCGAAGCCCTGAGGCACTCCCCCCGAGGCCCCCGAGGCCCCCGGGACCCCCGGGGGCCCGACTTGCGAAATTCGCCCGATTTCGGACCGTTCACCCCTGGTGCACGGCTCGTAGGAAGCGCATGATGGGAGGTGGACCTGCGAGGTAGCTGAAGGAAGTTCGACCGCAGGAGGCAGTGGCGACAGGTCGAGACGGATCAGGGTCTGCCGCTGGTACTACCTCGGTCGACGATCGAACTACCGGCCGGAGGACGGGATGTCCGGAGGCCACCCCCACCTCGCAGGTTCCGCGCGTCCACGGAGCATCCCCTCGGCCCCGTGGACGCGCCCTCGCGCCCTGCCGCCCGCTACCGCGGCACCGGGTACCCCATCTCCCAGGCGTGCACGGCGATCCCGACCCGGTTCGACACGCCCAGCTTGCGCTGGATGCTGGCCACGTGGGTCTTCACCGTCCCCGCGGAGATGAACAGTTCGGCCGCGATGTCGGCGTTGGTGCGGCCCGCCGCGACATGACCGGCGATCTCCACCTCCCGTTCGGTCAGCGGCACCACCACCCCCGCCGCGGCCGGACGCGCGGGCCGCCGCGGCGCCGTCACGTGCTGGAGCAGCCGCACCGTGACCGACGGGCTGATCAGGCTCTCCCCGTCCGCCGCCGCCCGTACCGCCTCGGCCAGCAGGGCCGGGCCGGAGCGCTTCAACAGGAACCCGGAAGCGCCGTGCCGCAGCGCCGGGTAGACGTACTCGTCCAGGTCGAAGGTGGTCAGCACCACCACCCGCACCGAGCCGGACAGCCGCCTGGTCACCTCCAGCCCGTCCAGTCGCGGCATCCGGATGTCCACCAGGGCGACGTCCGGCCGCAGTTGGGCCGCCAGCTCCAGCGCGGCGACACCGTCCACGGCCTCGCCCACCACCTCGATGTCCGGCTGGGCGTCGAGGATCCGGCGCACACCGCGCCGGACGGCCTCCTGGTCGTCCGCGACCAACACCCGGATCACCCGCGGGCACTCACCGTTCGCACTCGTCACACCGGGCAGTCTCCCGCACCGACCGGCGGGCGGCAAAGGCCGGGAGAGGCCGGGAGAGCCTGGGATACGGCGCGAGACGGCGGGTAGGACGGGCGGCCGGGAGAGGGCGCCGGGAAAGTTCACGCGGCCGGTCCGGCGCGGTTCACCTCCGCCCGGTGAAGCTGACCGCCATGAACGCTTCCAGTGGACGTCCGCCCGTCACCCCCTCCGTCAGCCGGCGCGGGCTCCTGGCCGGGGCGACCGGCCTGAGCCTCGGCGGCGCCGTCTCCCTCTCCGGCGTCGCGGCCACCCCCGCCGCCGCCTCCCCGCTGCTGTGGGAGCGGCCGGAGCGCTCCGGCGCCCCGCGGGTCGGCGGACTGCACCTGCAGTTCGGCTCGGACGCCTCGCGCGAGGTCACGGTCTCCTGGCACACCACCGCGTCCGTCTCCAACCCCCGGGTGATGTACGGGACTTCGCACGGCGGCTTCGGGCGCACCGAGCAGGCCGAGACCCGCACCTACCGGGACGCCAACTCCGGTACCGAGGTCCAGGTGCACCACGCCCGGATCGGCGACCTGCACCCCGACACGGACTACGTCTACGCGGCCGTCCACGACGGCGCCACCCCCGAACTCGGCACCGTCCGCACCGCCCCGCGCGGCCGGGCCGCCTTCACCTTCACCAGCTTCGGCGACCAGGGCACCCCCACCCTCGGCAAGCAGACCGCCAACGGCTACGCCAACGACAACCTCGGCAGCCCGGCCGCGGGCGACACCACCGCCGGGGTCGAGCGGGTCGCCCCGCTGTTCCACCTGCTCAACGGGGACCTCTGCTACGCCAACCTCTCCACCGACCGGGTCCGCACCTGGTCCGACTGGTTCGAGAACAACACCCGCTCGGCCCGCCACCGTCCCTGGATGCCCGCCGCCGGCAACCACGAGAACGAGAAGGGCAACGGCCCGATCGGCTACGGCGCCTACCAGGCCTACTTCGACCTCCCGGACTCCGACGCCGACGACGAACTGCGCGGCCTCTGGTACGCGTTCACGGCCGGCTCGGTGCGCGTCATCAGCCTCAACAACGACGACGTCGCCTACCAGGACGGCGGCAACAGCTATGTGCACGGCTACTCCGGCGGAGCCCAGCAGCGCTGGCTGGAGCGGGAGTTGATCGCCGCCAACGCCGACCCGGGGATCGACTGGATCGTGGTCTGCATGCACCAGGTGGTGATCTCCACCGCCGACAAGTTCAACGGCGCCGACCTCGGCGTCCGCGAGGCCTGGGTGCCGCTGTTCGACAAGTACGGCGTCGACCTGGTGGTCTGCGGCCACGAGCACCACTACGAGCGCTCCCACCCGATCCGCGGCCAGCAGCCCACCGACACCCGCACCCCGATCCCGGTCGCCACCGGCACCGAGACCGTCGACACCACCCAGGGCACCGTCCACATGGTCATCGGCGGCGGCGGCACCTCCGCCCCCTCCAACCACCTCTTCTTCACCCCGCCCAAGGCCCGGGTGATCACCGGCGTCGGCCCGGTGGACCAGGCCACCGGCAAGCGGCCACCGGTCTACGTGATCGAGGACGCCCCCTGGTCCGCCTTCCGCGACGCCCAGAACCCGTACGGCTTCGCCGCCTTCGAGGTCGACCCGGGCGAGCGCGGCGGCCGCACCAGCATCGCCGTCACGTACTACTCCGTGAGCGGCCCGTACGGCGACCTCGTCCCGGTCGACCGCTTCACCCTCACCCGCCCGCGCGGCCTGCGCGGCGGCGGCCGGGGGCGCTGACCCTCCCCGCCCACGCCCGGGGGCGCGGGTCAGCGCCCCCCGGGCACTCCTAGATGTGGGTCCACCCGCCGTTGGCGAGGAGTCCGAGCGGGCCCGCGAGGAGCAGGGCGGCGAACGCCGTCCCCACCCGGCCGCGGTTGCGCCGGCCGGTGAGCAGCAGCATGACGCCGGACGGGAGGGCGAAGACGAACACCGGCAACGGGAGCAGCAGGAACGGCACCGAGCACACGGCCTGGACGCCGAGCTGCAACCAGCCGACCGTGAGGCAGGCACGCCGGAAGCCCGGCTCGCGCGGTACGGCCAGGGGCAGCACCGTCATCCCGAGGAATCCGACGTACAGGCCCCAGAACCAGGCGTTGCCGTCCCCCCACCACACCCCGCCGACGGCCCACGGCACCCAGGCGACACCGGCCAGCGCGACGAGGACGCGCCCACTGGTCCGGACCCGGCCGCGGACCAGGGGGGCACGTGGCTCCCTCGGCCGGTCGGTGAACGCGGCCTCGGCCGCGAAACCGGGCTGCGCCGGCAGTGACTCGCTCATCCCTACCCCCTGAGAACGACCCCGCGGATGATTTGAACGTGTTCAACATAGCGCTCCGACCGTCACCCGGAAAGCCGGGGGGTACCCCCGCCTCACCGCCCCGGCAGGGTGCAGCACACCTCCCAGCCCGAGGGGCCGGACGGGCCGGCGGTCAGGCTGCCCCCGTGGGCAGCGGCCCGGGCCGTCAGGCCCGCCAGACCGGTACCGCCCGCGCCCGGGCGGCGGCGCAGCCGGGGCCGTCGGGCGGCCGGCCCGCCGGTGTCGCCGACGGTCACCCGCACCGCCCGGCCGTCCGGCTCGGCGGCCACCCGGACCGCCACCGCGGTGGCCTGCGGGGCATGCCGGCGGACGTTGGTCAGGGCCTCCAGGACGACGGCGTACGCGGTGGCCCCGGCCTCGGCGGCGAGCAGTCCGACGGCCTCTGGGGCGAGCTCCACGGTGGCACGCGGGCCACCCGTCGTACCGAAGCGCTCCACCAGCTCCGGCAGGTCGGCCAGGCCGACCCGGCGGGTGGTTCCGGCCGCCGCCCGGCCTTCGCGCAGCGCCCCGACCATCTCGTCCATCGAGTCCAGCGCCCGCAGCCCCGCCTCCTCCAGGCGGCGCAACAGGGCGGCCGTCTCCTCCGCCTGCTGGCCCGGGAGCTGGCCGGCCTGGGCCTCCAGCACGATGCCGGTGATCTCGTGGGCGACGGAGTCGTGCAGCCCGCGGGCGACGTCCAGCCGCTGCTCGCGCCGCGCCCGCTCGACGGCGCGCTCCCGCCGGACGTCCAGCACCCGCAGGTAGAGGCTCGCCCCGGCCACCCCGAGCACCGGCAGCAGCGAGAACAGCACGCCGCCCACCGGCCCGGCCGCACCGCCCTGCGGCATCCGGAGCACGAACCGCAACGGGAGCAGCACGGCCGCGAGGGAGACCACCCCGCCGACCGGCCAGGCCCAGCGCTCGGGCAATCGGCGGACGGCCCGGTACAGCACGCCCAGCAGCGCGAGCCATTCCAGCGGCAGCCAGAACGCGGGCAGCCGGTACGGCCCCGGGTAGCCCAGGTCGACCAGCAGCGAGACCCCGGCCGCGCCGGCCGCCGCGGCGGCGAGCGTGACGCGGCCGAGCGGCCAGAGCAGCAGCGCCACCGCGGCTGCGAGCGCGGCCGTCAGGGCGAGCAGCAGGGCCGCCCCGCGCTCACCCGGATGAGCGAGCACGACGGGCGCGATCAGCAGCAGAGCGGTGGCGACGGCGGGCCAACGGCGGCGCCGGGCGGGGCGGGACTGACGGTCGGTGCGCACTCCGCCGAGCCTACGGGCCGCTCTCCCGGGGGAGGCCCGCTCCTCCCCGCGCAGGAGGCGACTCCCCTCCTCAGCGGGAGGTCAGGACGGTTCGGACGGGCCAGACTCGATGCCGTCGGAACAACCCCCGCAACGGAGGACGGATCACCGTGGATCTCCGAGCGCCAGGGCGCGGTAGCGTTCATCCGCACGACCGGCCCGGCCCTCTGGAGAAGCAGATGCACCCCGACCGCCCGATCCCGACCGGGCCGACCGAAGCCGGCACGGGGTTCAACGACCCTACCGGGGAGGGCCGTTGAACCCCGCGCCCGAACAACCGCAACCCGAACAGCCTCGGCCCGACCAGCCTCGGCCCGACCGGCCGCAGGCCGACCGGCAGCAGTCCGACTACGCCCGACTCGCCGCCCTCGGGCCGTACTTCGCCCTCGACACCGCCCCCGACACCGACCCCGCCGGCCCCCCGCCGCCCGGCTTCCGCCCGCTGCCGGAGCTGTACGGCACCGGCCCGGACGCGCCACTCCCCGCCCGGATCCGGGTGGTGGCGCAGCGCCTGGGCACGGCCGAACTCCGGGTCGCCGCCTCGATCCTGCACCTCGGCCTGGCCGCCCGCTTCTGGTCGGTGGGCATCGGCTCGGCCGTCCTGCTGGGGACGGTCCCGACCCTGGACCACGCCTGGGTGCGGATCCCGGACCAGGGACCGATCGACCTCTGGACGCCGCCGGAACCGGTCCGCCCGGAGCCCGGGGACCTCGTCGATCAGCTCCACCGATCCGTCCTGATCGGGCAGTTGGAGCCACTGGCCGCAGCAGTGCGCGCCGCCGTGCCGCTCTCGGCACGCCTGCTGCGCGGCAACGCGGCCTCCGCGCTGGCCGGGACGCTCCGGGTACTGAGCCCCCGGGCGTCGCTCCCGGCCCGGGAGTTGGTCACGCGGCTGCTGGACCGTCCGCCACTCGCGGGCTCCGGCACGCTGCACACCGGCCCGCGCGGGGCCGCGTTCCACCGGACGAGCTGCTGCCTCTACTACCGGACCGGCCCGGGCGCCGGGCTCTGCGGGGACTGCTGCTTCACCCGGCCGCCGGCCCGGCGGAACGCACCGGAGACCCGCTGAGGCCCGCACCCGGCTTGTCCGGAGCCGGGTGCGGGCCACTTGTTCCCCACCCGGTTCCGATGCCCTCGCACCGGGTGAAGTCCTTTCGGGTGGACGGTCCTCAGACCGCGACCGCCTCCTCCATCTCCTCCTCGGCCTCGGCCGCCGCCTCGGCCCGCGCCGTCACCGCGCGGCGCCCGCGGCCCTCGTACGCCGCCGCGGCGACCAGGGCCGCCCCGCCCAGCAGCAGCCAGACCACCAGGGTCAGCACGTGCCCGCCGAGGCCGGCGCCGCCGTCGAAGTACAGGATGTCCCGCGCGCCCTCCAGGTAGCCGGCTCCGGTCCAGAAGCCGTGCAGGGCCCCGAAGAACCCGTTCTGCAGTTCGGGCCGGTAGATGCCGCCGGAGGAGGTGAAGTTGAGCATCACGAACAGCACCATCAGCGCCAGCGTGGTCCACTTCTTCAAGAAGCTGTGCAGGCCGGTGCCGATCAGCACGATGCCCGCGGAGTAGAGCCAGCCGAGCGCCCAGACGGCGGCGTAGTCGTGATCGACCACGTGGAAGAGCGGACCGGCGGTGGCGATCCCGATCACGCTGACCACCAGCGAGACGGCCACGCCCACCAGGGCCCGGATCCGCATCGGCAGCCCGGCGCCGGCCGCGCCGATCACCGCGACGCTGGCGTAGGAGCCGATGCTCAGCGCGACCAGCAGGAAGAACAGGCCCTGGCCGGTCGGGTCGCCCTCGGCGGGGGTGGTGAGGTCGGTGACGTGCAACGGGACGCCCTGCCGGTCCGTGACGTTGGTGAACACCGCCGTGGCGGCCACCACCGAGGTGTCGGAGTTGCCCTTGGCCACGATCAGCTCCGGGTTCCGGGCGTCCGGGACGAAGGCGCCGACCAGGTCGCGGTCGCGCAGCAGCTGCTCGGCGGCGGAGCGGTCGGCGACGGTCCGCACGTCCAGCGCGGCACCGGCCTTGCCCTGGACGGTCTGCGCCAGCCCCTGGGCCTGCGGTCCGGCGCCGACCACGGCGACCTTGAGGTGGTGGGGCTCGGGCTGGTGGAAGGCGCCCTGGTAGGCGAGGGCCATGCCGAGGCACATCAGCAGCGGGGTGAGCAGGTGGACGGCGAGGTGCTTGAGCGCGTGCCCCGGGGTGGGCGCCGCGGTGGGGGTCTGGGGTGTGCTCATGGCGTTCGTACCGTCCTCCGGCGATCTCTTCGATGATGGCGGCACATACAACCGATTCGGGTGGCAAATGCAACCATCTATGGATGTAGCTTACAACTATTTGACATCGATAGGAAGCCGGGCCGCCCGGAGCACGGCCCGACGACCGGCAACCGGCAGCCCGGCTCAGCCCAGCTCGAACACCCCGTACGAGAACCCCTCGGCCCGCAGCTCACCGTCCACGACCCGCACCCCCTGCACCTCCAGCGGCCGCACCGCTCCCCCGCCCGGGAGGCCCGCCGGCCGGACCGCCCCCGGCTCCCGGCGCGGGTTCACCGCCACCAGGTACCGCCCGGACCGCACGTACACCAGCGGGTACCCGGCCTGCCGCACCTCCACCCCGCCGGCGGCGCCCAGCCCGGGGTGGGCGCGGCGCAGCGCGATCAGGCGCCGGACGGTGTGCAGCAGCGAGGTCGGGTCGGCGCGCTGGGAGAGCACGTCCGGGCGGTGCGGGTCAGGGTCCGGCGGCAGGTAGCACCGCTCGGGCGCGGCCGCCGAGAATCCGGCCGACGGGCCGGGCGTCCACTGCATCGGGGTCCGCGACCCCGCCCGGTTGAAGCGCGGGCCGAGCACGCTGCCCTCGACGTCCGGCAGTCCGGGCAGGTAGCGCATGCCGATCTCGTCCCCGTAGTAGACGGCGGGCAGGGTCGGCCAGGTGAGCAGGAAGGCGAAGGCGGGGGCGAGTTGCTCCCCGGAGCGCGGGGCGGTGGCCAGCCGGGAGAAGTCGTGGTTGGCGGTGGGCAGCACGATGTGCCCGTTGCCCTCGGTGAGTTCGGCGGCGGAGCGCCAGGCGTCCAGGAAGGTCTGCGGGGTGCCGCGCCCCTCGGCCTCGAAGTAACACGGGCCCTGCTGCCAGAATTCCTCGACCGTCCCGCCGCCGTTGTTCCACAGCGAGCGCAGCGGGAGGCCGTGGTCGTCCCCGCCGAAGTGCAGGAAGAAGTCGGCGTGGAACCCGGCCGCGACGGCGGCGGCCGGTTCGCCCCACTCGGCGAGCAGCGCGGCCTCGGGGTGGGCGCGGTCCAGCCAGTCGCGCAGCTCGGTCCAGAGCTTGGCGGTCTCCACCCGGCCCGGGTCGTCCTTGACCAGCGAGTACGCCATGTCCACCCGGAAGCCGGCCACGCCGAGGCCCAGCCAGTGCGCCATGATGTCGCGCAGTGCCGCCCGGTTGGCGCGTGGGCCCTCGGCGTCCACCGGCTGCCGCCAGGGCTCCGACGAACTCGTGCGCGCGTAGCCGAAGTTGAGGGCGGGCTGACAGTCGAAGAAGTTCGGCCGGTACCAGCCCGGCCGGCTCCCGGGCGAGGCGACGAAGCCGTCCACCGGCCGGTCGGACCAGATGTAGCGCTGGTCGGCCGGGTCCTCGGCGGAGGCCAGGAACCAGGGGTGGCGGTCGGAGGTGTGCCCGGCGACCAGGTCCAGCAGGATCCGGATGCCCTTGCCGCGCGCGGCCTCGACCAGCGCGACCAGGTCCTCGGTGCGGCCGTAACGCGGGGCCGGGGTGAAGTAGTCGGTGACGTCGTACCCGGCGTCGCGGAACGGCGAGGCGAAGCAGGGGTTGAGCCAGACGGTGTCCACGCCCAGCCAGGCGAGGTGGTCGAGGTGCTCGGTGATGCCGGTGAAGTCGCCGATGCCGTCGCCGTCGGAGTCCGCGAAGGACTGCGGGTAGATCTGGTAGAGGACGGCGTCGGCCAACCAGTCGGGGCCGGGGCGGGTCGAGGTCATGGGGCGGGTCCTCCTGTCGGGTCCGGGGGCCGCCCGGGCCGGGGGGCCGAGGGGCCCGGGGTGGGCCGGGTGCCACCGATTCTCGTCCGATCCCGGCCGTCCCGACAGCCCGCCGCGCACCTTCACCGAACCGCCGCCGAGCCGGCGCCGCCCAGTCCCCCGCTCCACAGGAAGCCGCTACGCCCCCGCCGCGCAGGCCCGGGTGAACGCCCGGGCCCGCCTGGTGATCTCCGCCCAGTCCCCCGCCTCCACCACCGCCGGCGGCACCACGTCCGTCCCCGCGCACACCGCGAGCGCCCCCTGTGCCAGGAACTCGGCCGCGTTGCCCGCGTTCACCCCGCCCGAGGCCACCAACGGCACGTCGGGGTACGGGCCGCGCAGGTCCTTGAAGTAGCCGGGGCCGAACGACCGGGCCGGGAAGATCTTGACGGCGGCCGCCCCCAGGTCGACCGCCCGGGCCACCTCGGTCGGGGTCAGCGCCCCCAGCACCACCGGCACCCCGCGTGCCCGTCCGACCTCGGCGACCTCGGGCCGGCAGCCGGGGGTGACCAGGAAGGAGGCCCCGGCGTCGATCCCCCGCCCGGCCTGCTCGGCGGTCAGCACCGTCCCCACCCCGACCCGCCATCCGGACGCCGAGGCACGCTCCAGGTGGTCCGTCACATCCGGTGTGGTGTAGGTGAATTCGGTGAAGCTGATGCCGCCCTCGGCGAGTGCGGCGCACAGTGCGGCGGCGTCCGGGATCCGGGGTGCGCGGACCACCGCGATCACCGGGTCGTTCCGCAGCTCGGCGAGGGCGTTCGTGCCGTTCACAGCATTCGTGGCGTTCGTGGCGTTCGTGGCGTTCATCGGGCCAGCGTTCATCGGGCCAACATTCATCGGGCCAGCGTTCCTCGATCGGTGCGGCGCAGGGCGCGCCCGGGCCGGGCGCCGGTGGTGCGACCCTGCCGGACGACGGCGGTGCCGTTGACGTACACGTACTGGATCCCCTCGGCGGGCAGCCGGGGTTGCTCGAAGGTGGCGGTGTCCCGGACCCGTTCGGGGTCCAGCAGCACCAGGTCGGCGTGGTGGCCGGGGGCAATCCGGCCGCGCCGGTCCAGCCCCAGCCGGGCGGCGGGCCGGCCGGTCATCCGGGTGATCGCCTGCTCCAGGGTGAGCACGCCCAACTCCCGTCCGTAGTGGCCGAGGTAGCGCGGGAAGGTGCCCCAGGCGCGCGGGTGTGGCCGGGCCCCGACGAGCAGGCCGTCGCTGCCCACGGTGTGGGCGGGGTGGCGCATCACCGCCCGGACGTTCTCCTCGTGCCCGACGTGCTGGAGGACGGTGGTGGCCAACTCGTCGCGGCGCAGCAGGTCGAGGAAGACCTCCGTCCCGCCGGCCCCCCGCTCGGCGGCCAGGTCGGCGACCGTCCGGCCGACCGTCGGCGCGAGGTCGGCCGAGCGGACGCCGGAGATCTGGACGGTCGCCCAGTCGGCGACCACGCCGTGGCAGCCGTCGCTGCCGGTCCGCTCCATCGCGTACCGGATCCGCTCGCACGCAGCCGGGTCGGCGAGCCGCGCCAGGGTGGCGCCGGGGCCGCCCTCGGCGGCCCAACTCGGCAGCAGGGCCGCCAGGGTGGTGGAGCCGGGCAGGTAGGGGTAGCTGTCCAGAGTGAGGTCGACGCCGTCCGCGAGCGCCCGGTCGACCAGGTCCAGGAACTCGCCGGCCCGGCCCCGGTTGACGCCGAAGTTCATCGTGGCGTGGGTCAGGTGCAGCGCGCAGCCGGACCGCCGGGCGATCTCCACCATCTCCGCGTAGCCCTCCAACGCACCCTTCCCGTACGAGCGTTGGTGCGGCGCGTGGAAGCCGCCGTAGGCCGCAACCACGGTGCACAGCGCGGCCAGCTCGGCGGTGTCCGCGTACATCCCGGGGGTGTAGCTGAGCCCGCTGGACATGCCGACCGCGCCGTGCAGCAGGCCCTGCGCCAACACCTGCCGCATCCGGTCGAGTTCGGCCGGGGTGGGCGGGCGGTTGTCCCAGCCCATGGCGAGCATCCGCAGCGAGCCGTGCGGGACCAGGTAGCAGGCGTTGACGGCGACCCGGGTGCGGTCGATCCGGTCCAGGTACCCGCCGACGTCACGCCAGTCCCAGTCGAAGCCCGCCGGATCGCCGTTCCATCCGGCCAGCTGCCGGCGCAGCGCGGGCAGGGTGGTGTCGTCCACCGGGGCGTAGGACAGGCCGTCCTGGCCGAGCACCTCGCAGGTGACGCCCTGGGTGACCTTGGCCGGGTGCTCGGGTTCGAGCAGCAGGGCGAGGTCGGAGTGGGCGTGCATGTCGATGAAGCCGGGGGCGAGCACCAGGCCGTCGGCGTCCACCACGGTACCCCCGCCGAGGCCCGCGCCGATCTCGGTGATCACGCCGTCGGCGATCCGCACGTCCGCCCGGTAGCGGTCGGCGCCCGTCCCGTCGACGACCGTGGCCCCCTTGAAGACGGTCGCCCCCGGGAAGGCAGCGGTTCTCTCCCCCGCCGTCATCAGAAGAACGTCCTGATCAGCCCGGTGACCTGCGGCTCGGCCGCGTCCGCGCGGTCCAGCACCGGGATCGCGGTCCACTTGTCGAAGGCCGTGCACGGGTGCGAGACGCCGAGCCGCAGCACCGCGCCGACCGGTGCGAGGTCGCCCGCGTCGCGGAGGTAGGCGTGCTGGTCGTTGAGCGCGGTGATCCGGGCGGCCGTGCCGGTCAACGCCGCACCGCCACGCACCAGTTGCGGCTCGGGCAGGCCCTCGTCGAAGGGCAGGTCGCGCTTGCCCGCGTCCAGCAGCGCGAGTTGGGGCTCGGGCCGGGAGGCCACCCGGGCCCAGCCGTGCAGCGCAGCGCGGAACGGGGTCGGCCCGCCGCCCCGGGCGAGCGGGGAGATGCCCCGGTAGAAGCCGTCGTCGTGGGCGATGTACGCACCCGAGCGGAGCACCACCAGCGCCTCCGGCAGGGCGGCCAACTCCTCGGCCACCAGGTCGAAGTAGGCGCTTCCGCCAGCTGACACCACCGGTGGCGCGCCGTCCGGGTAGGCCCCGGCGAGCCGACCGTGCAGTTCGCCGAGCGCGTTCAGGTAGCCGCGGACGGCGGCCAGCCCTTCGGCGGTGGCGTCGTGCGCGAGGGCGCCCTCGTACCCGCCGACGCCGGCCAGCCGCAGGGTGGGGGCGCGCAGCACGGCGGCGGCGACCTCGACGGCCGCGTCCACGCCGCGCACGCCGGTCCGCCCGCCCGGGCCGCCGAGTTCGACCAGCACCTCGACCGGCCGCTCGGCCCCGGCGGCGCACAGCGCCTCGTCCATCAGCCGTACGCCCTCGGTGGAGTCGGTCCAGCAGAGGAAGCCGAAGCCCGGGTCGGCGGTCAGTTCGGCGGCGAGCCAGGCGAGTCCGGCCGGGTCGAGCAGGGTGTTGGCGAGCAGGATCCGCTGGACGCCGAAGGCGCGGGCGACCCGCACCTGGGGCAGGTTGGCGAGGGTGATCCCGTGGCTGCCGGCGGCGAGTTGGGCCTGCCAGAGCTGGGGCGCCATGGTGGTCTTGCCGTGCGGGGCGAGCGCGACGCCCGCCTCGGCGCACCAGTCGGCCATGGTCAGGACGTTGTGGTCGAGCGCGGCGCCGTCGAGGGTGAGCAGCGGGGTGCCGAGGGAGGAGAGGGTCGGTCCGGTGGCGAGCCAGTCGCGCGTGGTGCGGCCCCAGCTCTCCGGCGGGGCGGCCTTGAACCGCCAGTCGAGGGTCTCGTCGGCCAGCGCCGCGACCGCCCCCTCGGCGATGCCGGGCCCGTCCGCACCGCTCGCGAAGGCGCCACTGCCCGCGAGGGTGCCACGGCCCGCGAAAGTCTGCTCCACCGTCTTCCTCCATCCACCATGTTGCAACATGCGCAACGAGGGTTGCACATGTTGGCAACACGGTTCTAGCATCGGCGCCGGATCACGGTCAACGGAGTCGAACCCCATCGTCAGAGGTCGACACACCGCCGCCGCAGACGAGGAGCCCAGCAGATGCCGCCACAGGACCACCCGGGGCCGGACCGCCCCGGCCCTCCCCCGACGGCCGTGTGCGTGGGCGAGTCGATGGCCGTGCTCCTGCCCGACCGCCCCGGCCCGCTGGAGTCCGTGGACACCTTCCGGCTGTCCGTCGGCGGCGCCGAGTCCAACGTCGCCGGGGCCCTGGCCGCGCTCGGCGTGCCGACCGCCTGGATCAGCCGGGTCGGCGACGACGGCTTCGGCCGCCGCCTGCTCGCCGAGGTCGCAGCCCGCGGCGTGGACGTCTCCGGCGTCACCGTCGACCCGCACCGCCCGACCGGCCTCTACCTCAAGGAGGTCGGCGGCACCACCGGCCACCGGCACGACCTCGGCCCCGGCCGCAGCCGGCTGCACTACCACCGGCGCGGCTCCGCGGCCGCCGCCCTCTCCCCCGCGCTGCTCACCGACCCGGCCGCCGCCGGCCTGCTGGCCGGCGCCCGCCTGCTGCACCTGTCCGGCATCACCGCCGCGCTCTCCGACGACTGCCTGGCCCTGCTGCGCGCCCTGCTCGCCGACCGCCGCCCGGGGCGGCTGATCAGCTTCGACCTCAACTGGCGCCCAGCGCTCTGGCGGGACCGCGACCCGGCCGTGCTGCCGCCGCTGCTGGACGCCGCCGATCTGCTGCTGCTCGGCGCCGACGAGGCCCGGGCCGCCTTCGGCACCGACGAGCCCGCCGCGCTGCGCCGCCGCTTCCCCGCACCCGCCACCGTGGTGGTCAAGGACGCCGCCCGGCTGGTCACCGCGCTGGAGCGGGACGGCACGGCCGTCGCCGAACCGGCCCTGACCGTCGAGGTGGTGGAGGCGACCGGCGCGGGCGACGCCTTCGCCGCCGGCTACCTGGCCGGCACCCTCCACGCCCTGGACCAGCGCCGCCGGCTGCGGCTGGGCCACCTGAGCGCGGCCTGCGCGCTGACCGCGCACGGCGACCAGGCCGAACTGCCGCCGGCCCCGGTGCTGACGGCCCTGCTCGACGCCTCCCCCGCCGACTGGGCCGCCACCCGGGTCAGCGCCGAGGGCATCGACTCCCCGGCCCTGCCCGCCGCCCGCCCCTGGCGGCGGACCGCCGCGGACGCACCGGCCCTGACAGCGACCCAGGAGGCGGCCCAGGCGGTGGCCGGGGCGGCAACCCAGGCGGCCGCCGGGGCGCGCGCCGACCGGGCCCGGGCACAATGAGCACCGACCCCCGCCACCCGACCGGAGCACGAGCCCGATGAGTCAGACCGTCACCCGCGCCCTGCGCATCCTCGCCGAACTCGGCGAGGGCGAGCGCTCCCTCGACCAGTTGGCCGAGGTCCTCGGCGTGCACAAGACCACCGTGCTCCGGCTGCTCCAGAGCCTGGAGGAGGAACGGTTCGTCTACCGCGACGCGGCCTACCGCTACCACCTCGGCGCCGGCCTGTTCGCCCTGTCCGGCCTCGCCCTGGAGCAGCGCGGCATCCGCCGGATCGCCGCCCCGCACCTCGCCGAGCTGAACTCCGCCACCAGCCAGACCGTGCACCTGGCGGCCTACGAGGGCGGCGAGGTGGTCTACATCGACAAGTTCGACTCCCGCCACCCGGTCAGGATGTACTCCCGGATCGGCCTGCGCGCCGCCCTGCACAGCGCCGCCGTCTCCAAGGTCCTGCTGGCCGACCTCCCGCTGCCCGAGCGCCGCCGGGTGGTGGCCGGGATCGACTTCACCCCGCACACCGAACGCACCCTCACCACGCCCGAGGCGCTGCTCGCCGAGCTGGAGAAGGTCGCGGCCCAGGGCTGGGCGCAGGACCACGCCGAGCACGAGGCCTTCATCAACTGCGTCGCCGCCCCGATCCGGGACGCCAGCGGCCGGGTGGTCGCCGCCGCCTCCATCTCCGTCCCGGACGTCCTCCTCCCGTACGAGCAGGTGCTGGACCTCCTCCCGCAGCTGCTCGCGACCGCCCGGGCGGTCTCGGCCGACTGCGGCCGCCCCGACCACAACTGACGAACCGTCACCGCACCGTCCCCGACCGCAAGGAGTCCCGACCCCGATGTCCTCCGACAAGACCGAGATCCGCACCGACGGCGCCCCGGCCCCGGCCTGGATGTTCTCCCAGGGCGTCCGCAAGGGCCCGATCCTCCAGGTCTCCGGCCAGGGCCCGCAGGATCCGGCGACCGGCGAGTACCTCCACCACGGCGACGTGAAGGCGCAGACCCGCCGCACCCTGGAGAACGTCAAGGCCATCGTCGAGGCCGGCGGCGCCACCATCGAGGACGTGGTGATGTTCCGCGTCTACCTCACCAAGCGCGCCGACTTCCCGCTGATGAACGAGGTCTACGCCGAGTTCATCGAGGAGAACGTCAAGCCCGGCGGGGTGAAGCCGTGCCGCACCACGATCTTCGTCGAACTGCCGCAGGAGCCGATGCTGGTGGAGATCGACGCCCAGGCCGTCATCGGCTGACCACCTGACCGCCTGACCGCCCGGCGGCCTGACGGCCCGACCCGCTGCCGCGACACCCCGAGGGCCCGGACGCCACCAACGCGTCCGGGCCCTCGGCGCATCCCCACCCGGCCACGCCGCCGCACCACCGCCCGCCCACTTGCCACACCTCCAGGGGGACATTAGGTTAGCCTCACCTAACCAACAGGAGGTCCGTTCATGAGCATCACCGCCGGTGACGCCGAGGTGCCCGAGCCCACCACCGCCGAGCGGGTCCGCAGCCTGCTCAGCGCGACCTCCTCGCTCACCGTCCGCGCCCTCGGCGAGCACCACGACCTGGACACCCCGGTCTCCGTCCACGGCTCCCGGCTGCGCCTGCGCGCCCCGCTGGACGCCCCGCTCGTCGCGGCCCTCGCCGGCGCCACCGCCACCGACGGCCTGGCCGTCGTGCTCGACGTCACCGACGTCTCCCCCGTGGCCGTCCGCGACCGCATCCGCGGCCGACTCACCCTGGCCGGCCGGCTGCACCTGGCCCACCTCGCCGACGACGGCCTCAGCGTCCACCTGCGGGTCGACGTCGCCCACGCCGTCCTCGCCACCCCGTACGGCACCGGCGCGCTCACCGCCGCCGACCTCTCCCTCGCCGCCCCCGACCCGCTGGCCCGTCACGAGGCCGCCCTGCTCACCCACCTGGCCGACGACCACGCCGACGCCCTCGACCTGCTCACCCGGCTGCTCGACCCGGCGCTGCTCACCCACGGCCCGGCCGTCCGCCCGCTCGCCCTGGACCGCCACGGCCTGGTACTGCGCCTGGACCACTCGCACGGCCACCGCGACGTCCGCCTGGTCTTCCCCGAACCCGCCTGCGACACCGAGGACTTCGGCCACCGGATGCACGACCTGATGGCCGCCGCCGAACACGGCCTCCCGGCCCGCCGCCCCTGACCGCCGCCGCAGTCGGCGCAGTCAGCGCGAATACGAGACGTACCCGTGGACCACGACGACCGAGCGGAGAACGGCAGCGGCCGGCCCGGCCGTACGAGAGGTTGTCCCGTACGGCCGGGCCGGCCTTGGGCGTGTCCCGCGCCCAGGTCCACCGGTGCGGCGATCACCCGGTCGAGCGGTCACCCGACATGACCATCCCGGGCGTCGATTCGCCCCGCACCAGCGGTGGTTCACACGTTCCTGCGGAAGGCCCCGGAGGGTCAGAGCGCGACGCCGTGCGCCCGCAGGTAGGCGACCGGGTCGATGTCCGAGCCGTACTCGGAACCGGTACGGATCTCGAAGTGCAGGTGCGGGCCGGTCACGTTGCCGGTCGCACCGGAGAGGCCGAGCTGCTGGCCGGCGGTGACGGTCTGACCGACGCTCACGCCGATCGAGGACAGGTGCGCGTACTGGGCGTACTTGCCGTCGGCGAGCTTGATCTCGACCTCGTTGCCGTAGGCGCCGTCGCTGCCGGCCTTCACCACGACACCGTTGGCGACGGCGCGCAGCGGGGTGCCGGTGGAGGCGACGAAGTCCTGGCCGGTGTGGTGGCCGGAGGCCCACATCGAGCCGGCCACGCCGTAGGCCTCGCCCAGCACGGGGTTGGCGAGCGGGGCGACGTAGCCGGAGGTGGCGGCGACCGGGGCCGCGGTCACGGCCTGGGCCGGGGCGGCGGTCTGAACCTGGGTCTGCACCTGGGCGCCGGGCTTGGCGGCCTCGGTCCGGACCTGCACCTGGGAGTCCGCGGCAGCGGAGGTGTCCTGGGTGACCGGCGCGGCGGACTTCGCCGGAGCGGCCGGCTTGGCCGGGGCGGCAGGCTTCGCCGGAGCGGCGGCGTGACCGGCGAGGGCCAGCTGCTGACCGGGGAAGATCAGGTTCGGGTCGGCGCCGACCACCGAGCGGTTCTGCTCGTACAGCGCGTGCCAGCCGCCCTCGACGTTCTTGGCGTCGGCGATCTTCGACAGGGTGTCACCGCTGACGACGCGGTAGCTCTGCTGGGCGGCCGGGGCGGCAGCCGGAGCGGCGGCCCCGGAAGCGGCCGGGGCGGTGGTGGCCGCCGGGGCGGTGTGCGCCTGGGCGCTCATCGCGGTCACGAGCGGCAGGACGAACGAGGCCCCGGTGACGGCGGTGGCGATGCCGATGCGGGCGGCACGGGGCAGGGCGATACGACGAGCCTGTGCAGGCATGGAATTTTCCTCTCCGACGCCTGCGAGGTGAGCTGTCGGGTTCGGGCTGGAGTTGCCCGGCCGCATGTGCGGCTTCACCCCAAGCCGGCCCTGGTGGTCCGCGCCCGAAAAGGCGCGAACTCCGGTCCGGCGACTTACCTGTGGGTCCCCCGCTCCTGCCGTACAGAGTTCGGTGCGAGCCACCGGGCAGCGGCAGGACTCGGCGTTCCACCCGGTGGATCCGTCCGGACTGGCCGGGCGGTCGCTGAACTAAAACTCATCCGTTCGGGTGAAGCAATGTCGATCTCTTGAATCGGCAACAACCCCCGCGGCCCCGTCACCCTCCGAATGATCCCTTGCACGCTCCGTGCACGATCCATTCACCCGGCGCCACTGATCCACCACCCTGCGCCGCCGGGACCACCCCCGTGCGACCGTCCGTTCACGCACCGCCACCGACCGACACACCACCCGGTGACCCTTGTCACGTACGCCCCGGCGGGCGCAGGATTCGGCCCGTGGCCACCTCTCAAGCCGGCACTCTGCGCCTGGGCACCGCGCAGGGCCGCTGGGTACTCCTCGCGACAGTGCTCGGCTCCAGCATGGCGATGCTCGACGGCACCGTCGTCAACGTCGCCCTGCCCCGGATCGGCGCCGACCTCGGCGCCTCCCTCGCCTCCCTGCAATGGACCCTGAACGCCTATCTGCTCACCCTGGCCGGCCTGATCCTGCTCGGCGGCGCCCTCGGCGACCGCTACGGACGGCGCCGGGTCTTCCTGATCGGCGTGGTCTGGTTCGCCGTCGCCTCCGCGGCCTGCGCCGCGGCCCCGACCATCCACGTGCTGATCGCCGCCCGCGCCGTCCAGGGCATCGGCGGCGCGCTGCTCACCCCGGGCTCGCTCGCCATGCTCCAGGCGGTCTTCTACCCGGACGACCGCTCGGCGGCGGTCGGCCTCTGGTCCGGCCTGGGCGGGGTGTCGGCGGCCGTCGGCCCCTTCCTCGGCGGCTGGCTGGTGGACGGCCCGGGCTGGCGCTGGATCTTCCTGCTGAACCTGCCGCTGGCCGCCGCCGTGATCGCGGTGACCTCCCGTTACGTCCCGGAGAGCCGGGACGAGTCCGCCGCCGGCCGCTTCGACGTGCCCGGCGCCCTGCTCGCCGCCCTCGCGCTCGGCGCCGTCACCTACGCGCTCACCGCCGCCGGGGAGGGACTGTCCCCCGCCGTCTGGGTCACCGGTGCGATCGGCCTGCTGCTGGCCGCCGCCTTCGTGGCCGTCGAGCGGCGCACGCCCGACCCGATGCTGCCGCTCGGCCTGTTCTCCTCCCGGCTCTTCACCGCCGTGAACCTGGTCACCCTCTGCGTCTACGCGGCGTTCAGCGGGGTCTTCTTCCTGCTGGTGGTGCAGCTGCAGATCGTCTCGGGCTTCTCCCCGCTGGTCTCCGGCTTCGCCCTGGTGCCGATCACGGTGCTGATGCTGACCCTGTCCGCGCGCGCCGGACGGCTCGGCAAGCGGATCGGCCCGCGCGTCCCGCTCACCGTCGGCCCGCTGCTGTGCGCCGCCGGGGTGCTGCTGATGCTGCGCACCGGCCCCGGCTCCTCCTACTGGGCGGACGTGCTGCCCGCGGTCGCGGTGATGGGCTCCGGGATGACGCTGCTGGTCGCCCCGCTGACCGCCACCGTGCTGGCCGCCGTCGAGGTGCGGCACGCGGGCATCGCCAGCGGCGTCAACAACGCCGCCGCCCGCGCGGCCGGCCTGCTCGCGGTCGCCGCCCTGCCGGCCCTGGCCGGACTGAGCGGCGACGCCTACCGGGTGCCCTCCGCGGTGGACTCCGCCTTCCACACCGCGATGCTGATCTGCGCGGGGCTGCTGGCCGCCGGCGGGCTGATCGCCTTCGCCACCGTCCGGGGCAATGTGCTGGCGCCGGAGGAGGAGCACCCGGTGGCCGAGCCGAACTGCGACTGGCCCTGCGCCACCACCACCCCGCCGCTCGACCCGGGCCGCCCCCGGACGCGCGAGGGCCCCGCCACCGGAACGGCGGCAGGGCCCTCGTCAGAGAACTGACTCCTCGTCAGAGGATGTCGCCGGGGGCGTACTTGGCCGCCTCCGGGTAGGCCGCCGCGACGGCCTCCACCTGTCGGACGACCTCGGCGACCTGCGCCCCGGCCGCACCGGTGAAGGACAGCCGGTCGGCGAGCAGCGCGTCCAGCCCGGCCCGGTCCAGCGGGATCCGCTCGTCGGCGGCGAGGCGGTCCAGCAGCTCGTTCTCCCGGGCGCCGGCGCGCATCGCCAGCGCCGAGGCGACGGCGTGCTCCTTGATGACCTCGTGGCCGGTCTCCCGGCCGACGCCCGCACGCACCGCGCCCATCAGCACCTTGGTGGTGGCCAGGAACGGCAGGTAGCGGTCCAGCTCGGCCTCGATCACGGCCGGGAAGGCGCCGAACTCGTCCAGGACGGTGAGGAAGGTCTCCAGCAGGCCGTCGAAGGCGAAGAAGGCGTCCGGCAGCGCGACCCGGCGCACCACGGAGCAGGAGACGTCGCCCTCGTTCCACTGGTCGCCGGCCAGCTCGCCGGTCATCGACGCGTAACCGCGCAGGATGACCGCCAGGCCGTTGACGCGCTCGCAGGAGCGGGTGTTCATCTTGTGCGGCATCGCGGAGGAGCCGACCTGGCCCTCCTTGAAGCCCTCCGTGACCAGCTCGTGGCCGGCCATCAGGCGGATGGTCTTGGCCAGGCTGGACGGCGCGGCGGCCAGCTGGACGAGGGCGGTGAGCACCTCGAAGTCCAGCGAGCGCGGGTAGACCTGGCCGACGCTGGTCAGCACGTGGTCGAAGCCGAGGTGGCCGGCGACCCGGCGCTCCAGCTCGGCCAGCTTCTCGGTGTCGCCGCCGAGCAGGTCCAGCATGTCCTGGGCGGTGCCGACCGGGCCCTTGATCCCGCGCAGCGGGTAGCGGGCGATCAGCTCCTCCAGACGGCGGAAGGCGACCAGCAGCTCGTCGGTGATCGACGCGAAGCGCTTGCCCAGGGTGGTGGCCTGCGCGGCCACGTTGTGCGAACGGCCGGCCATGACCAGCTCGGAGTGCTGGGCGGACAGCTTGGCCAGGCGCACCAGGACGGCGACCGTACGGTCCCGGACGTGCTCCAGGGACTGGCGGATCTGCAGCTGCTCGACGTTCTCGGTCAGGTCCCGGGACGTCATGCCCTTGTGGATCTGCTCGTGGCCGGCGAGCTCGCTGAACTCCTCGATCCGGGCCTTCACGTCGTGGCGGGTGACCCGCTCACGGGCGGCGATCGAGCCGAGGTCGACCTGGTCGACCACCCGCTCGTAGTCGGCGACGGCATTCGCGGGCACCTCGACACCGAGGTCCTGCTGGGCCTTCAGGACGGCGAGCCACAGGTGGCGCTCGAGGACCACCTTGTGCTCGGGGGACCACAGCTGGGCCAGGGTCGCCGAGGCGTACCGGGAGGCCAGGACATTGGGGATCTGGGGCTTCGCGCTCACGCTTCGCAAGCCTAACAGCCGAGGTCACGCCGAACGTCGGCGGATGGCGCGAGGCCGCACCGACCCGGCCGGCGGGCCCGACCGGCGGGCCCGGTGGCCGCCGCTACTGCGGCGCGGCGCCCGTCCGGCCGGCCAGCACCGGGAGGACCTGCCCGCAGATCGAGTGCAGGGCGATCCGCTGCTCGTCGGTCATCGCCGAGAAGGCC
This sequence comes from Kitasatospora sp. NPDC001309, assembly GCF_042896295.1. Classification (NCBI taxonomy): domain Bacteria; kingdom Bacillati; phylum Actinomycetota; class Actinomycetes; order Kitasatosporales; family Streptomycetaceae; genus Kitasatospora; species Kitasatospora sp. NPDC001309. Next base: position 34,294 of record NZ_JBIAXC010000017.1, on the reverse strand, counting down.
TGGTGGGTTCGGGCCATCTCGCCGCGGATCCGGTTGAGGATCTCCCGGCCCTCGGCCGTGATCACCACGATCTTCACCCGGCGGTCACCGGCGGCCGCCTCCCGGTTGGCCAGGCCCAGCGTCTCCAGCCGGTCCACGATCCCGGTCACGTTCGACGCGTCGCAGCCCAGTCGCCCGGCCAGCGCGCGCATCGGCACCGGCTCCTGCACCGAGCCCAGCGCCTTGGCCTGGGAGGAGGACAGCCCGTGCCGGGCCGCGGCGGCCGCGAAGTCCTGGAAGTACGCGGCACCGACGGCGGCCAACGCCTCCATCAGCTCGGCGTTGGTCGGTACGGTCGTCGTCGAGATCGAACCCATGGGGTCAGCGTACGGCTGAGTGCTTCACTAACTCAAGCTTTGACCACGGCAAACGTCGGCGAGCCGCCTCACAGTACCCCCGTTCGGGGCACGAGGGACAGGAGGGACGGAGACGCGGGAGGCGCAGCAGGGCCGGGCCCGGAGCGGCGGGGTCAGAGCACCAGCTGGTCGAACAGCCGCCGCAGCTCGACCTCCGGGTCCGCGGTCAGCCCGGTGTGCACCGGCCCCGGCTGGACGACCGCGCTGCGCGGCGCCGTCAGCCAGCGGAACCGCTGCCCGGGGCTGTCCGAGGCCGCCGGACCGGCCTGCGGCCCGCCCAGGCAGACCGCCTCGATCCCCTGCAACGCCCGGCGCACCCCCTGCACGTCCGCGACCGGGTCCAGCGCCAGCAGCCGGGCCTGGTCCAGGTGGGTCCGCGCGGCCAGGTGGGCGCTCTGCCGGCAGTACAGCAGCACCCCGACGTTCACGCACTCACCCCGCTCGACCCGCGGCACCGCCCGGATCACGGCGTACTCGTAGTCGTGCAGCTCCACGACGGCCGGCAGCGCGGCCGACAGCGGCCCGGTCATGCGGACACCTCCGGCAGCCAGTCCCGCGGACCGGCCAGTCGCCCGGTCAGCTGGGCGCGGTACGCGGCGCGTACGTCCTCGGGCGAGTCGAAGCCGAACTCGTCCACCAGCCACACCTCGGGGATCTGCGCCACCGCCGCCTCGACGGCCTCCTCCGCGATCGGCGCGAGCGCCTTGTCCGCCGCCGCCAGGTCCGGCCGGGCGCGCAGCAGCGCGTGGTCGGAGGCGTCGTACGGGCGGCGCACCCAGGCCGCGGCGCCGGGCCAGTTGTGGTGGAAGATCAGGCTCGCGCCGTGGTCGATCAGGCGCAGCCCGCCGGTCGCCACCAGCAGGTTGGGGTTGCGCCAGGACCGGTCGACGTTGCCGATCAGCGCGTCGAACCAGAGCACCTGCCCGGCCAGTTCGGGGTCCACCTCGAAGCAGAGCGGGTCGAAGTTCAGCGCCCCGCTGACGAAGGCCATCCCGAGGTTGGTCCCGCCGCTGGCCCGCATCTGGTCCTGGACCTGGTGGTCCGGCTCGCTGCGCGCGAGCACCGGATCCAGGTCGACGGTCACCAGCTCCGGCACCGGCAGCCCCAGCCGCCGCCCCAGCTCGCCGGCCAGCACCTCCGCGACCAGCGCCTTCCGGCCCTGCGCGGCGCCGACCCATTTCAGCGCGTACAGCCGCCGGTCGTCGGCCTCGACCAGGCCCGGCATCGAGCCGCCTTCTCGCAGTGGCGTCACGTACCGGATCGCCGTCACCTCGGGGAGCACGCCCGACAGCCTATCGGTGCCCCGCCCCGCCCCGGCCCCCGACAGGAGCCCCTCTTCAGGAACCCCTCTTCCCCCTCCTCCCCCCTGCGCCCCATCCCGGTGGCAGCCCCCGCTGCTCCGTGCGAGTGTGGCGGACAGTAATGGGGGCCTTCCGGTACGACCTGTACGGCAAAGGGATGAGCGATGGAACGACCTCGGATCCTGATCGTCGGCGGCGGCTTCGCAGGCCTGGAGTGCGCCCGCCGCCTCGAACGCAAGCTCTCGCCGTCGGAGGCCGAGATCACGCTGGTCACGCCGTTCAGCTACCAGCTCTACCTCCCCCTCCTGCCCCACGTCGCGGCCGGCGTCCTCACCCCCCAGTCCGTGGCGGTCTCCCTGCGCCGGAGCCTGCGCCGCACCCACATCGTCCCCGGCGGCGCCATCGGCGTGGACCCGGCCTCCCGGGTGTGCGTGGTCCGCAAGATCACCGACGAGGTGGTCGCGCAGAAGTACGACGTCCTGGTGCTCGCCCCCGGCAGCGTCACCCGCACCTTCGACATCCCCGGCCTGACCGACTACGCCCGCGGCATGAAGACGCTCGCCGAGGCGGCCTACGTCCGCGACCACGTGATCGCCCAACTCGACCTCGCCTCGGCCACCCTGGACCAGCACGAGCGCGAGTCCCGGCTGCAGTTCGTGGTCGTCGGCGGCGGCTACGCGGGCACCGAGACGGCCGCCTGCCTCCAGCGCCTCACCACCGCCGCCGCCCGCCGCTACCCGCGCCTGGACGCCCAGCAGATCAAGTGGCACCTGATCGACATCGCCCCCAAGCTGATGCCCGAACTGGGCGACGCCCTCGGCACGGCGGCCCTGGAGGTGCTGCGCGGCCGCGGCATCGAGGTGTCGCTCGGCGTGTCGGTGGCCGAGGTCGGCGCCGAGACGGTCAAGTTCACCGACGGCCGGGTGATCCCCTGCCGCACCCTGATCTGGACGGCCGGGGTGGCCGCGAGCCCGCTGATCGCCACCCTGGACGCGGAGACGGTCCGCGGCCGGCTCGCGGTGACGGCGGAGATGCGGGTGCCGCAGTTCGAGGGCGTGTTCGCGCTCGGCGACGCGGCCGCCGTCCCCGACCTGGCCAAGGGCGACGGCGCGGTCTGCCCGCCGACCGCCCAGCACTCGGCCCGCCAGGGCCGCGCGGTGGCCGACAACGTGATCGCCTCGCTGCGCAGCCAGCCGCTGGAGCCGTACTACCACAAGGACCTCGGCCTGGTGGTCGACCTCGGCGGCAAGGACGCGGTCTCCAAGCCGGTGGGCGTCGAACTACGCGGTGTTCCGGCCCAGTTGGTGGCCCGCGGCTACCACCTGATGGCGATGCGCACCAACGCGGCGAAGTTCCGGGTGGGGGCGAACTGGCTGCTCAACGCGACCGCCGGGGACGACTTCGTCCGCACCGGCTTCCTGGCCCGCCAGCCCGCCCGGCTGCAGGACTTCGAGTACACCGACGCCTATCTGACGAAGGATCAGGTCCGCGCCCACGCCCAGTCCCTGCTCGCCAAGGGCTGAACCCGAAAGCCGAGCCGAGCGCCGAGCCGAAGGCCGAGCCGAGCGCCGCACCGCCGCCCCCCACCCGCACACTCCGGACGAGGGGCGGCGGCACGTCCGCCTCACTCCGCCGTCAGGTACATCCCGCTCGCGTCCCGCCCGGCCGTGTTGTTGCACGCGTAGTTGCCGGTCGGCCGGGTCCACAGCTGCCCCAGACACGCGCCCAGCGCCTGCTGCCCGTAGTAGTTCGGGTGCATCGACTCCTGGACCGCGCCCTGGCTGGTGTTGAGACCGCCGTCCAGGAAGCGCGCCCACTCGCTGGTGGTCGCGGACGGGCCGGAGCCCGCGCTCGGCTGCTGCGCGGAGGTGGAGCACACCTCACGGCCCTGGAGCATGTTGGAGAGGTCCAGGAACTGCGCCCCCTTGGCGGCCGCGACCCCCGCCAGCGCCTTGGAGATCTGCGGCACCATCGAGTCGCGCGCCCAGTCGGCGTCGCCGTCCCAGAACGGGCAGCCGCCGGTGTCCGACCGGCTCCAGCCGCTCTCCGGGTAGCGCATCTCGGCGCTGCGCGGGATCGGCGAGGGGTACGACTGGAGCACCAGCCGGTAGTCGGAGCGCGCGTAGCCCGCGTTGGTCATGACGGCCCGGATCTCGTCGATCGCCTTGCTCACCCCGGCCATCGCGGTGGGCATCTTGGAGTCGATCTGGGACTGCGCCGAGCTGTGGCAGTAGGAGTACCAGACCAGGTAGTCCTGCACGCAGTTGGAGATGATCCCGGAGAAGCCGAGGTCGTTGCCGCCGATCGACAGCGTGATCAGCTTGACGTTGTTATGGGCCGCCACGGTGGCGAGTTGGTCGGCCTGCGGGGCCTCGCCCTTGAGGGACTGCCCGCCGTTGGAGGCGCGGAAGACGTTGCCGGTGACGGCGCCCGAGCAGGCCAGGTTGACCTGCTTCTGGGCGACGCCCTGGGCGCCGAGCACCTCGGCGACGTCGGAGCGGTCGCACCCGCTGGCCGCCGTCGCGCCGTAGACCAGCGAGGGGTCGTACGAACTGCCGTTCCAGGCCCGGTCGGTCCCGGTCCGGTTACCGCTGGAGTCGGCCGAGTTGCCCTTCCAGCGGCCGGCCTCGCCGGAGATGTAGCTGTCGCCGAGCGTGACGCTCGCGGTCGGTCCGCCCGGCGCGGCGGCCGGCGCGGCCGGGGCCGCCGAGGCGGGCGCGGCGAGGGCCAGCCCCGCCAGGGTCAGCGGCAGGGCTGCGGCTGCGGTGAGCAGCCGACGGCCGAGTCCAGGGGTGCTGCTGGTGCTGCTCGAACTGTTTTCGGGCACGGCGGAACTCCTGCGGCTCGGTCTCCCCGCGCGATGGGGACGGGAAGACGCGTACGTGAGGGAAGGCCGCCGGCGCCGGTGGCGCACGAAAGATGGCATGGCCGCGCCGGTTACCGCTAGGTACGTGCAGCAGGTTTCCCGCTTTGTTACCGACGGGTTCAGACCAGCCGGGTGTCGGCACCGCCCGTTCCCAGAACCGCCGCCAGATCGTTGGCCAGGTCCCTTGCGCCCGCCCGGTCGAGTCCCGCGACGGTGAACCGCAGCCCGGGCGGCGACTGGATCCGGTACCGCGCCCCGGGCGCCGCGACCCAGCCGCGCTGCACCAGGGCCGCCAGCGCCGAGGTCTCGTCCGGCACCGGCACCCAGACGTTCAGCCCGCTCGCCCCGTGCGCCTCGATGCCGCGCGCCGCCAGCTCCGCCAGCAGCGCGTCCCGCCGCTCCCGGTAGGCGGCGGCCACGCTCGCGGCGGGCGCCGCGTCGGCGCGCCACAGCTCGGCGACGGTGCGCTGCAGCAGGTGGCTGACCCAGCCCGCGCCGAGCCGCAGCCGCCCGGCGACCCGCCCGACCGTCTCCTCGTCGCCGACCATCACCGACACCCGCAGGTCCGGCCCGTACGCCTTGGCCGCCGAGCGCACCACCGCCCAGTGCCGCGGCCCCGCGCCGACCAGCGGCCGGTACGGCTGGTCGACCATGCCGTGCCCGTGGTCGTCCTCGATCAGCAGCACCCCGGGGTGCTCGGCCAGCACGGCCCGCAGCGCCGCGGCCCGCGCCTCGCCGAGCGCCGCACCGGTCGGGTTCTGCGCCCGGCTGGTCACCACCACCGCGCGGGCCCCGTCGGTGAGTGCCGCGGCCAGCGCCTCCGGCAGCGGCCCCTCGTCGTCCAGCCGTACGGGCAGGGGGCGCAGCCCCATCGCGGGCAGCAGGTCGAGCAGGCTGCCCCAGCCCGGGTCCTCGACCGCCACCGCGTCGCCGGGGCGCAGCCAGGCGCCGAGCGTGCGCTCGATGGTGTCCAGCGCGCCGGAGGCGACGGCGATCGGGCCGCCGGGCAGTCCGTCGGCCTCGAAGGAGCTGCGGGCGAGTTCGAGCAGCCCGGGGTCGATCCGCGACTGCCCGTACAGCACGGGTCCGGTCCGGGCGACCGCGGCCGCGAGGGCGGGGGCGAGGTCGGGCAGCAGCGCCGGGTCGGGGTTGCCGGTGGAGAGGTCGCGGGCGCGTTCGGGCACCGGGACGCGGATCTGGTCGCGGGGGGTGAGCGCGGGTCGGGGCAGGATCCGGCTGCCCTTGCGGCCGGCCGTCTCGATCACGCCCCGGTCGCGCAGCAGCCGGTAGGCGGCGGCCACCGTGTTGGGGTTGACGCCGAGTTCGACGGCGAGGTCGCGCAGCGGGGGGAGCGGGGTTCCGGGCGCGAGCTGTCCGCTGCTCACGCCCTGTTCGATGTGGGCCGCGATTTCGCTGGCGCGTCGCCCTTTCAGCGGATAGTCTCCTAGCACAAACCAGATTATGCACTAGTACATAGGGGTTGTCATGTCGACCACGCCGACGAACACCGAGGGCACCGACTACGCCCGGACCCCACGCACCACCCCCACCCGCTACAAGGACCGCGCCACCTGGGAGCGCGAGGCGATCCACGCCATCCTCGACGAGGCCTACCTCTGCCACCTCGGTTTCGTCGTCGACGGCGCCCCGGTCGTCCTGCCCACGGTCTTCGCCCGGGTCGGCAGCCGGCTCTACGTCCACGGCTCCACCGGCAGCCGCCCGCTGCGCGGCGCCGCCGACGACCAGGGCCTCCAGGTGTGCCTCACGGTCACCCACGTCGACGCCCTGGTGCTGACCAAGTCCGCGTTCAACCACTCGGTGAACTTCCGCTCGGTGGTCGCCCACGGCACCGCGTACCAGGTCACCGACCCCGAGGAGCTGGACGTCGCGCTGGCCGCCATCGTCGACCAGGTCGTCCCCGGCCGCTCCGGCGAGATCCGCCCGGCCAACCCCAAGGAGCTCGCCGCCACCGCCGTGCTCCGGCTGGAGCTGGACGAGGTCTCGGCGAAGACCCGCTCGGACGGCGCCGCCGACGACCCGGCCGACGCCGACCTGCCGTACTGGTCCGGCACCGTCCCGGTCAGCACCGCCTACGGCGCCCCCGAGCCGCACGACCCGAACGTCCCGCTGCCCGCGCACATGCGCCGCTACCCCCGCTGAGGAAGGCCGTTCGATGCTGATCAGGTCCTGGGACCGAGGTGACGAGGAGGAGTGGCGCGCCTGGCTGGCCGAGGGCCGCGACTTCGGCCTGCTCGCCGCCAACGGCGGCCCCGACGAGGGCCCGGTGCTCGTCCCCACCCACTTCCTGCTGGACGAGGAGGGCGGCGAGATCCTGCTCCACCTCGCCACGCCCAACCCGCTGCTGACCGCCGTCCGCGCCGACCCGAACGTCACCCTGGCGGTCACCGACGGCTACGCCTTCGCGCCCGGCCACTGGCGCGGCGAGCCCGGCACGCCCACCAGCTACTACGCCTCGGTGCACTTCCACTGCACCGCCGAGGTGGTGGAGTCCGCCGAGGGCAAGGCGGAGATCCTCAACCGCCAGCTGGCGCACTTCCAGCCGGAGACCCCTGAGGTCCGGGTGGTCCCCGGCCGGACGGAGTTCGGCCGGCTGCTGCCCGGCCTGCGCGGGCTCCGACTGACGGTCCGCGAGGTGCGCGCCAAGTTCAAGTACGACGACAAGAAGCCGGCCGCCGAACAGCACGCGATCGCCGGGCGGCTCGCCGAGCGCGCGGACGCCCCGGCGCTCCGCCGGGACCAGGACGCCGCCGCCCGCACCCAACTGCTGCGGCGCCACCGCCGACGTCAGGAGCGGCTCCAGGAGCGGCGCACGGCCACCGCGCGCGCCGCCGACTGACCCCGTTTCACCCGATCGGTCCCCAACTCGGGCGGGTCGGCCGCCGCGCTGCTCGAATGTGAGACGAGTCCTGCCCAGCCGTCGGGGCGGGCCCGTCCACCCGGGGAGCGCGCGTGTCTACAGTCCATCACCAGCGGGCCTCCGGCGAGGCCCACCTCGGGCACGTGATCTTCATCTCGGCGGCCGCCGCGATGGGCGGCTTCCTGTTCGGCTACGACAGCGCCGTGATCAACGGCGCCGTGACGGGCATCCAGAAGCACTTCGCGGTGGGCCACGGCACCACCGCCTTCGTGGTGGCCATCGCGCTGCTCGGCTCGGCCGCCGGCGCGGTGGTCGCCGGCCGGCTGGCCGACCACTTCGGCCGGGTGCGCACCATGCTGCTGGCCGCCGTGCTGTTCGCGGCCAGCGGCATCGGCTCGATGTTCCCGCCGAACATCGAGGCCCTCGCGAGCTGGCGCGTGGTCGGCGGCGTCGCGATCGGCATCGCCTCGGTGATCGCGCCGACCTACATCGCCGAGGTCGCGCCGACCGCCTACCGCGGCCGGCTCGCCTCCTTCCAGCAGATGGCGATCGTGCTCGGCATCACCGTCTCGCAGCTCGCCAACTACGCGCTCAACCAGGCCGCCGGCGGCGAGTCCACCGGCCACCTCGGCGGCATCCAGGCCTGGCAGTGGATGCTCGGCGTCGAGACCATCCCGGCCCTGGTGTACGGGCTGATGGCGCTCTCCATCCCGGAGTCGCCGCGCTTCCTGATCGCCGACCACCGCGAGGAGCAGGCCCGCAAGGTGCTGGTCGAGGTCGAGGGCGAGGACGTCGACCTGGACGCCCGGGTCGCCGAGATCCGCGCGGTGCTGGAATCCGCCCACAAGCCCCGGCTCAAGGACCTGCTCGGCGGCCGCTTCGGCCTGCTGCCGATCGTCTGGATCGGCATCGGCGCCTCGGTGTTCCAGCAGTTCGTCGGCATCAACGTGATCTTCTACTACTCCTCCCTGCTCTGGCAGTCGGTCGGCATCAACGAGTCCAACTCGCTGCTGATCAGCCTCTCCACCTCCATCGTCAACGTGATCGGCACGGTGATCGCGATGGCCCTGGTGGACCGGATCGGCCGCAAGCCGCTGGCCCTGGCCGGCTCGATCGGCATGGCGGCCGCGCTGGGCACCGCCGCCTGGGCGTTCTCCTACCGGCACGGCACCGGCGACACCGCGACCCTGGACAACACCCACGCCACCGTCGCCCTGGTCGCCGCCCACGTGTTCGTGCTCTGCTTCGCCTTCTCCTGGGGCGTGGTGGTCTGGGTGCTGCTCGGCGAGATGTTCCCCAACCGGATCCGGGCGCTGGCCCTGTCGGTCGCGGCCTCGGCCCAGTGGATCGCCAACTGGGCGATCACGGTCAGCTTCCCGGACCTCGCCGACTGGAACCTCTCCGCGACGTACGTCATCTACGCGGCCTTCGCGCTGCTCTCCATCCCGTTCGTGGCCTTCTGCATCAAGGAGACCAAGGGCCGCGCCCTGGAGGAGATGGGCTGACCGGCCCCGCCCTCCCGCTCCCCGCCGCAGACGGCCCGACCCACCGAACGGCCCGACCGCCGAACGGCCCAGCCCCGACCGGCCCGACCCACCGAGAGGAAGCCATGCCCGACCACGGCGGCCCCCGGCAGAACGTCAGCTTCCCGAGCAACGGCCGCACCGCGCACGGGTACCTGGCCCGCCCTCCGCAGGGCGTCGGACCGGGCCTGGTGGTGGTCCAGGAGTGGTGGGGGCTCACCTCGCACGTCGCGGACATGGCCGACCGCTTCGCCGCCGAGGGCTTCACCGTGCTGGCCCCCGACCTCTTCGGCGGCACCACCACCCACGACGGCGCCGAGGCGGCCCGGCTCAAGCGCGAACTCCCGGTCGAGCGGGCCGTCGAGGACCTCTCCGGCGCCGTCGGCCACCTGCTCGCGCTGGACGGCGTGGTCGGCGACGCGGTCGGCGCGGTCGGCTTCTGCATGGGCGGCGGCTTCGCCCTGATGCTGGCGGCCCGGGCCGGCGACGCCGTGGCCGCCGCGGTCCCCTTCTACGGCCTCCCGGCGGACCCCGACTTCGACTACCGCGGCCTGACCGCCCACGTCCTCGGCCACTTCGGCGAACTCGACGGCTCGATCCCGATGGCCGACGTGGACGAGGCGGCCACCCGGATCGGCGAGGCCACCGACGTCCGCCCCGAGATCCACTTCTACCCGGCCGGGCACGCCTTCATGAACGACGAGAACCCGCTGGGCACCTACGACGCCCTCCAGGCCCGGATCGCCTGGCGCCGTACCCTCACCTTCCTCTGGGGCCACCTGGGCTGACGCCCCGCCCCACCGCCCCGCCCCATCCGCCGCCGGCGCCCGCCCCCACCGGTTCGGGCGCGAAATCCGGATGACACCGGTACGAACTCCGACCATAGTCACCCGGGTGCCGACCCCACTCCCCCGCCGCCCCACCTGGGCGAGCCGCAACTTCCGCATCCAGACCGCCGCCACCGTGATCAGCGGCCTCGGCAACGCCGGCGCCCCCATCGCCACCGCCTTCGCCGTCCTCGGCAACGGCGGCGGCGCCACCGAGGTGGGCTACGTCACCGCCGCGCGGCTGCTGCCCACCGTGCTGTTCCTGCTGGTCGGCGGCACCCTCGCCGACCGGCTCCCGCGCCACCACGTGATGGTCGCCGCCAACCTGTTCAGCGGCGCCTCCCAGGCCGTGCTGGCCGCCCTGGTGCTGGCCGGGAACGTCCAGCTGTGGCAGCTGCTGGTGCTCTCCGCCGCCGGCGGCGCCGGCTACGCCCTCTACTCCCCCGCGGCCGGCGGCATGATCATGCAGGCCGTCCCCCAGGAGCACGCCGCCCGCGCCTTCGCGGTCTTCCGGATGGGCCTGAACGCCTCCCAGATCGGCGGCGCCGCCCTCGGCGGGGCGCTCACCGCCGCCGTCGGCCCCGGCTGGGTGCTGGCCCTGGACGCCCTCTGCTTCCTGGTCGCCGCCTCCCTGCGCTTCTTCCTGGAGCCCGAGTCCGCGCCCGCCCCCTCCGGCGGCGGCATGCTGCGCGACCTGCGCGAGGGCTGGCGGGAGTTCGCCTCCCGCCGCTGGCTGTGGGTGATCGTGCTGCAGTTCGCCGTCGTGGTGGCCTGCATCAACACCGTCGAGGCGGTGTACGGGCCGACGGTGGCCGACGAACGCCTGGGCGGCGCGGGCGCCTGGGGCCTGGCGATGTCCGCGTACGGCGTCGGCCTGGTCGTCACCGGCCTGCTGATGGCCCGTTGGCGCCCCCGCCGGATCCTGCTGGTCGGCAACTGGGGCGTGTTCCTGTTCGGCGCCCCGGCCCTCGCCCTGGCCGCCGGCGCCCCGCTGCCGCTGCTGATCGCCGCGATGTTCCTGTCCGGGGTCGGCGTCACGGTCTTCGGCGTCAACTGGATGGTCGTGCTCCAGCAGGAGATCCCGGAGGAGATGTTCTCCCGGGTCTCCGCGTACGACGAGCTCGGCTCCTACTCGCTGGCCCCGGTCGGCACCGCGCTGGCCGGCCCGGCCGCGGCCGCGCTCGGCCTCTCCGGCGCACTGTGGGCCTGCGCGGCGCTGTGCCTGCTGCTGAGCGCCGTCGTCCTGATCGACCCGCAGATCCGCCGGCTCTCCCGCCGCGACCCGCGGGGAAGCACCCCGGACGCACCGGTGCCCGCCGGCGAACCCGCGCCCGCGCCGTGAGCGCCCTGTGCGCCCCGCGTGCGCCCGTCGGAAAGCAACCATCGGGGCCGACGGTTCGTCCGACCGGGTAGGAAGATCCATCCACTTGGGGGCCCACCGGTGCCGAAGCCACTGCTGTTCCTGGACGTCGACGGGGTGCTGAACCCGGTCTGCCCGCCTCCGGACGCCGGGTTCGACACCCACACCCTGCTCGGCTACGCCGTCCTGCTCTCCGCCGAGCACGGCGCCTGGCTGCGCGAACTCGCCGGGACGTACGAGCTGGTCTGGGCCACCACCTGGGAGGAGCACGCCAACACCCACATCGCCCCGGCGATCGGCCTGGACCCGCTCCCCTTCGTCCGCTTCACCGGGTACGTCCAGCAACCCGGCGACCCGCACGTCCCGTTGATGCAGCTGTTCTCCGCCCGCAAGTGGGCACCGCTGCTGCGCTACGCCGAGGGCCGCCCGTTCGCCTGGGTGGACGACGTCATCCCGTCCCGGCTGGTCCGCCGCTCGCTGTGGCGCCGGGACCGCCTGCTGCTGCCGATCGACCCCGGCCGGGGCCTGGAGCGCCGGCACGTCGACCGGCTGCTCGCCCGCCCGCCGCGCAGCCAGTCCCTGTCGGGATCACCGGTCAGGGGGTCGGCAGCCAGCTGACGTGCCCGGCGAGCAGCGCGTACCCGACGAAGGCCACCGTGTCGATCAGCGCGTGCGCCGCCACCAGCGGCATCACCCGCCCCCAGCGCCGGTACAGCAGGCAGAACACCGCCCCCATCACCATGTTGCCGACCAGCCCGCCGACCCCCTGGTACAGGTGGTACGAGCCGCGCAGCACCGAGCTGGCCACCACCGCCGCCGGCCAGGACCATCCCCGCTGCCCCAGCCGGCGCAGCAGGTAGCCGAGGACGACGACCTCCTCCAGGATCGCGTTCTGCCAGGCCGACAGCACCAGCACCGGCACCCGCCACCACACGTCCGGCAGTCCGGAGGGCGCCACCGTCAGGTTGTACCCGGCCGCCTGCGAGGCCAGGTACAGCACCAGCCCGGAGCCGCCGATCGCCGCCGCGACGGCCGCGCCCCGGCCCAGGTCGCGCAGCTTCTCCCGCAGGTCGAAGCCCAGCACCCGCAGCGAGGCGCCCTCGCGCACCAGCAGGTAGCCGACCAGCACCACCGGCATCAGCCCGCGTCCGATGTAGTACAGCTGCCAGACCAGGTCCAGCCAGGGCCGCCCGGGCGCGCGCGAGCCGTTCAGGGTGGCGACCTGCTGCCCGAGCTGGAGCGGTTCGGTGAGCGAGCCCGCGAAGCTGATCAGCGCGCTGATCCCGCTGGCCCCGAGCGAGAGGCCGAGGACGACCAGCAGTTCCACGCCGAGCAGGCGTCGGTCGGGCCGCACGGTCTCCGGCACGGTCGGGCGGGTCGTCACGGGTGCTCCAGCGGACGGACGGTCGCTCCGGTCGTCGGCCGACGACCGGGGCGATCATCCTGACACAGCGGCGGGCTCAGCCCACCGGCCAGGTGTGCACCGGTTCGCCGCCGCGCATGTGCTCGGCGTAGCGCCTGGTCATCGCGGCGAGCGCGGCCGGGCGGTCCATGCCGTACTGCTCGCGCAACCGGTGGAAGGTGGCGCTCTGCCAGGCGGCGCCGTTGGTGCGGCGCAGGCAGCGCTGCTCGATGATCCCCAGGTAGCGGTCCCGGTCGGCGGGCTCCACGCCCCACTCGTCCAGCCCCTGGTAGGCCATCGGGAGGAGCTCGTTGAGCACCAGGTCGACCGCCGACACCGTCTGCAGCCCGCCGCCGCGGCCGGCCCGGCCGGGGCGCGGCCACTGGAACACCGCGTCGATGCCGTACCGGGCGCCCTGGCGGAAGTTCTCGTCCGCCCGCTCGAACGGCAGCCGGGTCCAGACCGGCCGGGGCTGCTCGGCGAGCACCCGCACCAGCCCGTAGTAGAAGGCGGCGTTGGCCAGCGTGTCGGCCACCGTCGGCCCGGCCGGCAGCGCCCGGTTCTCCACCCGCAGGTGCGCGACCCCGCCGGAGACGTCGTACACCGGGCGGTTCCAGCGGTAGATGGTGCCGTTGTGCAGCCGCATCTCGGCGAGCCTGGGCGCGCCGCCGGAGGCCAGCACCTTGAGCGGGTCCTCGTCGTCGCAGATCGGCAGGAGCGCCGGGAAGTAGCGCAGGTTCTCCTCGAACAGGTCGTACGCCGAGTCCACCCAGCGCTCGCCGAACCAGGTGATCGGGCGCACGCCCTGGGCCTTGAGCTCCGCCGAACGGGTGTCACAGGCCTGCTGGAAGAGCACCGGCCGGGTCTCCCGCCACAGCTCCCGTCCGAACAGGAAGGGGGAGTTGGCGCCGAGCGCCAGCTGCGGCCCGCAGATCGCCTGGGCGGCGTTCCACACCGAGGAGAACCGCTCCGGGGTCACCTGGAGGTGCAGTTGCAGCGAGGTCGCGGCGGCCTCGGCGACCATCGTGATGGACTCCAGCTGGAGGTGCTCCACGCCCTCGATGTCCAGCGCGATGTCCTCCCCCCGGGCGGCCAGGATCTGGTCGCTGAGCAGGCTGTAGCGCTGGTTGTGGCTCATCGCGTCCAGCCCGGTGTGGTCGTTCTCCAGGGTCGGCAGGATGCCCACCATGACGATCCGGGCGCCGGCCTCGGCCGCCTGCCGGTCGGCGTACCGCAGCCCGGTGTCGATCTCCTCGCGCAGTTCCTCGAAGACGTGCCCGCAGAGCCGGTGCGGCACGATGTTGACCTCGATGTTGAACTGGCCCAGTTCGGTCTGGAAGTCGCTGGACCCGATCGCGCTCAGCACCTGGGCGTTGCGCATGACCGGCAGGCCCTGTTCGTCGGCCAGGTTGAGCTCGATCTCCAGCCCCATCACGGCCCGCGGCCGGTCGAAGCGGTCCTCGCGCAGCATCCGCCCGAGCGCGTCGAGGCAGGCCTGGAGCTTGAGCCGGTACTGCTGCCGGTCCGCCAGATCCGCCCGTGTCGCCACGACCTTCTCGCCCACGGTCCCCTCCTCCTGAGACACCCGGCCGGTCGACCGTGCCAGCATCATGCCCACCTCGAAGATCGATACCCGAATGCTTGTACTGGCTTGCATTGCAAGGCATCTGACGGGAATTCAGGTCATCTGCAGACTTGCCCGCCGCCACCGCCTGTGATAAACAGATCACCCTGCGCATTTGTTCGATGAAGCCGCTGAGTTCGCACTGCGCTCCGGCCGGTCCGCTCCCGCCCCGAGTCCCTCATCGACGGCGGAGACCGCGCCGGCGCCGCGATCCTGCACAACCGGACAAGGCCGGCCCCCGTCACCGTGGACGCGCCGAGCCGCGCCGGTATGCCGCACTCGCACGCCGATCTCGCTTGGAGAGGCGGACCCCGCCATGACCCTGCAGACCCCCCAGCCCCCACCGAGTGCCCTGCGCGCGGTCCTGGGCGCGCTCGACTCGGAGACCGCGCTGCGCCAGCCCGCCGCCGCCGCGCTGCGTCACCCGACCGGTCCACTGCTCCCCGCGCACCCGCTCGCGGTGCACGTCCTGGACGGCCCGCGCCCCGAGCTGCCCGCCGCCCGGCGCACCGGCTGGCGGTTCCTGATCAAGGACGGCCCCGACGTGGCCGCCGCCGCCGAGGTGGTGCAGAGCCCCGAGGGCCACACCTTCTCCCACTTCACCGCCGGCCCGTACCTCTCCTCCACCGTCCGGGCACTGCGCGAGGCCTGGCAGCTCGCCCAGGGCTCCCGCTCCCGCCGCCAGCCCCGGCTGCTCACCTTCCCCGGCCAGTACGCCACCGCGCTCTGGCTGCACAGCCCCGACGCCGGCCCGTCCGCCGACCTGCTGATCCCGCTGGCCCCGGCCCCGCTCGGCGTCACCGCGCACCGCGCCTACCCGGCCGCCGAGCTGCTCCCGCTGCTCGCCCGCGCCCCGCTGGCCGGATCCCTGCTGCTCGGCTCCCCCTGAGGACGCGCACCGCACCGGCCGTCGGGCACCGCGCCCGGCGGCCCTTCGCCGCGCCCGCCCCGCCCGCCGCCCTCACCCGAACGGCCACTACCCGGACGGGCCATCCGCCATGGCCCTCTCGGGCCATGCCCCGACTGGCCCACTGGTGCGCGATTTCTCCCCGGCCCCACCTGAACGGGTGATCTCTGTCCCGGAGTTGTGGCGCATGTCACGAAATTGCTGCGCGCGCGTCCGCAGATGCCGACACTGGGAACCAGCGTGGAAGGACCCCCTGTCCTACCCACTTGAGTGCTGGCCAAACCTGGCCGGCACGCGGACAGGATCCGACCACCACGGCGGCCCCGGACGGCTCGACCTCCGGGAACCGCACCACGGGGAGGATCGCAGAGCGAAGCGAGGGTACGCGTATGTGCCAGCACCGTCCTGAGTGCCCGACGGCCGAGTCCGAGGACCGCGAAGCGGCCGAGCCGGTGGCCTGCCACCCGGAGCAGGGCTGGAGCCTGCTCTGCAACGGCGTCCTCCTGTTCGAGGACACCGGAGAACTGCTGCCCGACGGCCGGGTGATCGCCCCGCGCCGCCCGGTCGCCCACGCGGCCTGAGCCCACGCCGCCCCGCCGCCCCACCGCCCGCGCCGCCACGGCCCGAGCCCACGCGGCACCCCGTCCGACACCCGGACAGCGCACAAGGGCAGGGCCCCGGCAGAAACGTTCTGCCGGGGCCCTGCCTCGTTCCTGCGCGGTCGATCAGACGCCGTACTCGTCCAGCGGCGGGCAGGAGCAGACCAGGTTGCGGTCGCCGTACGCGCCGTCGATCCGGCTCACCGGCGGCCAGTACTTGTCCGCCGGGTTCACGCCCGCCGGGAAGACCGCCTCCTGCCGCGAGTAGCCGTGCGCCCAGTCGCCGGCCAGCACGGCGGCGGTGTGCGGGGCGTTGCGCAGCGGGTTGTCGTCGGCCGCCCACTCGCCCGAGCCGACCTTGTCGATCTCGCTGCGGATCTCGATCATCGCGTCGCAGAACCGGTCGATCTCGTGCAGGTCCTCGGACTCGGTCGGCTCGATCATCAGCGTGCCGGCCACCGGGAAGGACATCGTCGGCGCGTGGAAGCCGTAGTCGATCAGGCGCTTGGCGATGTCGTCCACCGTCACGCCCGTCTCCTTGGTCAGCGGGCGCAGGTCGATGATGCACTCGTGCGCGACCAGCCCGCCCGGGCCGGTGTAGAGCACCGGGAAGTGCGGCGCGAGGCGCTTGGCGATGTAGTTGGCGTTCAGCACGGCGACCTGGGTCGCGTGCTTGAGGCCCTCGCCGCCCATCAGCCGGACGTACGCCCAGGAGATCGGCAGGATCGCCGCCGAGCCCCACGGCGCGGCCGAGATCGGGCCGACGCCGGTGGCCGGGCCGGCCTCCTCCTGGAGCGGGTGGTTCGGCAGGTACGGCGCCAGGTGGGCGCGCACCGCGACCGGGCCGACGCCCGGGCCGCCGCCGCCGTGCGGGATGCAGAAGGTCTTGTGCAGGTTCAGGTGCGAGACGTCCGCGCCGAACTTGCCCGGCTTGGCCAGGCCGACCAGGGCGTTCAGGTTGGCGCCGTCGACGTACACCTGGCCGCCGGCCTCGTGCACCAGGGCGCAGATGTCGGTGATCTGGGTCTCGTACACGCCGTGGGTCGACGGGTAGGTGACCATCAGCACCGACAGGTTGTCGCGGTGCTGCTCGATCTTGGCCTTGAGGTCCTCGACGTCCACGTCGCCGTCGACCAGGGTCTTCACCACGACCACGCGCATGCCGGCCATCACCGCGGAGGCGGCGTTGGTGCCGTGCGCCGAGGACGGGATCAGGCAGACGTCGCGCTGGGCGTCACCGTTGGCGTGGTGGTAGGCCCGGACGGCCAGCAGGCCGGCCAGCTCGCCCTGGGAGCCGGCGTTCGGCTGGATCGAGACGGCGTCGTAGCCGGTGACCTCGACGAGCTGCTGCTCCAGCTGGCGGATCAGGGTCAGGTAGCCCGCGGCCTGGTCGACCGGCGCGAAGGGGTGCAGCTGGCCGAACTCCGGCCAGGTCACCGCCTCCATCTCGGTGGTGGCGTTGAGCTTCATGGTGCAGGAGCCCAGCGGGATCATGCCGCGGTCCAGCGCGTAGTCCCGGTCCGAGAGGCGGCGCAGGTAGCGCAGCATGGCGGTCTCCGAGCGGTGGCTGTGGAAGACCGGGTGGGTCAGGTACTCGTCCTCGCGCAGCAGCGCGGCCGGCAGCGCGTCGGCGGCCTCGGCGACCTCGACCGCGGGGACGCCGAACGCGGCCCAGACGCCGGCCAGGTGCTCGCGGGTGGTGGTCTCGTCGGCGGAGACCGAGATCCGGTCCTCGCCGTCCTGGAACACGTTGATGCCGTTGGCGCGGGCGGCGGCGGCGATCTCGGCGGCGCGGCCCGGGACGACGGCGGTGACGGTGTCGAAGAACTCGCCGTGCAGCAGCTCGACGCCGCCGGCCCGCAGGCCCTCGGCGAGGGCGGCGGCGTAGCGGTGGGTGCGGCGGGCGATGTCGGCCAGGCCGTCCGGGCCGTGGTAGACGGCGTACATCGAGGCCATCACGGCGAGCAGCACCTGGGCGGTGCAGATGTTGCTGGTGGCCTTCTCGCGGCGGATGTGCTGCTCGCGGGTCTGCAGGGCCAGGCGGTAGGCGCGGTTGCCGTCGGCGTCGACGGAGACGCCGACCAGGCGGCCGGGCAGCGAGCGGGCGTACTCGGCGCGCACCGAGAGGTAGCCGGCGTGCGGGCCGCCGAAGCCCATCGGGACGCCGAAGCGCTGCGAGGTGCCGCAGGCGATGTCGGCGCCCAGCGCGCCCGGGGACTTGAGCAGGGTCAGCGCCAGGAGGTCGGCGGCGACGGCGACGATCGCGCCCAGGCCGTGCGCCTGCTCGATCACCGCGGTGAGGTCGCGGACCACGCCGGTGGCGCCCGGGTACTGCAGCAGCACGCCGAAGACGCCGCGCTCGGCGATCTCGGCCGGGATGCCCTCGGACAGGTCGGCGACGACGACCTCGACGCCGGTCGGCACGGCGCGGGTGTTGATCACCGCGACGGTCTGCGGCAGGGTCTCGGCGTCGACCAGGAAGACGCCGCCCTTGACCTTGGTGACGCGGCGGGCCAGCGCCATCGCCTCGGCGGCCGCGGTGCCCTCGTCCAGCAGCGAGGAGCCGGAGGTGGGCAGACCGGTCAGGTCGGAGACCAGGGTCTGGAAGTTGAGCAGGGCCTCCAGGCGGCCCTGCGAGATCTCCGGCTGGTACGGGGTGTACGCGGTGTACCAGGCCGGGTTCTCCATGACGTTGCGCAGGATCACCGGCGGGGTGAAGGTGCCGTAGTAGCCCAGGCCGATCATCGGCTGGAGCACCTGGTTGCGGCCGGCCAGCTCGCGCAGCTCGGCGAGGACCTGCGCCTCGCTGCGGCCGGCGGGCAGGTCCAGGGCGGTGATGGAGCGGATCGCCTCGGGAACGGCGGTGGCGGCGAGCTCGTCCAGCGAGCCGTAGCCGACGGAGGCCAGCATCTTCTCCTGCGCGGCGGCGTCGGGGCCGATGTGGCGGTTCTCGAAGGGGCTGGCCAGCTCAAGCTCGGTGAGGGTCGAGGCGCTGGTGGGGCGTCCCGCGTTCGGCTGGGCGTTCATGGTGGTCGAGGCCTCCTGGTCACGGACCGGCGGGGGTACGCACGCCGGCCGGTCGCGCCGCTGCGGACAGCGGACCGACCTGGGCGGGCGGACCCGAAAGGCCTCCCCCTCTGTCATCGGGACCTGAGAGCTTCGCCCGCACGCCGCGCGATGGCGCGCCGTCGGCTTGCACCGTCGGTGAGGGTGGTGATCGTCGGCTCCCGCGCCGGCGGTCCTGCCCTGCTTTCCAGAGTGACCTATCCCGCACGGTACGGATGCCTGAGAGATTCCGGGGAGGAGTTGCTCCTTCGGCGCCCCGACCAGCGGTTTTCACTGTCGGGGACTCTCCCGAGCGGGCTCGGCGGTCGCGGCCCAGGGTACCAGCGGGAGGGCTTCCGATCACGGGTGCGTCCGGTCACTCCGGGTCTACGCGCGTCCCCCGGACGGCCCAGCGCGAAGCCCGTCCGGCGCACCCCGGTCGCGCGCGTCCGATTGATGGCTTTTGGTGTGAAGTGGCGGACGGGACGGGTGCTCCGGCCGCCTCACCTGCGGGAGTTCCGCAGGCGCAGCGCTTGGAGGAAAGAGTGCAGACCGACATCGACCCCAGGGACCTCATCGGCCACAAGGCGGTCGACCGCAACGGGGACAAGATCGGCACGGTGGACGAGGTGTACCTGGACGACGCCACCGGGCATCCGGAGTGGGCGGCCGTCCGCACCGGCATCTTCGGCCGGGACGCCTTCGTCCCGCTCACCACGAGCGAGTTCTCCGGCGAGGAGCTCCGGGTGCCGTACGACAAGTCGCTGGTGAAGGACTCGCCGGACTTCGGCGTGGGCCAGCACCTGTCGCCGGCCCAGGAGCTCCAGCTCTACCGCTACTACGGCCTCGACACCCCCGCGGACGGCCGTCCGGCCACCACGGAGCCCGCCCGGGACGACCGGCCGGACCTCGACTTCGGCACCACCACGGCCGCCGCGGCCGCCAAGCCGATCGCCTTCCACTCCCCCGACCCCGACCCCGCCCCGGCCGCGACCGCGACCGCGACGGGCACGACCACCATGACCAGCACCGGCACGACACACACCAGCACCGACACCGCCACGGAGGCCCACGTGCGGACCCTCAGCACCCCCGCACCGATCGCCAACGGCACCGTCCTCGCGCCGGCCGCCGCCCACCTGGCCGAGCCGAAGCCGCAGCCCACCGCGACCACCCCGGCCGCGAACGGCACCGCCGCCTCCTCGGCCCCCAGCGGCCCGGTCGAGATCACCTGCCGCGAGGAGCGGCTGGACATCACCACCGAGTGGCACGTGCTGGGCACCGCGAAGCTGCGCAAGTACGTGACCAGCGAGCAGGTCGAGCGCCGCGTCCCGGTGGTCCGCGAGCGGGTCCGGGTGGAGCGGATGCCGGTCGGCGAGGCCGAGCTGGCCTCGCTGACCGAGAAGGAGATCGACGAGGCGGTCGAGGAGGTGACCCTCCGTGAGGAGCGGCCGGTGGTCCGCAAGTACCTCGCCCCGATCGAGCGGGTCCGCCTGGTGGTGGAGCGCTACACGGAGGAGGAGGTGGTCCGGGACGAGCTCCGCCGCGAGCACGTCGAGGTCCACGACGACACGGCCGCCACCGCACCGGCCGAGGCGGGCGAGGCGCTCGTCCACGCGGCCGACGGCCCCCGGCCCGCCGCCCTGCGCCCGCTGGCCTGACCTCCCCGATCTCCGCCCGTTCCACGAGGGCCCCGGACTCCGGTCCGGGGCCCTCGTGTTGCGCCGTAGTTCCCCACTTTGCCAAACCTTAACCACTCGATATTTGACATCATGAACTATCCACCCGCACAGTTACTTGAGTTCATTCACTATGTACGGGAGGAAGCAACCGTGAGTGAGGCACCACAGCCCACCACTGCGGCCGAGAAGCAGAGCAACGCCCGGGTCCTGCCGGCCCTCATCCTGGCGATGCTGTCCTTCAGCGTGGTGCAGACCGCGGTCGTCCCGATCCTGCCGTCGCTGGCCAAGGAACTGGACGTCTCCGGGTCGAACATCACCTGGCTGATGACCGCCAACCTGCTGTCCGCGGCCGTGCTGACTCCCCTGCTGGGCCGCTTCGGCGACCTCCGGGGCCGCAAGCCCATGCTGCTGATCTCGCTGGCCGGCCTGATCGCCGGTTCGGCGCTGGCCGTCTGCACCCACTCCTTCACCTGGCTGATCGTCGCCCGCGTCCTCCAGGGCGCCGGCGGTGGCGTGATGCCGCTGGCGATCAGCATCGTCCGTGACGAGCTGCCCAAGCAGAAGGTGACCGGCGGCGTCGCCGCCATCAGCGCCTCGATGGGCGTCGGCTCCGGCCTCGGCCTGGTCGCGACCGGCCTGCTGCTGGAGCACTGGAACTACAAGTCCATCTTCTGGATGGGCCTGGCCTTCGGCCTGCTCGCCATCGCCCTGGTCGCCTTCCGGGTCCCGACCGACCCGGTGACCGACAAGGAGGGCGGCGCCGACCCGCTCGGCGCGCTCACCCTGGCCGGCTGGCTCTCCGCCCTGCTGGTCGCGGTCAGCCAGGGCAACCACTGGGGCTGGACCTCCACCAAGACCCTCGGCCTGTTCGCCGTCGCCGCGGTGGTCGCCCTGATCTGGGGCGTCATCGAGACCAAGGTCGCCCACCCGCTGGTGGACCTCAAGATGATGGGCCGCCCGGCCGTCGCCTTCACCAACCTGGCCGGCCTGCTGATCGGCTTCGGCATGTACGGCTCGTTCATGGTCATCAGCAACTTCGCCCAGACCCCGGAGAAGCTGGCCCACTACGGCTTCACCGCGACCGTGCTGCACGCCGGCGTGATGCTGCTGCCGTCCGCGATCGGCTCGATGGTCGCCGCCCCGATCGGCGCCCTGATGATCGCCCGCCGCGGCCCGCGCCTGCCGCTGGTCCTCGGTGGCGTCCTCGGCGCGATCGCGATGGCCTACCTGGCCCTGCGGCACAGCGCCGAGGGCGACATCTACACCGCTTCCGCGATCTTCGGCCTCGGCATCGGCCTCGCCTTCGCCGCGATGCCCGCCTTCATCAACGGCGCCGTCCCGGTCGAGCAGAGCGGCATCGCCAACGGCATGAACTCCGTGCTGCGCACCGTCGGTGGCGCGATCGGCACCGCCGTGATGACCGCCATCCTGACCGGCGACACCATGAAGCTCCCGATCAAGATCCCGGTGCTGCTGCCCACCCTGGACGCCTACAAGCACGCGTTCTGGGTCACGGCCGTCGTCTGCGTCATCGCCGGCGTCGTCCCCTTCCTGATCCGCACGACCAAGCCGGCCGTCACCGTCGCCGGCGGCGCGGCCCGGCAGGACTCCAGCCCCGAGCTGGCCAAGACCGACGCCTGACGAGGCGTCCGGCCCGCGCGTTCAGGGACAGGACGCACGGGCCCGGGCCTCAGCCCGGTCGCGAGGGCATCGCGACCGTCCGGGGCCCGGCACGGTATGCGGCCCCACCCGGTACTTCCTACCGGGTGGGGCCGTTCCGCGTTCCCGGGCCGCTACCGCGCCCGCCCGCCTCGGGCACCGTCCCTCAGCCCCCTACGCCTCAGCCCCGTCCGCGTCCGGCTCCTCCGGCTGCCGCAGCGGCAGCGGCCGGGCCGGCTCCAGCGCCGGATCGTCCACCGCGAAGGTCCGCACCCGGCCCGGCCCGCTCCACGGCGTCTCGAACCGCACCGTCACCCGCCCCACTCCGCTGCCCTGGACCCACCCCGGCCCCAGCTCGGCGTGCCGGACGTCCTGTCCGGGCATCCAGCGCCGCACCACGATCTCCTCCGGCTCCTCCTCGGCCACCGCCGCCTCGGCCACCTCGGCGTGCTCCGCCGCCTCCTCCCGCAGCGCCTGCGCGAAGAGGTCCTCCTGGGTGTAGTCGGCCAGTTGGGCCACGCCCACCCCGAGCAGCCGCACCCCGCCGGTGATGTCCACCTGCTCGGCGAGGCGCCGGGCCGTCGCCGTGATCACCGCAGCGTCGTCGGTGGGCCCGCCCAGGGTCTCCGAGCGGGTCAGCGTCGAGAAGTCGAACCGCCGCACCTTGAGCACCACCGTCCGGCCCGAGCGCCCGGCCGAGCGCAGCCGCCGGACGCAGCGCCCGGCGAGCGCCTCCACCTCCCGCAGCACCCGGTCCCGGTCGGCCAGGTCCACCTCGTAGGTGTCCTCCACCGAGACGGACTTGGCATCCTGGTCGGCCACCACCGGCCGGTCGTCCAGCCCTGTCGACATGTGGAAGATCCCGGTGCCGTGCGCCCGCCCGAGCAGCTGGACCAGCTCCGCCTCCCCCGCCTCCGCGAGGTCCGCCACCGTGCTCAACCCGGCCCGGCGCAGCACCTGCTCGGTGGCCGGCCCGATCCCGGGCAGCGCCCGGACCGGCATCGGGCCGAGCACGGCCCGCTCCTGCCCCGGCTCGACCAGCACCAGCCCGTCCGGCTTGGCCTGCTCGGAGGCGATCTTCGCCATCAGCTTGGAGCCCGCCGCCCCCACCGAACCGGTCAGCCCGGTGAGCCGCTGGATGTCCGCCCTGAGGTCCTCCGCCAGGGCCAGCACCAGCCGCTCCCCGGTCTCGTGGTCCGCCTCCGACAGCACCGGGCCGTACGGACCGGCCATCAGGTCGACGAAGGCCTCGTCCAGGCTCAACGGCTGCACCAGCGGCGACAGTTGGCGCAGCAGTCCCATCACGATCTCGCTGTTCTGCCGGTACGCCTCGAACCGCCCGGACAGGAAGGCCGCGTTGGGGCACAGCCGCCGCGCCTGGGCCATCGGCATCGCCGAGTGCACCCCGAACCGCCGCGCCTCGTACGAGGCCGTGGAGACCACCCCGCGCCCGCCGAGCCCGCCGACGACCACCGGCTTCCCGCGCAGGCTCGGCTTGGCCGCCTGCTCCACCGCCGCGAAGAAGGCGTCCATGTCGAGGTGGATGATGCTCGGCAGAGATCGCACCCGCCGATCATCGCGCACGGGTCCGACAGTGCGTACGAACCCGGCCGAGGTCCCGGCCGACGCCCGGCGCCCGCCCGCCCACGCCCCGGCTACTGCTTCGCGGCCTCCGCCAGCGCCTTCGGGATGCCGTCCTCCTTGGGCCCGAGGAACGCCGGGTCCGGCCGCAGCCAGACGTTCACCGCCGCCTTGCCCGCCCCGGCGACCTCCCGCAGCCCGCCGTACAGCCAGGTGGTGTCGTGCAGTTCCGGCACGCCGACCGCGTACGAGCGGATCCCCGCCGCCTCGCACAGCGCCAGCGCCCGACGGACGTGGAAGTCCTGGCTGACCAGCACCGCGCGGTCCACCCCGAAGATCCGGTGCGCCCTGGTGCAGGAGTTCCAGGTGTCGAAGCCCGCGTAGTCCCGCACCACCCGGTCCCCGGGGACGCCGTGCTCGGTCAGGTAGCGGTACATCGCGTCCGGCTCGTCGTACTCGATCCGCCCGTTGTCCCCGGTCACCAGGATGGCCTTGACCTTGCCCTCCCGGTACAGGTCCAGTGCCGCCACCAGCCGGTGCTCCAGGTACGGCGACGGCTTGCCCTGGTCCAGCCCGGCGCCGAAGACCACCGCCACCGGAGCCGAGGGCGCGCTCTCCACCGTGCCCACCCGGTCCCCCGCCCCGACCCACAGCCAGGCGCTGGGCGCCAGCGCGAGCGAGCAGAGCAGCGTCGTCGCCTGGAAGACCCTGCGCTGCGTACGGCGCTCCCGCAGCCGCGCCCGCACCCCGCCGGCCCGACGCCGCAGCAACTCCGATATCCCGGTGCCGACCTTCACGTGCCCCTCCCTCGATCGTTTCACCAGGCAACACGACGAGGCCGTGGGCCGGAACGGTTCCCCGTTCCCGCCCACGGCCCCGTGGAAGTGCTGCCGGTCAGACCGCCCGGTTGCGCCGCTGCGCCAGTTCGTCCGCCGGATCGTCACCGACCAGCGTCTCACCGGTGTCGGTCCGCTCCGCGTGCAGCCGCCCGAGGGTCGACTCCAGCTCCCGCCAGACCGCTCCGACCGCGATGCCGAACACGCCCTGACCGCCCTTCAACAGGTCGACCACCTGCTGCGGCGTGGTGCACTCGTACACCGTCGCGCCGTCGGACATCAGCGTCAGCCCGGCCAGGTCGGCCTGCTCGGCCGCCTGCAGATGGGCGACGGCCACCCGGATGTTCTGCAATGAGACGCCGGCGTCGAGCAGCCGCTTGACGATCTTCAACAGCAGCACGTCGCGGAAGCTGTAGAGCCGCTGACTGGTCGCCGGGTACGCCGTGCGGACGCTGGGCTCCAACAACCCGGTGCGGGCCCAGTAGTCCAGCTGGCGGTACGTGATGCCGGCCGCCGCACAGGCCGTCGGACCGCGGAAGCCGACCAGTTCGGACGTCGGGGCCAGCCGCTCGATCGCGGGCTGGCCCGGCTGCACGGCCGGGAACCTGCTCATCCTGGGCAGGTCCGACACGGTGCGAGCGGTGCGCGGCACGTGCACGGAGCACAGGCCTCCCACGGCCGCGTCATCGCCGGTGCTGCTCATGCCTACCTCCGTCCACTCGTGCTGCGGGCAACCGACTGCGGGCATCGGCCACCCGGACAGCCACTCCTGACGGTAGGCAGTCCCCTATGACCCGTCAACGATCGCCACGCCGGGCCAGACAAACCACATCACTCAGGAGAGTGGTTTTTCGTGCCCCTAGTTTGGGTAGGTGGACGGTTTTTGGCAAAACGGCATGCAAAAGGGCTGACCAGCCCCGTCCGCCGTTCGCCCTACTGCGGGCCGCCGCCCCCGAAGTCCTCGGGCGACACCTGGTCGAGGAACTCGCGGAACTTCTCGACCTCGTCCTCCTGCTCGTCCGGGATCGCGATGCCCGCCTCCGCGAGCACCTCCTCGCTCCCGTAGATCGGCGTGCCGGTGCGCAGGGCCAGCGCTATCGCGTCGGACGGCCGGGCGCTCACCTCGACCCCGCCGGTGAAGACCAGCTCGGCGTAGAACACGCCCTCCCGCAGGTCGGTGATCCGGACCTCGGTGAGCTGCTGGCCGAGCGCTTCCAGGACGTCCTTGAACAGGTCGTGCGTCAGCGGGCGCACCGGAGTCATGCCCTGCTGGGCGAAGGCGATCGCGGTCGCCTCGCCGGGGCCGATCCAGATCGGCAGGTATCGATCTCCCCCGACCTCCCGAAGCAGCACGATCGGCTGGTTGGAAGGCATCTCCACCCGGACACCCACGACGTCGAGCTCATTCACACAGGCAACCCTATGGCTCCGACCCCGGATATGAAAGCGCAGGGCCGACGCCGCTGGTCAGCGCGGTGCACCGGGCCCGCGGAGGGCGTCCCCACGGTCTAGGACCGGGGCCGCAGACCGGCCTGGACCATGGCCGCGTGCAGCCGTACGGACAGCGTGGCCAGCTCCCGCGCGGTGGCCTCCGCGTGCGCCCGGGTCTGCGGGTTCCGGTGCCGGCGCAGCGGCGCCACCACCTGCTCCACCAAGGCGATCTCGCGGTCCGCCGCCGCCTTCATCGCCCTCAGGTGCCGCGGCTCCAGCCCGTACCGGCCGAGTTCGGCCACCAGCCGGGCCACCTGGAGCGCCTCCCCGTCGTACCCGCCGTCCGGACCCGGCATGACCAGCCCGTACGCCTCCCACTCGGCCAGTTCGGGCTCCCCCGCCCCGGCGGCGGCCAGCAGTTCGGCCCGCCCCAGCCGGACCCCGGACGCGACCTCGGCCGAGGCCACCAGCTCGCGGTCGGCCTCCTCCAGCGGGCCGGGCCGGGCGTCGGCGGCCGGCAGCGCGGGCGGGGCCTCACCGCGCTCGATCGCGTCCAGGTGCTCGCGGATCACCCGCAGCGGCAGGTAGTGGTCCCGCTGCATCCGCAGGACGTAGGCCAGCCGCTCCACGTCGGCGGGGCTGAACTTGCGGTACCCCGAGGGGGTGCGCTGCGGCTCGACCAGCCCCTCCGCCTCCAGGAAGCGGATCTTGGAGATGGTCACCTCGGGGAAGTCGTCGCGCAGGAAGGCCAGCACCGCGCCGATGCTCAGCAGTTCGTCACCGCCGCGCCGGCGGCCGGCGGGCCGGTCCGGACGGACCGGCTGCCGGGGGGCCGCGACCACCCCGCGCCCGCCGCGGTCCGCCTGCGGACCGGACGACGACGCAGGGTTGGCCGCCCCGAGAGAAGAGGAAGGAGTATTCGTATTCACTCGGGCTCCCGCCGACGTTGGTTTCAGTACCCCCGGTTGTGGCCGGCGAAGAACACCAGCCGGTACTTCCCGATCTGCACCTCGTCGCCGTTGTTCAGCGGCACCTCGTCGATCCGCTCCCGGTTGACGTAGGTGCCGTTCAGGCTGCCCACGTCCGCGACGCTGAATCCGGCCGGGGTGCGGCGGAACTCCACGTGGCGGCGGGAGACCGTGACGTCGTCCAGGAAGATGTCACCCTGCGGGTGACGCCCCGCCGTGGTGACGTCCGAGTCCAGCAGGAACCGGCTGCCCGAGTTCGGACCGCGCTGGACGATCAGCAGCGCCGAGCCCGGCGGCAGCGCGTCGATCGCCGACAGCACCTCGGCCGACAGCGCCGGCGTGGTCCCGGTGCCGGTGGTAGCGGAGGGGTCGTAGGACTCCAGACCGGAGATCGAGATCGTCGAGGTGGTCTCCGCCGCCCCCTCCGGCAGCAGGCCGCCGCGCAGCGCCGTACCGCAGTGGGAACAGAAGCGGGCCGCGGCCGGGTTCTGGTTGCCGCACCTGGGGCACGGAGTGGGGCCAGCCATGTTCACAGCCTCCTGGCGCGGCACACCCGACGGGTTGTGCCCGGCGTACGGGTCCGGGGCAAACCCTCCACCAGAGGTTGAGGGTCCTGACGGGAAACCTATGCGCGGGTCGCCGGAGGGGTCAACCGACGCGCCGTAGCCCGCCGGATTCCCGGCGTACTGCGCGGCACCGTCCCGGTACAGCTGCTGACCGGCGTACTGACCGGCCTCGGGGGCGGGGCGCATGCCCGGCACCGCGGGCTCGTCCTCCGACCGGCGGTGCCGGGCGGTCGGCGCCTCGACGGCGGCCGCGTCGCGGCCCTTGTTGCGACCGAACAACTTCGAGAAGAAACTCACGGGCGAATCCCCTTGCGTGTGACAGACCCGCCCGCGGGGCAGGGTGAGAACCTCGGACAGGCTGCGGGCCCGGTTGCGGCTCGGGCCTGCTGGAGTGGTACTCCGACGTGTGGTGTTGCGTTTGGTGCTACGGAGCGTACTGGTGCGAACCAGTCTCCCCCACGCGACGACGACACCCCGCACCGGGTGCCGCGGGCCCGTGACGGGCCGTTCGTCGAGCGCCCCGTCACTTCGAAGCCGGCTTGGCGTACTGCGGCGTCTTCAGATCCACCAGGGCGTCCACGACCACCTTCTGCTGCTGGGTGATCGTCGCCCGCGCCTGGTGGCTCTCCAGGGTGCGCACGACGCCCCCCGGGATGTTCAGCGCGGGCGTCAGGTCCTGCGGGTTCCCCACGACGGTGAACCGATAGGGCTGCGAGACCTTCTTCCCGTCGATCTGCACCCCACCGCCCGACAGGTCGGTGAAGTAGGTGTTGACCACCACGCGCACATCGTTGATCTGAATCGCCTCCGCCCCCGCCGCTCGAAGTTCCTGCAGGGTGTCCAGCAGCATATCCGCCTTCACCTGCCCTTGGGGGTCATCGACCGTGAGGACGATGCCCGGACCAGTGGCTTTGACCGTACCGGCCAGCACACCCAGTTCGGTCATCTTCTTCCTGGTCTGCTCCTGGGCCTCCTTGGCCTGGTTGGAGCTGTTCTCCAACTTGCCCAGGGACTGCTCGAGCTCGGCCTTCTCCTGTTGCAGACGCTGCTGACGGCTGTCCAGTTCGTCGAGGATCCGGACCAGGTCCTCCTGGCGGGCCCCGCGCAGCTGGTTGTGGTGGTCGTTGGTCGACCGCACCTGGATCGCCAGCCCCAGCCCGAGCGAGAACAGCAGCAGCGCCACCACCAGCTGCCCGCGCGACAGCCGCGGCGGCCAGACCGCCGCCTTCAACCGCCGCCGACCGGCGTTCCGGTCCCCGGCGGGCGGCTCCTCGGCGGCCTCCGACTCCTCGACGGCCGCCGGCTCCGCTGCTTCCGACGGCTCGTCGGTGCCGGCCTCGGCCTCGGCCTCGACGGGCGTCTTCGTCAGCCGCACCGGCGACGGCGGCGCCGCGGACACGGTCTCAAGCTCAGCCTCAGCGTCAGACTTCTCCGACTCCCCCGCAGCTCCGGGCTCGTCCCGGCCGGCCCCGGCCACCGCCGAGGCCTCCTCGACGGCCTTCCCCGGCGACTCCTCCGGAGCCTTCCCGGCCGCCTTCCCGCCCGGCTCCGCGACGGTCTCCTCGACCGCCGGCGCCGCTGGCTCCGCCGGCTCCTCCGCCGCCGCCCCGCGGCCCTGCTCAGGCACGGAAGACATGGCGCCGGATCGCGGCCGCGTTGGAGAAGATGCGGATGCCGAGGACGACGACCACACCCGTGGACAGCTGCGAACCGACACCCAGCTGGTCGCCCAGGAAGACGATCAGCGCGGCGACCACCACGTTCGACAGGAACGAGACGATGAAGACCTTGTCGTTGAAGATCCCGTCCAACATCGCCCGGACGCCGCCGAACACCGCGTCCAGCGCCGCCACCACCGCGATCGGCAGGTACGGCACGACGGCGTCGGGCACCTCGGGTTGGACGAAGAGCCCGACGACCACCCCGATCACGAGACCCAGTACGGCAATCACGGTCTAGCTGCTCCTGTCCCTGTGGTGGTCTTGGTCGATCCGCCGGACGGCCGCCGCTTCGGGGACGGCCCGGCACCGGGCGCGGACGGTGAAACGGACGCGGCGGGGCTCTCCGAGGTTCCCGGGACGCTCGTCGGCGTCCCGCTCTGACCGGCCGACGGACCGGCTGACGGGGACGCCGACGCGGACCCGGTCGGCGAGGCCTCGGGCGTGACGGGCTGGGCGCTCCGCAGCGACACGCCGACCGCCGCCGGCAGGGTCAGGCTCTTCTGGGTGGAGAGCGTCGACTTGATGCCGTACTTCTCCTCCAGCAGCCGCAGGTACTGCCCGGCCATGTCGTTCTCGAAGGCGGTGAGGAGCTTCGGCCCGTCCCCGATCGCCTGGATGTTGTACGGCGGCACGAGCGGCCGGTTGTCCACCAGCACGGCCTCACCGGCCGCCCGGATCGCGGACAGCGCGGTCAGCCGCTGGCCGTTGATCGAGACGGCCTCCGCCCCGGATCCCCACAGACCGTTCACCACCAGTTGCAGGTCCCGGTCGCGCAGCCGGCCGCTGTTGGAGAAGCCCTGCCCGGCCCGGGGGTCGACGTTGCCCCCGCCGCCGGTTCCGGCCGCGTCCTCCAGGACCAGCTTCACCCCGGGCCCGGTGACCTCCCCCAGCCCGACCTCACCGGTCAGGCCGCTGCTGCCGCCGTCCCCGGAGGCCAGCGCCTGCTGCTGGGTGTCGTCGACCTTG
The DNA here is from genome assembly GCF_042896295.1 of Kitasatospora sp. NPDC001309. Classification (NCBI taxonomy): domain Bacteria; kingdom Bacillati; phylum Actinomycetota; class Actinomycetes; order Kitasatosporales; family Streptomycetaceae; genus Kitasatospora; species Kitasatospora sp. NPDC001309. Next base: position 4,157 of record NZ_JBIAXC010000017.1, on the reverse strand, counting down.
CGTCGCAGGTCCTGGACCTCCTTCTGCAGGCGGTCCGCCGAGCCGTTGCTGTCGTTGATCCGGTGGATCAGCGCGTCCCGTTCCTTGGCCAGCGTCGGTTCCGCCTTGTGCGCGTTCACCGCGCCGACGGTGACCACGGTTCCCACCAGCGCCAGTCCGGCGCCGAGCGTCAGCAGTCCGCGCAGCGTGCGGGGTATCCGGCTGTCGTGCTCACCGCCCCGGGCCGCGGCCGCCTCGGCGTAGCCCTCGTCCAGGCTGTGGTCCATCACGTTGGTCAGCAGGGACATCGAGGCGTCGGGGCGGTTGTACCGCCCGTTCGGAGCACTCGGCGTCGGCGTCGCTGGCATGCGGACCATCGTCCCACGACGGCGGAGGGCCCTGCGCACGGCCCCTGAGCTGCACACACGCCATACACATGGACGGAAAGCGACGGACCATTCCGAATGAGGTGAAAACGGACAACGGGGCGTGCGGATGGCTCCGCACGCCCCGCCGTTCAGGGGGCCGTCCGCTCAGGACGTCACCGCCCCGCGCCCTCCACCACCGCCGCCCACTCGTCCAGCAGGGCATCGGTGGCCTCGTCGTCCGGACCCTCGGCCCACAGGTGGGTGACCGCCTCGGCCGGATCCGGCAGCACCAGCGTCCAGCGCCCGTCCGCCTCGACGACCCGGACACCGTCCGTGGTGTCCAGCCGCCGGCTGCCGGCCGCCTCCACCACCGAACGCATCACCATGCCCTTCGCCGCCCACGGCGTCGCGATGTCACGCCGCCGGATGTGCGCCTGCGGGATCCGCGCGTCGATCTGGCTCAGCGTGAGCTGGGTCCGCGCCACCAGGCCGACCAGCCGGACGAAGGCCGCGGCGCCGTCCAGCACCCCGCTGAACTCGGGCACCACGAAGCCGCCGCGCCCGTCCCCGCCGAACACCGTCCCCTCGGCGGCGGCCGCCTTCGCGAGGTCGTCCGGCGTGGTCGTGGTCCAGATGACCTGGGTCCCGTGGTACGCCGCGACCTGCTCGGCGATCCGGGTCGTGGTCACCGGCAGCGCCACCTGCCCGCTGCGCCGCTCCGCCGCGACCAGGTCCAGCAGCACCAGCAGCGCCCGGTCGTCGTCGATCACCCGACCGAGCTCGTCCACGAAGGCGACCCGCTCGCCGACCGGGTCGAACCTCACCCCGAAGGCCGCCCGCGAGGAGGCCACCAGCTCGCCGAGCCTGGCCAGCCCGGCCCGCCGGGTCTCCGCGTCCTCGGTCGGCCGCGCCTCGTCCAGCCCGCTGGAGACGGTCAGCGCCTCCACCCCGAGCCGGCCGAGGATGCTGGGCAGAACCAGCCCGGCACTGCCGTGCGCGGTGTCCACCACCACCTTCAACCCGGCCTCCCGGACCCCGGTGGTGTCCACCGCCCGCAGCAGGTTGCCCGCGTAGGAGTCGAAGACGCTGGACGGGAAGGTCAGGTCCCCGATCTCGCCCGGGAACGCCCTCCGGTACTCCTGACGTGCGTAGACCCGGTCGAGCTTGCGCTGCCCGGCCTGCGAGAGGTCCGCCCCGCGCTCGTCGAAGAAGAGGATGTCCAACGAGTCCGGCACACCCGGCGTGGTCCGCAGGAAGATCCCGCCCGCGCTCCCCCGCGCGGTGTGCTGCCGGGCCACCGGCATCGGCACGTTCTCCAGGTCGCGGACGTCGATCGCGGAGGTCTGCAGCGCCGAGATCATCGCCCGTTTGAGCGCACGGGCACCACGCGAGTGGTCACGCGCAATGGTGACGGTGGCCCCCTTCTTCAAGGTCGTGGCGTACGCGCCCGCCAGCCGCACGGCCAGCTCCGGGGTGATCTCGACGTTGAGGATGCCGGAGACGCCGCGGAGCCCGAAGAGGTGCTCCTGGCCGCGCGACTCCCAGATCACCGAGGTGTTGACGACGGCGCCGGCCTCGATGGTCTTGAACGGGTAGACCCGGACGTTGGCCCCGATGATCGACTCCTCGCCGATCAGGCACTCGTCCCCGATCACCGCGCCGTCCTCGATCCGCGCGGCCCGCATCACATCGGTGTTCTTGCCGACCACGCAGCCGCGCAGATTGCTCTGCGGTCCGACGTAGACGTTGTCGTGCACCACCGTCTTGTGCAGGAAGGCGCCGCGCTTGACCACCACGTTGCTGCCCAGCACGGTGTGCTCGCGGATCTCCACGCCGGCCTCGACCTTGGCGTAGTCCCCGATGTACAGCGGCCCGCGCAGCACCGCCTCCGGGTCCACCTCCGCCCCTTCGGCCACCCAGACGCCCGGCGAGATCTCGAAGCCGTCGAGCTCGACCTCGACCTTGCCCTCCAGGACGTCCGCCTGGGCCTTGCCGTAGCTCTCGTGGGTGCCCACGTCCTCCCAGTAGCCCTCGGCGACGTAGCCGTAGACCCGCTTGCCCTCCTTCAACAGCTGCGGGAAGACGTCACTCGACCAGTCCACGGACTCACCCGCGGCGACGTAGTCGAAGACCTCCGGCTCCATCACGTAGATACCGGTGTTCACCGTGTCGGAAAAGACCTGGCCCCAGGTCGGCTTCTCCAGGAAGCGCTCGACCCGGCCGTCCTCGTCGGTGATCGTGATTCCGAACTCCAGGGGATTCGGCACCCTGGTGAGACAGACCGTGACCAGTGCGTTCTTACTGCGGTGAAAGTCGATCAATTCGGAGAGATTGAAGTCGGTCAGCGCGTCACCGGAGATCACCAGAAAGGAGTCGTCCTTGAGCGCGTCCTCGGCGTTCTTGACACTCCCCGCAGTGCCTAGTGGCGTCTCCTCATGGGCATACGTGAGGTGCATGCCCAGTTCCTCGCCGTCACCGAAGTAGTTCTTGACGAGTGACGCCAGGAACTGCACGGTGACGACGGTGTCGGAGAGGCCGTGCCGCTTCAGCAGCCGAAGCACGTGCTCCATGATCGGCATATTCGCGACCGGAAGCAGCGGCTTCGGCATGCTGGAGGTCATCGGGCGGAGTCGGGTGCCCTCGCCCCCTGCCATTACTACGGCTTTCATTACGGGTGCGTCCTCCTTCGCGGTGGTGGACCTGCAGGTCCATCAAACCGTTCCAGAGGGTTCTCTACCCGGAAGGTATCGTCCGACGCACCGGGACGGCGTGGGACTTCTCTCAGATCACGTCTCAGACTGTGGACGCCGAGCCCGCGGGACCCGCCTTGATGATCTGCCGCGCCTGCACCGCGTAAAGGATCGCCGACCACCAGTACAGCGTGGTCCCCCACCAGATGAAGGCCCAGCTCACCACCTCGGCCGGCCGCGCGATCCAGCTGTCGATGCCGCCGAGCAGGAGAAGCGGAAACGCGTACATCAGATTGAAGGTCGCGGCCTTGCCGAGGAAACTCGTCTGGAGCGGCCCGTAACCGTGCCGGTTCAGAATGGGCAGCAACGAGGCGATGAAGACCTCACGGGCCAGCAGAATCGCCGTCACCCACCACGGCAGGAACTCACGCCACGTCAATCCGACGAGCGTGGACAGCACATAGAGCCGGTCGGCCAGCGGATCCAGCAGCTGCCCCACCCGGCTGATCTGCCCCCACCGCCTGGCGAGCTTTCCGTCCAGGTAGTCGCTGATTCCGCTGAGCATCAGGATCAGCAGCGCCCACCCGTCGTTCTTCGGCCCGCCGAAGACGGGCCACAGAATGAGCCAGAGAAAAACCGGAACACCGACCAGCCGGCCCATGCTCAGCAGGTTGGGGATGGTGAGGACGCGATCGGTCTGGACCCGCGTCTCCTGGACCTCCACCCGGGTCCTCCTGTCCTGTGTCACGACAATGCACGTTGACCCTACAACAGAAGAGCCCCCGCCCGGTTCACCCGGCGGGGGCTTTTCTGAATGATTGTTCGGCGGCGTCCTACTCTCCCACAGGGTCCCCCCTGCAGTACCATCGGCGCTGTGAGGCTTAGCTTCCGGGTTCGGAATGTAACCGGGCGTTTCCCTCACGCTATGACCACCGAAACACTATGAAACTGTCAACCGCACCAACCCGTGAACTTCTCCCCGGGTCGGGGTCGTTGTTTCAGAACAACACAGTGGACGCGAGCAACTGAGGACAAGCCCTCGGCCTATTAGTACCGGTCAACTCCACCCCTTACAGGGCTTCCATATCCGGCCTATCAACCCAGTCGTCTACTGGGAGCC